>NZ_AP022573.1:3605349-3905795 GCF_010729105.1 Mycobacterium saskatchewanense
CGCCGACGCGATGCCGTTGAGCATGCCGTCCAGCTCGTGATGCTCGAGGACGGTGGCCTCGTCGAAGCGCTCGACGAACGCGCCACGGTGGTAGCGCGTGGACACGATGCCGTCGTGCTCGAGCTGGACCAGTGCCTCCTGGATCGGGACGCGGCTGACTCCCAGACCAACCGCGATCTCGTTGCGGTCGACGCGGTCGCCGCTCCGCAGCTTCCCGGTCAGCACCAGATTGAGGATGTGCGAAACTACCAGGTCCTTCTCTTTGACCCCGTATTTCTTCGGCATCTGTGTTCTCAAGTCTCTTCCCACCAGCTTGGGCCAGCTGGCGCTGAGAAGTTAATCATGACTTGGCGCGCGCTTAAAGGTGTTTGGCCGATGAAGCCGCGGTGAACGCGGCCCGCCGGCCTACCGGCTATCGCGCCACTTGCACAGCGTTTCCGCGGCGGTCAGGTCGTAGCCGGGGCCGTCGCACGCGACGGTCAGCAGGGTGACGCCGACGTCGACGAGGGCCTGAGCGTTGGGGACCAGCCCGCCGCCGTCCTGTACCGCGGCAGAGTGTTCGATGGCGGCCGGGTCGCGGCCGACGTCGGAGCAGTGCCGTTGCAGGACCTCCGCCTTGGCCGGGTACTCGTCGGCTGACGCGAAGCTGTGCCAGATGTCGGCGTGCTCGGCGACCAGCCGCAGCGTCTTGCGTTCCCCGCCGCCACCGATCAGTACCGGGATGTCGCGGGTCGGCGGGGGATTGAGCTTGGCCAGTCGAGACTCGATCCGGGGCAGCGCGGCCGCGAGGTCATCGAGGCGGCTACCGGCGGTCCCGAAGTCGTAGCCGTACTCGTCGTAGTCCTTCTGCTTCCAGCCCGACCCGATGCCCAGCACGAGCCGGCCGCCCGAGATGTGGTCGACGGTGCGGGCCATGTCGGCGAGCAGTTCGGGGTTGCGATAGGAGTTGCAGGTCACCAGGGCGCCGATCTCGATGCGCGACGTCTGTTCGGCCCAGGCCGCGAGCAACGTCCAGCACTCGAAGTGGGCCCCGTCGGGATCGCCGTAGAGCGGGAAGAAGTGGTCCCAGTTGAAGGCGATGTCCACGCCGATGTCCTCGCAGCGGCGGACAGCATCTCGGATCTGCCGGTACTCGGGTGCGTGCTGGGGCTGCAGCTGCACTCCGATGCGGACGGGCCGGGCGGGAAGGTCTGAGTTCATACGACCACCGTAAGCTCAGCGCGCGTCAAGCACCTCGCGCAGCAGGCCGATCAGCGCCCTCGGCTGGTCGCTCTGCACGGAGTGCCCCGCGCCATCGACAATTTGGGCTCGCCGGAAATGCCTTGCGCGCCTGCTGAGTTCGGCAGCATCCTCGTCGGTGACGAACCCGGACTTGCCACCGCGCACCAGGGTGACGGGTGCCGACAGCGCGTCGACGTCGGCCCAGAGGCCGGTGAAGTCGGGGAAGGTGCGGATGGCGTCGTAGCGCCAGGTCCAGCTGCCGTTGTCCAGCCGGCGCGAGTTGTGAAACACCCCGCGACGCAGCGCCTTGACCTCGCGGTGGGGCGCTGCGGCGACGGTCAGGTCCAGCATCGCCTGGAAGCTTTCGAATTCACGCTCGCCGTGCATCAACGCGACGGTGCCCTGCTGTTCCTTGGTCATCTCCGAGTGCCGTTGCAGTGCCGAAGGCGTGACGTCGATGAGGACGAGTTCGTTCACCAGTTCGGGCGCCGCCGCTCCCAGGCTGATGGCGGTCAGCCCGCCCAGCGACATGCCGACCACGAGCTCGGCGCCGGGCGCGTGTTCGCGCAGCGCGGGCAACACCGCCTCGGCGTTGAGCCTGGGCGAATAGTCGCCGTCCTCGCGCCACGCCGAATGGCCATGCCCGGGCAGGTCGATGGCCAGGGCGGGCTCGCCGAGGCCGACGATCACGGTGTCCCAGGTGTGGGCGTTCTGGCCGCCGCCGTGCAGGAAGACGATCCGCGGGGGAGTGACGCCCCAGCGCAGCGCGCTGATGCGGCCCTCGCCCGCGCCGGCCTCGACCCGCTCCACGTTCGGCAGCGGCCCCGTAAACCCGGCCTGTTCGGCGTTCTCGGCCAGCAGCGAGAACTCGGATAATCCGGTCAGTTCGTCTTCGGATATCTCGGTCACGAGCTCTGACCCTACGAACTGGTCCCGGCCCGGGGAAGAGGCCCGTCCGGTTTCGAGACGCGCAGACACAAATGTGCGGTGAGATCGCACCCGGCGACCCCACCGCACATTCGGTGAAGGCGGAACTACCCCTCGATGATGAACTCTTCCAGCTGAGCGCGCGCGACGTCGTCGGGCAGCTGCTGCGGCGGGCTCTTCATCAGGTAGGCCGACGCCGGGATCACCGGGCCGCCGATGCCGCGGTCCTTGGCGATCTTGGCCGCGCGGACCGCGTCGATGATGACGCCCGCCGAGTTCGGCGAGTCCCACACCTCGAGCTTGTATTCCAGGTTGAGCGGCACGTCGCCGAAGGCGCGGCCCTCCAGGCGCACGTACGCCCACTTGCGGTCATCGAGCCAGCCCACGTGATCGGACGGACCGATGTGGACGTCCTTGGTTTTGAACTCACGCTGCAAGTTGCTCGTGACGGCTTGGGTCTTGGAGATCTTCTTGGACTCCAGCCGCTCGCGCTCGAGCATGTTGAGGAAGTCCATGTTGCCACCCACGTTGAGCTGCATGGTGCGGTCGAGCTGCACGCCGCGGTCCTCGAACAGCTTGGCCATCACCCGGTGGGTGATCGTCGCGCCGACCTGGCTCTTGATGTCGTCACCGACGATCGGCACGCCCGCGTCGGCGAACTTCTTGGCCCACACCGGGTCCGACGCGATGAACACGGGCAGCGCGTTGACGAACGCGACGCCGGCGTCGATGGCGCACTGGGCGTAGAACTTGTCGGCCTCTTCTGAACCGACAGGAAGATAGGACACCAACACGTCGACCTTGGCATCCTTGAGCACCTTGACCACGTCGACGGCCTCGGCGTCGGACACCTCGATCGTGTCGGCGTAGTACTTGCCGATGCCATCGAGGGTCGGGCCGCGCTGCACCACCACGTCGGTCGGCGGCACGTCGGCGATCTTGATGGTGTTGTTCTCCGACGCAAAGATCGCCTCCGAAAGGTCGAAGCCGACCTTCTTGGCGTCCACGTCGAAGGCGGCCACGAACTTCACGTCGCGCACGTGGTACTGGCCGAACTTCACGTGCATCAGCCCGGGCACGGTGCTGTTCGGGTCCGCGTCCTGGTAATACTGCACGCCCTGAACCAGCGATGACGCGCAGTTCCCGACGCCGACGATGGCGACTCGAACCTCCGTCTGCGCCTCTTCCGCCTTCGGCGGCTGCTGCTCACTCATAGGGCGTTCTCCTAACTCCATAACCTCTGGTCCCCGGTTTCGGGCTGTCGATCGTTCTGTGCTGGTGTTTGGTGCCTATTCGGAGAGGCCGGGCATGGCCCGCTCCGCGGCGATGAGTTCGTTGAGCCACTTGACTTCACGCTCACTGGACTCGAGCCCGAGCTGATGCAGCTGTCGGGTGTAGCGGTCGAAAGAACTGCTGGCCCGCGCCACCGCCTCGCGCAGGCCCTCACGGCGCTCCTCGACCTGACGGCGGCGACCTTCCAGGATCCGCATCCGCGCCTCCGCCGGAGTCCGGTTGAAGAACGCGAGGTGCACCCCGAAGCCGTCGTCGGTGTAGTTGTGCGGACCGGTGTCGGCCACCAACTCGGTGAAGCGTCTCCGACCCTCGTCGGTGAGCTGGTAGACCCGACGTGCCCGACGGACCGGCGTGCCGGCGGGGGCCGCGTTCTCGGCGATCAGACCGTCCGCCTGCATCCGGCGCAGGGCCGGGTACAGCGAACCGTACGAGAACGCCCGGAACGCCCCCAGCAGGCCGGTCAGCCGCTTACGCAGCTCGTAGCCATGCATCGGCGACTCGATGAGGAGTCCCAGGATGGCGAGCTCGAGCATCGACTCACCTCCTCTTCATGGCTGTTACGACGGTCCGACGCCTCGCGCAATCGTATCGTTTCGATATATTCGCCACAACACTACCGCGCGTTGGTGCGACATTAGTCACCGCTTTGCCTGCGATTCAACCCGAGATCAGGGCAGGTTGACGCGCTTGATCGTGCCGTCACCTGCGAAGACGATGAATCCACCGCCGTAGTCGCTGGAGACGTACACCGACAGAGACAGCGAGCCCGGTGCGGTCGGGTCCGTCGCCGGTTCGATGACGAGGTAGGTGGTCTTCACGTCGGACGGCTTCATGTGCAGCGTCTCGGGGGAGCCGCGCATGATCCCGACCGTCGCGGTGATGTCGAACTTGCTCAGGTCGACGGGCACCGGCCCGTCCGCGGAGCTCTTCGCGGAGCTGGTGGGGTCGCCCCACCCGCCCCGGTAGTCGTAGGCCAGCACGCGCCGGTCGTCGGAGGGGTCGGGGCGGTCGAGCACGGCGTACGTCGGATAGACCACCAGCCGGTAACCGACGGTGTCGCCGAATCTCTTGCGTGTTTGCTCCATCAGGCCAGTGAGCCCGCCCACCGAGTGCAACTCCGTGGGCGGGGTCAGCACCACCGGTCCCACCCCGTCGGGTTTGGCGCCGGGATCGGTCGTGAAGTCCAGCGGCGACTTGGTGTTGCCGTACAGCCCCCAGCCGATCCCCATGCCCAGCAGCACGGACGCCACGAAGGCGATCGCCAGGAGCGCCCAACCGTTGGGGGTGGCGAGCCGCCGCGCCCGCGTGACGGGTGGCGGCTGCAGCACGGCACTCCCGGATTGCAGGTCCGACACCAAGGCCCGCAGGTCGCCGAGGGTGACGGCGCTGGTGGCCGTGCTGACACGCTGTTGATGCTCTGCCATCGACAGCTCGCCGTCGTTGAGGGCGTCGTCGAGGACCTTGCAGGTCTCTTGCCGGTCGCTGTCTTTGGCGCGGGTCGACGATGTCGCCTCACCGGTGAGCGGTGTCCCGAGCACTTTCGCCACGCGATGATCGTAGAAGTCAGCCGGCGTTCAGCACAGTCGCTGGCGGCGCGGCCGGTGACAGCCTTGGTTGCGTATCAGCGCCGCGGATGGCGACGTACTCTGGTCATCGTGCGACTGCAGCGACAGGTGGTGGACTACGCGCTTCGGCGCCGTTCCCTGCTGGCCGAGGTTTATTCGGGCCGCACCGGTGTGTCCGAGGTGTGTGACGCGAACCCGTACCTGCTGCGCGCGGCGAAGTTCCACGGCAAGACGAGCAAGGTGATGTGCCCGATCTGCCGCAAGGAACAACTCACGCTGGTTTCGTGGGTCTTCGGCGAGCACCTGGGCCCGGTTTCGGGCTCGGCGCGGACCGCAGAAGAGTTGGTTTTACTGGCCACCCGTTTCGATGAGTTTGCCGTCCACGTCGTGGAGGTTTGCCGGACCTGCAGCTGGAACCACTTGGTCAAGTCGTATGTCCTCGGCGCGGTGCGTCCCCCGAAGGGCACGCGACGGCGAACGGCGCGCAACGGCGCCCGCACGGCCATTGAGTAGCGAAGGGCGCCACGACCAGTCGCCGGGTGACCCGCATACGTCAGCGACTGAGCGGGTGGGCAAGCACGAGGCTTTTGAGGGCACAGCCGGTCGGAGCGTGCCGCCGGTACGCGGCCATCGGCGTGGGGTACCCCCGGACGACCGGTTGACCACGGTCCTGCCGCCCGTCGTCGACGATCGGTCGCCGCGGCGGTCCGACCCCATCGACGACGTCCGAGCCGCGCTGGGGGGAACTTCGACGGGCCCGGTGCAACGGGACGCGATCGAGGAGGTCAAGGCCGCGCTGGACGGGCGGGCGACGACCTCGCCACGGCGCGACCACCTGTTCTCCGGTGACCAACCGCCACCGGGGCCCCGGCGGCCGGCCCAGCCGGGACACCGAGTTGCCGGCCGCGGCCCCGACTGGAATTGGACGCAGCAGATCAACTGGCTGTGGGTGCGCCGAGCGGCCTACCTGACCGCCGCGATGCTGGTGCTGCTCCCACTCGTCACCTTCGGGATGGCGTACTTCATCGTCGACGTGCCCAAGCCGGGCAACATCCGGACCAACCAGGTGTCCACGATCCTGGCCAGTGACGGCTCCGAGATCGCCAAAATCATCCCTCCCGAGGGCAATCGGGTCGACGTAAATCTCAGCCAGGTGCCGGTGCACGTCCGCCAGGCGGTGATCGCCGCCGAGGACCGTAACTTCTACACCAACCCGGGCTTCTCGTTCACCGGCTTTGCCCGCGCGGTGAACAACGACCTCTTCGGCGGCGGAGACCTGCAGGGCGGTTCGACGATCACCCAGCAGTACGTGAAGAACGCGCTCGTCGGTTCCGCGCAGCACGGGGTAAGCGGCCTCGTGCGCAAGGCCAAGGAACTCGTGATCGCCACCAAGATGTCGGGGGAGTGGTCGAAAGACGATGTGCTGCAGGCCTACCTGAACATCATCTATTTCGGTCGGGGCGCCTACGGGATCTCCGCCGCCGCCAAGGCCTATTTCGACAAACCGGTCGACCAGCTCACCGTGTCCGAGGGAGCGCTGCTGGCGGCCCTGATCCGTCGGCCGTCCTCGCTGGACCCCGCGGTTGATCCCAAGGGCGCCGCGGCCCGCTGGAACTGGGTCCTCGACGGCATGGTGGAAACCAAAGCGTTGTCACCGAGTGATCGCGCCGCCCAGGTGTTTCCGGCGACGGTGCCGCCCGACGTGGCACGCGAGCAGAACCAGACCAGCGGTCCCAACGGGCTGATTGAACGCCAGGTGACCAAAGAACTCATGGAGCTGTTCAACATCGATGAGCAGACGTTGAACACCCAAGGCCTGCAGGTCACCACGACGATCGACCCGAAAGCGCAGCAGGCCGCGGAGAAGGCGGTGTCGAAGTACCTCGACGGGCAGGACCCGGACATGCGCGCCGCCGTGGTCTCGATCGACCCGCACAACGGTGACATTCGCGCCTACTACGGCGGCTCGGACGCCAACGGTTTCGACTTCGCGCAGGCCGGGCTGCAGACGGGCTCGTCGTTCAAGGTGTTCGCGCTGGTGGCCGCCCTCGAGCAAGGGATCGGCCTGGGGTATCAGGTCGACAGCTCGCCGCTGACGGTCGACGGCATCAAGATCACCAACGTCGACGGTGAGAGTTGCGGGACGTGCAACATCGCCCAGGCGCTCAAGCAATCGTTGAACACCTCGTACTACCGGCTGATGCTCAAGCTCAAGGGCGGCGCGCAGGCGGTCGCGGACGCGGCGCACCAGGCCGGCATCGCCACCAGCTTCCCCGGCGTCGAGCACACGCTGTCCGAGGACGGCAAGGGCGGCCCACCCAACAACGGTGTGGTGCTGGGTCAGTACGAGACCCGGCCGATCGACATGGCGTCGGCCTACGCCACGCTGGCGGACTCCGGGGTCTATCACCGGCCGCATTTCGTGCAGAAGGTGGTCAACTCCGAGGGACAGGTCCTGTTCGACGCCGGCAGTAGGGACAACGCGGGCGAGCAGCGCATCGACAAGGCCGTCGCCGACAACGTCACCGCGGCCATGGAGCCCATCGCGAGCTATTCGCGCGGACACAGCCTGGCCGGCGGCCGGCCGTCGGCGGCCAAGACGGGCATCACGCAGTTTGGGGACACCACCTCCGACAAGGACGCCTGGATGGTGGGCTACACGCCGTCGTTGTCGACGGCGGTGTGGGTCGGCACGGTCAAGGGCGACAAGCCGCTGGTAACCGCCTCGGGCGCGCCGGTTTACGGTTCCGGGCTGCCGTCGGACATCTGGAAGGCGACGATGGACGGCGCGCTGAAGGGCACCTCCAACGAGTCTTTCCCCAAGCCGACCGAGATCGGTGGCTACGCGGGCGTGCCGGCGGCGCCGCCGCCTCCGCCGCCATCGGAGACGGTCATTCAGCCAACGGTCGAGATCGCCCCCGGCATCACGATTCCGGTGGGTCCCCCCACGACGATTCCCGCCGGGCCGCCGCCACCCGGTGGGCCGGGCGGTCCGCCTGGTGGCGGCGTCCCGCCGGGCGGTCCGCAAGCCCCGCCGCCGGGCCAGCCGCCGCCGTGACGGGCGCCCAACCGCAAAGCGCCATAGGCACCGAACCCCGCAGCGCCACCATTTCGCCGCAGCCGCTGGCCGCGGACCTGCGCAGCGTCGGCAATCGCGATTGTCCCAGCCGCACCGACGTTCTGGGGTCCGCGCTCGCGGAGGTCATCGGCGGACCGGTGGGCCGGCACGCGCTGATCGGGCGTGGCCGGCTCATGACGCCGGTGCGTGCGATGTTCGTGATGGCGCTGGTGTTCTTGGCTCTGGGCTGGTCGACCAAGGCCGCATGCCTGCAGAGCACCGGCACCGGGACCGGTGATCAGCGGGTCGCTAATTGGGACAACCAGCGCGCCTATTACGAGCTGTGCTATTCGGACACGGTGCCGCTCTACGGCGCGGAGCTGTTGAGCCAGGGCAAGTTTCCGTACAAATCCAGCTGGATAGAGACCGACGGAAGCGGTGCCCCGCAGACGCAATACAACGGCAAGCCTGCGGTGCGCTATATGGAGTATCCGGTGCTCACGGGCGTCTATCAGTACGTATCGATGGCGGTGGCCAAGAGCTACACCGCGCTGAGCAAGCTGGCTCCGGTGCCGGTGGTCGCCGAGGTCGTGATGTTCTTCGATGTCGCGGCGTTCGGGCTGGCGCTGGCCTGGCTGGCCACCGTCTGGGCCACGGCGGGGCTGGCGGGGCGCCGGGTATGGGATGCGGCGTTGGTGGCCGCGTCGCCGCTGGTGATTTTTCAGATCTTCACCAACTTCGACGCGCTGGCAACGGGTTTCGCGATGGCCGGCCTGCTGGCGTGGGCGCGGCGTAGGCCGGTGTTGGCCGGTGTCCTGATCGGGCTGGGCGCCGCCGCCAAGCTGTATCCCTTGCTGTTCTTGGGTCCGATGTTGGTGCTCGGCATTCGCACCCGCCGCCTCGGCGCGCTTGCCCGCACCGCCGGGGCGGCCGCGGTGACCTGGTTGGCGGTGAATCTGCCGGTGCTGCTGCTCTTTCCGCGGGGGTGGTCCGAGTTCTTCCGGCTCAACACGCGACGCGGCGATGACATGGATTCGGTGTACAACGTCGTGAAGTCGTTCACGGGCTGGCGCGGCTTCGACCCGAAGCTGGGTTTCTGGCAGCCGCCCGTGGTGCTGAACGCGGTGGTGGCCGTGTTGTTCCTGGTGTGTTGCGCGGCAATCACCTACGTCGCGCTCACTGCTCCGCAACGGCCGCGGGTGGCGCAGCTGTTGTTCCTCGTGGTGGCGGCCTTCCTGCTGACCAACAAGGTGTGGAGCCCGCAGTTCTCGTTGTGGCTGGTGCCGCTGGCGGTGCTGGCCCTGCCGCATCGCCGAGTGCTCTTGGCGTGGATGACCATTGACGCCCTGGTGTGGGTGCCGCGGATGTATTACCTCTACGGGAATCCGAACCGCTCCCTGCCCGACCAATTCTTCACCACGACCGTGTTGCTGCGTGACATCGCGGTGGTCGCGCTGTGCGCGCTGGTGGTACGGCAGATCTATCGCCCCGAGGAGGACCTGGTGCGCTGGGCCGGCCGGGTGGACGATCCGACCGGCGGCCCGTTCGATCGGGCGCCCGACGCCCCCCTGAACTGGCTGCCGGGCTGGCTGCGCCCGGCCACTGCCCGTGCGCCGGAGGTCGACGCTGCGGGCGAGCAGCAACCGCGGTCCGACTCCAGGCGGGCCACTCAGCACGTCGGCTCGGCATAACGCGGCTTTCCGAATCGGGGACCGCGGAACGCTTCGCCGCGGCTGTGAGACCGCCGTCACGGGCTGACGCTCATGCGATCGTGTGGCGGCGATTCACAACCGAAATTCGTCGTTCGGTAACCGGCCCTTCCCTTGTGCTGCACCGGAGGACAGAACCATCGGGACGTCCGGCGTATCCGACCCGGGCCAGAAGGAGCGTCTCAATGATCCGTGCCCCCCGATGTTCGTCCGGCTTCGCCGGGGTCGCGGTGCTGGCCGCGGTGGCCCTGGCCGCGTGTGGACAAAGTGCGGATGCCAGCCGCTCGAACGGCGGCGGCTTCGGCGGCCGCAACCCGGACGAGCTGGTGTTCGCCGCGGTCCCGTCGGAAAACGCGCAGAGCTTGCAGCAGGCCTACCAGCCGCTCGTCACGTTGCTGCAGCGGCAAACCGGTAAGAAGGTTCGGTTCCAGAGCGCCACCAGCTACTCGTCGGTCATCGAGGCGGAGCGCACCGACAAGGTGGACATCGCGCAATACGGCCCGTTCTCGCTTGTCACCGCGCAGAACAGCGGAGTCAAAGTCACCCCGGTCGCCGCCGAAACCACGGTGAAGGGCGCCCCACCCGGCTATCACTCCTATGGCATCACCCGCCCGGGATCTGGGATCAACAGCATCGCCGACTTCAGGGGGAAGAAGGTCTGTTTCGTCGATCCGGACTCGACGTCCGGCTTCTTGTACCCATCGGCAGCGTTGATCAATGCGGGTATCGATCCGAACAGAGACGTCACGCAGGTGATCGCCGGTGGCCACGACGCGTCGGCGCTGTCCGTTCTCAACGGTCAGTGCGACGCCGGCTTCGCTCAGGAGAGCATGATCGATACGACGCTGCCCGGGAAGGGCCAGCTCAAGCCGGGTCAGCTGAACGTGGTGTGGAAGTCGGATCTGATCCCCGGGTCGCCGATCGGGGTCAGCGACGACCTCGCCCCCGACCTCAAGACCAAGCTCGCCAACGCGTTCGCGATGGCCAACCTCGACTACCTGAACTTGAGCGGCATCTGCACGCCGGCGTGTACACACGTCGGAGAGGTCAACGGTTGGGGTTATGCGAAGGTGGACAACTCGTTCTACGACAGTGTTCGCACCGTGTGCCGCACCACCCGCGCCAAGCAGTGTGCGGGGCAGCCGTGAAGACGGACGTGGCGGTTCGCTTCCACGAAGTCACCAAGCAATTCGGTTCCGGGCTGCGGGCGCTTGACGGCGTCTCGTTGACTGTCGCGACCGGCGAGATCACGGTGCTACTGGGTCCGTCCGGCTCAGGCAAGTCCACCCTGCTGCGCCATGTCGACGGCCTGCAGCGGCCCACGTCCGGCACGGTCACGGTGTTGGGGACGGATGTGGGGCGGGCGGGCGGTGCCGAAATGCGCCGCCTGCGGCGCCGGGTCGGATTCGTCTTCCAGCAGTTTCATCTGGTCGGCCGGCTCACTGTGCTGGAGAACGTCTGCACCGGCGCCCTCGGCCGACTGCGCTGGCCCCGGCTCGGATTGCCCAGCTATCCCAGGGACGTTCGGCGTGAGGCCCTGACCCAGCTGGACCGGGTTGGCCTGGCGGAATGCGCCTTTCAGCGCGCCGACACCTTGTCGGGCGGCCAGCAGCAGCGTGTCGCCGTGGCAAGGGCGTTGATGCAGCACCCGCATATCCTCCTCGCCGACGAGCCGGTGGCTTCGCTGGACCCCGAATCGGCGGCGCAGGTGATGCAGCTGATCCGCGACATCAGCTCCGAGCAGCGCCTCACCGTCCTGTGCAGCCTGCATCAGGTTGGGCTGGCACTGGATTGGGGTGACCGGGTGGTCGGGCTGCGCGCCGGCCGGCTGGTGCTCGACGTCGCGGTGGCGGGCCTCGACCACGACGACGTGATGTCGCTGTACACGAAGGTGGATGCCGGGCCGGTGCTGGCCGCGGGCATTTCTGCGTGAGCGCCTCCATCGCGACTGCAGACACGGCCGGCACGCTGGCCGCTCCGCGGATCGGCAACACGGCCGCCTGGCTGGTTGTCGCAGCCCTGACCGCGCTGGGCTGCCGGGCGATCGTCGACCTGCGAATCAACATCGCGACCTTCGTCGACAGTGGCCGCAACGCGGTGGACTTCGCCGGGCGCATGCTGCCGCTGGACTTTCCGCCCGCCGCCGAACTGCTGGAACTCGCCGCACAGACACTGGCCATCGTCGTGTCGGCAACGGTGCTGTCGGTGGTCATCAGTGCGCCTCTGGCAATCCTCGCCGCCGCCAACACCGCCCCCGCACCCGGCGCCCGATACGGTGCCCGCACGGTGATCGTCGTGGTCCGCGCCATCCCCGACGTGGTGATGGCCATTGTCTTCATGCGCATCTTCGGGCTCGGCGCGATGACCGGCGTGCTGGCGATGGGCCTGCACTCGGTGGGTATGGTCGGCAAGCTCTACGCGGACGCGATCGAACAGATCGACGAGGGGCCCCGTTCGGCGATTCGCGCCACCGGCGCGGGCTGGGGCCAGCAATTAATCTCCGGTGTTCTGCCCCAGGTGCTGCCGGCCTTCGTGGCGACCGCATTGCACCGCCTGGACATCAATCTGCGGATCTCGGTACTGCTGGGTTTCGTCGGAGTCAACGGCCTGGGATTTGCGATCGCCACCGCATTCAAGCAGCTGGACTACCGGCGCGGAATGGCGTTGGCTGCAGTCGTTCTCGTGTTGTGCATCCTGGTGGAGCTGCTGTCCGGGACAATCCGGCGGGCGTTGCTGCGCGACACCGGCGAGAAGGCCGGCGCGCCGCTGCGGACCGGCGACCGGATCAGCCCGCCATGGACGCGTCGACGGTTGTGCCGTACCGGGTACGCCGCACTGACCGCGCTTGTCGTGCTGATGTCGGCGTGGGGGGCAGATCTCGACCCGGTCCACTTTGTGAGTTCGCTGCGGGGCGTCGGCCGCAACGCCGGCCTGTTCTGGCCGCCCGACACCGCGGGCATGTTCGGACAGCTGCTGGGTGATTTGTGGCTGACGGTGAAGATCGCGCTGGGTGCCACCGTGATCGGCGCCGTGCTGGCACTGCCCGTCGGGTGCCTGGCGGCGCATAATGTGGCGCCCAATCCCCTTGTCGGCAAAGCATTCCGAATGTTCGTCGTGCTGATCCGGGGGATCCCGGAGCTGGTGTTGGCGGTGGTCTTCGTGGTGATCACGGGCCTGGGTGCGGTAGCGGGCACGTTGGCGCTCAGCGTGGGCGCGATCGGGTTGCTCGGCAAACTGATCGCGGATTCGCTCGAGGAGATCGACCCGGGCCCCGAGCAGGCCATCCGGGCGACCGGCGCCGGCCGCTGGCAGGTGTTCTTCACCGGCACGCTGCCGCAAGCCGCGCCGAGCTTCGTCGGGCACCTGCTCTACCAGCTGGACGTGAACATTCGATCGGCCACCCTGCTGGGCGTTGTGGGCGCCGGCGGTATCGGTTTCGACCTGCTCAGTGGCGCACAGATCCTCGAATTCGGCTTGGTCACAACGATATTGATCATGGTGTTTGCGACCGTTCTGGTCGTGGAAGCGCTGGCGTTGTGGCTGCGTCACCAGCTGAGCTGAGCCAGGTTCGCGACAACTGTTCCAGATGTTCACCTTCGTGGACGCCCGTATTGGCCGCGGCGAACTTGTGTGGACAACCCGGCGACGAATCGTGGTGGGGTGAGATCGACCGCTGCTTCGCCCCCGAGATATCTCGAGATCGCCGACCAGCTCGCCGGCGAGCTGGTGGGCTGTGAACCCGGCACCCGCGTGGCCAGCGAGCCGGAGCTCGCCAGCCGCTTCGGGGTCGGGCGGGCCGCCGCTCGCTCGGCCTTGCAGGAGCTGGAGCGGCGGATGCTGGTCCGCCGGATCCAGGGCGCCGGCACATTCGTCAATCGGCGCATCGACTACGTGATCTCGCGGTCCCGGCCGCCTTCGTGGCACGCCACGGTGGTCGCCAGCGGTGCCACGCCGCGGGCGCAGACCAAGGGCGTGCAACGGGTGGCGCTGGGCGCCGAGGAGGCCGAACAGCTTGGCTGGCCGGTGGGCACGCCCGTGTATCGGATCCTGCGGCACTTCTTCATCAACGACCTGCTCGCCTCGTTGACCCAGGAACTGATCCCCGTCGCCGCCGCGCCGGACCTCGACGTCGCGCTGCGCAGCGTCGAGTCGGTGGACGTGGCGTTGCGCGAGCTGGGCGGGGTGCGCCCGGTCCGGGCGTGGTGTCGCGCCTGTGTGGACATTCCGCCGCCAGAAGTCCTGCGGGACTTGGGCATCGAGGCCAGCGTGCCGGTGTGGCGCATCGACAGCGTCAGCCGCGATGCGCGGAGCGGTCGGGTCCTGCTGAGCAGCAGCGCCTGGACACGAGCGGACGCCGTCCGGGTCGTCGTCGAACTCGAGGACCTGACGGTCATAGGGACTTCAGGGGAAGGACGACGCGGTGAATGAATTCGGCCGCGCTGAGCGCTGCGGCCTCCTCGCCCTGGCCGAGGCCGATGAATTACGGGCACTGGCCGACGCCTGCCTGGCCGACGGTACCGACGTGCGGGTGCTGGTGAAGCCTGAGGTCGGGTTCGTCTCGGCCCAGGTACGCGAGCCGGTGGCCGCCGAGCGATTCCTGCTCGGAGACGTGCTGGCCTGCCGCGCGGAGGTGCAGCTGGCCGGCCAGCGGGGCTGGGCGATGCGCCTCGGTGACGACCGGGCAGCAGTGCTGGCCGCCGCGGTGCTGGACGCAGAGGCGGAGGCGGGCAGGCCCCACGCCGCGGACGTCGACGCGCTGTGCCGCTCGGTTGTGGCCCGGCGCACCGAGCGGGAGGACCGCGAGTGGGCCGAACTCGCCCCTACCATCGTCACTTTCGAGGAGCTGACATGACGGCGCCCGGCGTGACCGCGCTGGACTCCGTGGCAGCGCAGCAAGCCTTTCGCGTGGTGCTCGAAGCGCTGGCCCGGCCCGGCACACCGATGGCGCTGCCCCGGCAAACGATGGAGAGCTTGGCGCCCGCCGTCGTTCCGGTCGTCGCGCTCGCCGACCCGACAATCGGGGTCTGCGTGCTGGAGAACCCGGGGGGCCGGTGGGCGGACACCGTCGCCACGGCCACGTCGGCGCCGATCTGGCCGGCTGAGATGGCACGCTTGGTGGCTGCGGTGAGGCCGGTCACCGCCGACGAGTTGCGCGGCTTCAGCCGCGGTTCGGCCGAGGCGCCCGAGGATGCTGCCTTGGTGGTGCTGGGTGTTGCCGACGTGCACGGTGGGCCCCGCCGGTGGACGGTATCGGGACCGGGCGTCCGTGGCACGGCCACCGTCACGCCGCGGGGCGCGGCGGCCGGCTTCGTCGCCGCGCGCGCCGAGGTCGTCGGCGCCTACCCGGCCGGCATCGACATCCTGCTGGTCACCGACGACGGTCGCGTCGTCGGGCTGCCGCGAACCACCACGATCACCGAGGAGCACTGATGGGCTATTCCGGAGCCCGGGGCGGGCTGGAGGCCATCCTTGCCGCGGAGGAATTGGTATGCCGAGCGCGCGATTTCGCCCCGGTGCCGTGGGCGAGCACCGAGCAGATCGTCGCGCGGTTCCGGCTGGCCGTCGACCGGGTGATGGGAGAGGCGGGTTTGTTCGACGAGTCCGCCGCGGCGGCCGCGCTGCGTCAGTCCGAAGGTGACCCGTTGGAGGCCGCGCACTTGTTGCGCGCGCATCGTTCCACGTTGCCGCGACTGGCCGTCAGCGAGCCGATCGATCCGGACCGCATCACGATCATGCGCCGGATCGTGCCGGCCTTCCGGGCGCCGGACGGCCCGCAGCTCCTGGGCCGTACCACCGACTACACCAGGCGGCTGTTGGACAGGCCAGCGGGCCCGCCGCCGCCGCCGGCCGACCCAGGCGACGGACCGGTGGGGCCGCGCACCGCCGAACAGCGCGCCCCGCGCCGATTCCTCGACCTGCTGCGCGAGGCCGGCCTGGTTCTCGATCATCGCACCGGCGACGACCCGGAACCGTTTGATATCACCAGAACTCCACCGCAGCCGCCGGCGCCTCGCTCGGCGACGCTTGCGGCGATGGCGCGCGCGGAGACCGGCGCGCTGGTCGGGTTGTGGTACCGCTCGATCCTCGGACCCGACGGTGACATCCACGAGGTCACCCTCGGTGAGGTGCGCCACGGTCGGTTGCCGCTGCAGGTCAGGCACCCGCACAGCGGCGAACCGGTCACGATCGGCGAGTTCCGGGTCACCGAGGCCGAAGCCATCGAGGATCTCGACGGCGCCGACGAAGACCGTAGCCGGTTCGACGTCGGGTACGGAATGTGCTTCGGCCACAACGAACGCAAGGCAATCGCGATGGCGAACCTCGACATCGCCAACCGCCGGTTCGGCCGATCCGGCCCGCTGGAGCAGCTGCTGCTGCTCACTACCGACGGGCTCGACTCGGGTGGTTTCTTGGAGCACCTCAAGCTCCCGCACTACGTGACATTCCGTTCCATGGTGGAGCGTAAGCAGGCGTTGCAGGCCGCCGGGGCGGCCCGCGCCGTGCGAGTTTCCGAACCGGCCGGAAGGGACTGCGAATGACCACCACGGCCGAACTGCTCGCCGAGCTCACCGCAGACGAGACACCGTCGGCAATTCTCGACGAAAGCGGCAAGCGCGAAATCCGCCGTGCCGCATTGACAGCCATCTGTGTGCCGGGTTACCAGGTGCCATTCGGGTCACGGGAGATGCCCGTGGCGCGCGGGTGGGGTTCGGGCGGTTTGCAGGTGACCTTAGCGGTCATCAGCGCGAACGACACCGTCAAAGTCATCGACCAGGGCGACGACGGCGGCGTCAACGCCACCAACCTGCGGCGGATGATCGCGGCCGCCACCGGTTGTTCGCAGTCGGCGGACACCCGGCAAGCGAGCGTGGTGCAGACGCGCCACCGCATCCCGGAGGAGGCTCTGTCCGCCGGTGACCTCCTGGTATATCAGGTGCCGGTGCCCGAGCCACTGCGCAAGGTGCAGAAGTCGGTGGCCGAGTGCGCCCGCATGCATGCCGAAAACGATTACGCGGCAATGTGGGTGGGCCTGTACGAGGACATCGTCCGCAACGGCATGATCACCCGCACCACGGGTTACCCGGTGCTGGTTGCCGGGCGCTACGTCATGGCGACGACACCGATTCCTCGCTGGGACGTCCCGCGGCTGCATCACTGCGAGCACATCAACCTGTTCGGGGCCGGCCGCGAAAAACGCATCTTCGCGGTGCCACCCCACACCGACGTCGTCCCGCTGACCTTCGACGATGTGCCGTTCGAGGTGGAGTACGCCGACGGCGCGGTCTGCCGACTGTGCGGCAGCGACGACGCCTTCCTCGTCGAGGCAGGTCCCACAGGCGGTTTCGTGTGCAGTGACACCGAGTGGTGCGCCCGCGTTCGCGCCGGGGACGCCGACCGTGTGGCCCATCGACGTCGAGCGCCGCTGCACCTGCTACCCGACCCCCGGCGCCGCGCCGGCGCCGGTGCCACCGCGCGGAAGGGTCAGCCGTTCGGCTCGACCCGACGGCGTGAGAACCCCGTCGACAGTCCCGAGTGGATGCTGCGGGTGGACTCGATCGGCAAGGTGCACGGACCGGGCGGGGTGTACGCGGCCGAGGGCACCGGTCCCGAATTCGGAACGGCGATCAGCCCGAACACGGGCGCCGTGGTCGCGGCCTGGGACGTGTCCTTTGACGTCGCGCCCGGTGAGGCCCTGGGGGTGATCGGGGAATCGGGCTCCGGCAAGTCGACCGTGCTGTCGTGCGTCATCGGCGACGAACGCGCGACCGCGGGTGCTGTGTACCTGGCGACCGTGGACGACGGGGCGACCGATCTGCTGACGATGCCCGACGCCGAGCGTCGCCGGCTGAGGGTGGACGGAATGGCCGTGGTGCACCAGAATCCCGCGGACGGTCTCGACCTGCGGATCAGCGCCGGCGGCAACATCGCCGAGCGGCTCACCGCGGCGGGTTGGCGCGGATACCACGACATCCGCAATCGCGCCGCCGAACTGCTTGAACGCGTTGAGGTTCCGTTGTCCCGGATGGACGACCCGGTGGGCACTTTCTCCGGCGGGATGCGCCAGCGCGTGCAGATCGCCAAAGCGCTGGCGACCGAGCCGCCCGTGTTGTTGTTAGACGAGCCGACCACCGGTCTGGACGCGTCGGTGGCAGCCGGCGTGCTCGATCTGATGCGAGGGTTGCTGTCCGAGAGCGACATCGCCGCCGTTGTGGTCAGCCACGATTTCTCGGTAATCGAGGCGCTGACCGACCGCACCCTGGTCATGCACCTGGGCCGGGTGATCGAACGAGGCCTGACCGACCAGCTGTTCTGTGATCCACACCAGCCCTACACCCAGCGGCTAGTCGCCGCGGCCAGGAGGTGATCGCTGTGCCACCGGTACTGTCCGTGCGCGCGCTGCGCAAGTCGTTCACGCTGCACACCATCGACGGTCGCGTCGTACAGTCGCTGCGTGACGTCGACATCGACGTGCGGGCCGGCGAGCATGTTGCGCTCGCCGGGCCGAGCGGAGCCGGTAAGTCGTCGTTGCTGCGCTGCATCAATCGCAACTACCTGCCGGATTCGGGCTCGGTGGAGCTGCGCACCGCGGCGGACGAACAGATCGAGCTGACCGCGCTGTCCGATCGGGCGATGGCCAGAGTCCGGGGCCGCGAATTCGGCTATGTCGCACAGTTTCTGACCGCGCCGCCGCGCACCAGTCCGCTCGAGTTCGTTTCGGCCACCGCTCGGCGGCGCGGTGTCGAGCGCGCCGACGCCCGGGACGCGGCCGCGGTCGCCCTGCAACGGCTGAACCTTGACGAGGTGCTGTGGGATGTGGACTGCTCGGTGCTCTCCGGCGGCGAGCGGCAGCGGGTGAACCTGGCGGCGGGGACGGTGCGTCCGCCGCGGCTACTGCTGCTCGACGAACCGGTGTCAGCGCTCGACCCGGCCAACCGCGAAGCGGCTCTGGAACTTATCGCGACCCTGACCGCTCAGGGGGTCGCCGTCCTCGCGGTCTTCCACGATCAGGATGCGATGCGGCGACTGGCCTCCCGGGTGGTGCTCATGCGGGACGGCCACATCGTTCACGACGGCCCGCCGGCCGAAACCGCAGGAGTGGCATGACGATGACCGAAGTATTCGAACGGACAGTGCAGCACTGGCCCCTGGCGGCGCCGCCGGCGGACTACGTGCTGGGGCATGTCCGCGCCGTGCTGCCGGACCGCGTGATCGACGACGCGATGGTGGCGGTGCGCGGCGGCATCATCGCGGCGGTCGAACCGCACCGCCCCGCGCTGTCGGCGGACGTGGACGGAGAAGGCCTGCTGTGCATTCCGGGTCTGGTGGACACGCACAGCGACGGGCTGGAAAAGGAGCGGCTGCCGCGTCCCGGCGCGGAGTTGCCCATGGAATTCGCGATGCTGTCGTTCGAGGGCAAGCTTCGCGCGGCCGGTGTGACGACGGTCTTCCACGGCGCCGGTTTCGAGCAGGGTATGGGCCGTGGCGTGCCGCGCACGGTCGAAGACGCGGTGCTGTTCTGCGACACCATCGAAGGGCGCGGGGACGGGCTGCTGGATCACCGCATCCTGTACCGGCTCGACGTCCGCAGCGCGGAAGGCCTTGCGGCGCTTAAAGAACGGCTCGCCGACAAATCGGGGGTGCCGCTCGTCTCCCACGAGGACCACACCCCGGGGCAGGGGCAATACACCGAACGCGCCTATTACGAGCGATACATCAGAGGCGCGCGCGGCTTGACCGCCGACGAGGCAACCCTGCAGGTCGACAACCTCATCATCGAACGCGGCCGGAAGCTGGCCGTCCGCGACGAGGCGATGGGTTGGCTCGCCAGGGAGGCGCACGCCGCGCGGATCCGGCTGCTCGGCCACGACCCGACCTCCGCGGCCGAGATCGATGAGTTGGTGGCGCGCGGGGGCGCCGTCGCCGAATTCCCGACCACCGCCGCGGCCGCGGAGGCCGCACGCGACCGGGGTCTGCCGGTCGTGATGGGTGCGCCGAACGTGCTGCGCGGCGGCTCGCACAACGGCAACGCGTCCGGCCGGGAGTTGATCGAGCGGGGACTGGTGACCTCGATCGCCTCCGACTACCTGCCGTCGAGCCTGCTGGCCGCGGTGTTCCGGCTCGTCGAGGACAGCCGGGTCGGGCTGGACGCCGCTGTGGCGTTGGTGACCTCGGGTCCCGCGGCCGTCGCGGGGCTGCCCGATCGCGGCCGGCTGCAGCCCGGCCTGCGCGCCGACCTGGCGCTGATCGACGCGAGCGGCCGCTGGCCGGTGGTCCGTACGGTTCTGGTCAGCGGCCGATGAGCCACATCCGGTGGCCGGTACCGGAACCGCAGTTGCCGGACGGAGTCAATCCCGTGCTGGCCGACGCGGCCCGCGCCGCGGCCGATGCGTTCCGGTCCGCCCGCGCTCGCCATGACCGCGCGGCGTTGGCCGAGAAGGTGCAGATCGGCGCCGACGGGACCCCCACGATGCGGCTGGACAT
This sequence comes from Mycobacterium saskatchewanense, assembly GCF_010729105.1. Lineage (NCBI taxonomy): Bacteria > Bacillati > Actinomycetota > Actinomycetes > Mycobacteriales > Mycobacteriaceae > Mycobacterium > Mycobacterium saskatchewanense. The sequence continues at coordinate 3,625,605 of NZ_AP022573.1, forward strand.
CCTGGTCGACATGGCGGTGGCCGACGTGGCGAATCGCCACCGCATCAATCTTCTCAGCGAGGAGATCGGGGCCGTCGACAACGGTTCGTCGGTGACTTTGGTGGTCGACCCCGTCGACGGCACCGCCAACGCCGCGGCCGGGGTGCCGCTTTCGGCGTTCGCCGGGGTCATCGCGGTCGATGGCACCGCCACCGAGGCGTTGACCTGCTGGTTCGATACCGGACGGTGCTGGCACGCCGTGGCGGGGCGTCCGGCCCTCTACCGCAGCAGCGGCCGCACCGACCTCGACGGTGCGGCGGTAAGCCTGCTCCGCCCTCACGGCGGGGATGACGCCGCCTGGTGGCGCGTCACCAAACGGGCTGCCCGGGTACGAATCTTGTCGACCAGCTGCCTGGAGGCGGCGCTGGTGGCCGAAGGATCCACCGACGCCTTCGCCGACGCCGGTTCGGACACCCATCGCATCATGGACCTCGCCGCCGCGATGGTGATGGTGCCCGCGGCGGGAGGCGCGGTGTTGGATGTCTGGGGCAGACCGCTGGAAATCGACCCCGACCTGAGCCGTCGCTGGTCGGGTGTGGTGGCCGCGACACCCGAGCTCGCCGAAGAACTCGCCGCCACCGTGCGCGGCAACCAATAAAGCCACTCAGGGCATAAGGACGGGAGGGGCGGCGTCGTGACGTTGACCCGGGAAGCGTTGGCCGCGCTCATCGACGGGCTGGCCGGTCTGCCCTACGGCGGGGAAGCCGTGGACCAGCGCATCCACGCCCTGCAGACCGGTTGGTACGCCAAGCAAGGCGGCGCCGATGACGAGCTGTTGCTGGCTGCCACCTTGCACGACATCGGGCGGGCCGAACCCGTGCACACCCGATGGCCGGAGTTGCCGCACGAGTTGTCCGGTGCGGAGTTCGCGCGCGCACACCTCGGGGAGCGGGCCGCCTGGATCATCGCCCAGCACGTGCCCGCCAAGAGGTACCTGGTGGCCACGGACCCCGGCTACCGCGCCCACCTCAGCCCGGCCTCCGTCGCTTCACTCAAACGCCAGGGCGGTTCAATGAGCGCGGCGGAGGTCGCCGATTTTCGCGCCTACCCCGGCGCCGATGACGCTGTCATGGTGCGGCGTTGGGACGATGACGCCAAGGATCCGTACGGACCGGTGCTCAGCGTTGCCGAGGTGCTCGACGCCTACGACCGCCTGACCGCCTGACCGCCTGACCGCCTGACCGCCTGACCGGGCATGATTGCACGATGCAGGTCGCGATCCCGTTGTTCCCGAGGTGCACCGCGCTCGACGCGGTGGGTCCCTACGAGGTGCTGCAACGCATTCCGTCGATCGACGTGGTGTTCGTCGGGCACCGACGGGGCGAGGTGCGCACCGAGAACGGGATGCTTGGCCTGGCGTGTGACGCGCGGTTCGACGAGGTTCGCACCCCCGATGTGGTGGTCTGTCCCGGCGGCATCGGGACCCGCCAACTGATCCGCGACGAGACGATCGTGGACTGGCTGCGATCGGTACATGCGAGCACGACGTTGACCACATCCGTGTGCACCGGCTCGCTGCTGCTCGCCGCCGCGGGTGTGCTGGACGGCCTGACGGCGACGACGCACTGGCGGGCCGGTGACCTGCTCAACCGGTTGGGCGCCCGCTATGTGCCCGACCGGGTCGTCGAGCACCTGCCGCAGCGCATTCTCACCGCCGCGGGCGTGTCCAGTGGCATCGACATGGCCCTGCGGCTGGTGGAGCTGCTGGTCGACCGGCAGGCCGCCGAGGCCGCGCAATTGATCATCGAATACGACCCTCAACCGCCCTTCGACTCGGGCGCCCTGGACAAGGCCGGTCCGGAGACGGTGGCCCGGGCCGAAGAGTATCTGCGCGCGCGGCAGTGATTTCTTGGCCGGGCTGAACATCCGGTACCCTGGGGCGGTTGCCGACGCAGGCGACCCTCCTGCCGCGGACAGTCCGTGGCCGCTTGAGACCAGAGGAGGTGGTGAGGTTTCCATGCGTCCATACGAAATCATGGTCATTCTTGACCCCACGCTCGACGAACGCACCGTTGCCCCGTCCTTGGAGACGTTCCTCAACGTCGTCCGCAAAGACGGCGGAAGCGTCGACAAGGTCGACATCTGGGGCCGGCGCCGATTGGCCTACGAGATCGCCAAGCACGCCGAGGGCATCTACGTCGTCATCGACCTGAAGGCCGAGCCCGCGACGGTGTCCGAGCTCGACCGCCAGCTCAGCCTCAACGAATCGGTCCTGCGCACCAAGGTGATGCGCACCGACAAGCACTGACTGTCCGCCGTCGGCGCCGCTGCGTACGCTCAGCGAGACACTCATGACCAGGGCGGAACGAGGAGGAAACTGTGGCTGGTGACACCACGATCACCGTTGTCGGAAATCTGACCGCGGACCCCGAGCTGCGGTTCACTCCGTCGGGTGCTGCCGTCGCCAACTTCACGGTGGCGTCGACGCCGCGTATCTACGACCGCCAGAGCGGGGAGTGGAAGGACGGCGAGGCGCTGTTCCTGCGGTGCAACATCTGGCGCGAGGCGGCGGAGAACGTCGCCGAGAGCCTCACCCGCGGCTCGCGGGTGATCGTCACCGGGCGCCTCAAGCAGCGGTCCTTCGAGACCCGCGAAGGCGAGAAGCGCACCGTCGTCGAGGTCGAGGTGGATGAGATCGGCCCGTCGCTTCGATACGCGACCGCCAAGGTCAACAAGGCCAGCCGCAGCGGCGGGGGCGGGGGCGGCGGCGGCTTTGGCGGCGGAGGCGGCGGGGGATCGCGCCAGGCGGCACCGCAGGCTAGCGGCGGCTCGGGCGACGATCCATGGGGCAGCGCTCCCGCATCGGGCTCGTTCGGCGGCGGCGACGACGAACCACCGTTCTGACCCACGAACTTAACGACCAGTAGGAAAACGAAAGAAAGACAGAAATGGCCAAGTCATCAGGCAAGCGGCGTCCAGCGCCGGAGAAGCCGGTCAAGGCGCGCAAGTGTGTGTTCTGCGCAAAAAAGGGACAGTCGATCGACTACAAGGACACCACGCTCCTGCGCACCTACATCAGCGAGCGCGGCAAGATCCGGGCGCGTCGTGTGACCGGGAATTGTGTTCAGCACCAACGTGACATCGCGACCGCGGTGAAGAACGCCCGCGAGGTCGCACTGCTGCCGTTCACGTCCTCGGCGCGATAACCGCCCAACCGAAAGTACGCAATCATGAAGCTCATATTGACGGCTGACGTCGACCACCTCGGCACCGTCGGGGACGCGGTAGAGGTCAAGGACGGTTACGGCCGCAACTTCCTGCTCCCGCGGGGCCTGGCGATCGTCGCCTCACGTGGGGCGCAGAAGCAGGCCGAGGACATTCGCCGGGCGCGGGAAACGAAGACGGTCCGCGACCTCGAGCACGCCAACGAGATCAAGGCGCAGATCGAGGCGCTCGGCCCGGTGTCGCTGCCCGTGAAGACCGCGGCCGACTCGGGCAAGCTGTTCGGTTCGGTGACCGCCGGTGACGTCGTCGCGGCCATCAAGAAGGCCGGCGGCCCGAACCTCGACCGGCGGATCGTCCGCCTGCCCAAGGCGCACATCAAGTCCGTCGGCACCCACCAGGTGTCGGTGCGGCTGCATCCCGAGGTCAATCTCGAGGTGGCTCTGGACGTCGTCGCGGCCAGCTAATCCGCGCGCGTTAGCTTGAATCCGGCGGTGGCCTTGGTTGGCCGCCGCCGGATCTCGTTTGCGCAGTGCGCGCTCCCAGCGACCGGTCGGCAGGCGGTCGCGAACGGCTGCGCTAGCGAACACTTTCCGGTCGGGTTCCCGGCCAGCCCCTTTACCCTGACGTAACGCTGGGAAAACGTAGCCGAAAGCCAACACGCCCGACGCAGTAACCTGCGGCGACACGCCGTAGAGATTCTTGTCCACACCAAAAGGGCCGCGCTGTATGGCGCTAATCTGCAGGGATATCCAACCGCCCCGATTTGATCCACAGGTTCTCCACACCCCGCTCAACACAGGTGCCGACGGATATGCACACACCATGCACAGCTTCATGAACAATGCCCCTTTCGGCGATGTGCCAGCAACGTTTAACGTCGTCCCGGCGCGAGGCGCGCGGGTGCTATCGGGCGGACGTGTCGGCGCCTTGACCTACGCTCTGGATTGCGGTTATCGAATGTACGTTCGGGTGCGTATGTCAGGGGAGGAGGAGGTCCGTGGCGGTCGTCGATGACCTGGCGCCGGGCATGGAGTCGTCGTCGCCGAGTGAGGACTACGGCCGGCAGCCACCGCAAGACCTTGCGGCGGAGCAGTCGGTGCTTGGCGGGATGCTGCTGAGCAAGGACGCCATCGCCGATGTTCTGGAACGGCTGCGGCCCGGCGACTTCTATCGTCCTGCGCACCAGAACATCTACGACGCGATCCTCGACCTCTACGGGCGCGGTGAACCCGCTGACGCGGTGACGGTGGCCGCCGAACTGGACCGCCGTGGGATGCTGCGCCGGATCGGCGGCGCCCCGTATTTGCACACGCTGATATCGACGGTGCCGACCGCTGCTAACGCGGGCTACTACGCGGGCATCGTCGCGGAGAAGGCGCTTTTGCGCCGGCTGGTGGAGGCCGGGACGCGCGTGGTGCAGTACGGCTACGCGGGCGCCGAGGGCGCCGACGTGGCCGAGATCGTCGACCGCGCGCAGGCCGAGATCTACGACGTCGCCGACCGCAGGACGTCCGAGGACTTCGTCCCGCTCGAGGACCTGCTGCAGCCGACGATGGACGAAATCGATGCCATCGCCTCCAATGGAGGTATTTCACGCGGCGTGCCAACGGGATTCACCGAACTCGACGAGGTGACCAACGGCCTGCACCCCGGGCAGATGATCATCGTGGCGGCGCGGCCGGGTGTGGGCAAATCGACCCTTGGCCTGGATTTCATGCGGTCGTGCTCGATCAAGCACCGAATGGCCAGCGTCATCTTCTCGCTGGAGATGAGCAAGTCCGAGATCGTGATGCGGCTGCTGTCGGCGGAGGCGAAGATCAAGCTCGCCGACATGCGATCGGGCCGGATGACCGACGACGACTGGACGCGACTGGCGCGGCGAATGAGCGAAATCAGCGAGGCGCCTCTGTATATCGATGACTCGCCGAACCTGACCATGATGGAGATCCGCGCCAAGGCGCGCAGGCTGCGGCAGAAGGCCAACCTCAAGCTCGTCGTGGTCGACTACCTGCAGCTGATGACCTCGGGCAAGAAGCACGAGTCGCGCCAGGTGGAGGTGTCCGAATTCTCCAGGCATCTCAAGCTTCTGGCGAAGGAACTCGAGGTGCCGGTGGTCGCGATCAGCCAGCTGAACCGCGGTCCGGAGCAGCGCACCGACAAGAAGCCGATGCTGTCGGATCTGCGTGAGTCGGGATCGCTGGAGCAGGACGCCGATATGGTCATCCTGCTGAACCGGCCGGATGCCTTCGAGCGGGACGATCCCCGCGGGGGAGAGGCGGATTTCATTCTCGCTAAACACCGTAACGGCCCGACCAAGACGGTCACCGTCGCACACCAGCTGCACCTGTCGCGGTTCACCAACATGGCGCGGTGAGCTTGTGTTCCTGTAGGTTCATCCCGTCGGCTCACAGCGAGGACCGGCGCGCTGGTATCTCGATCGCGGCAATCGGCGGGCTTTTCGCTAGCCCACGGCTAGGCCGTGCAGGACCTCGGCGAGATGGGCCGGTCTGGATAGAAAAGGTTCGTGCCCTCCGGGCATTTCGATGAGATCGGCATGGAGCCGCGTCCCTACGACTCGTCGTGACCAGGCGGGGCTGACCATGTTGTCATCGACGCACATCACATACGTCGAGGGCACACTCGGAAGTGCGGGTAGCGAAAATGGCTGAGTTGCGGGAAAGAGGGCTCCGGGACTTAGTTGCTGGAACGCTTCGACCGCGGTAGTCCCTTCGCAATCGCTGAACAACACTTTGAGGGCGATCTTCTCATCGATCCACGAGATGCAATTCTGAGTGTCGGGTTCACCTACACCCTTGAGATATTCGGGGTTAATCATGCCGGGTTCAGATTCCATTTGGTCGAAAAGGCTCCTGCCGACGTCTGGCAACGTCGCGCAAAGATAGACCAGTCTGCTAACCCGACGGTGAGCAGCCACCAGAGGGATTGTCTGTCCTCCCATGGAGTGGCCAACCAGGATAGGATCATCGAAACCTTCTGCAGCCGCAAGTACCGCATTGGCGTAATCATCAAAGCTGGCCGTTGGATCGGAGCCCGGCAGATCTACTGCGACAGCTTGATGGCCGCGACGGTGCAGGTGAGGCATTACCTTTTCCCAACACCAAGCACCGTGCCAGGCGCCGTGTACGAGCACGAAACTAGCCAAGCCAGTGGTCTCCTTGTTCTCGCTAATGCCTACTCTGTGGGACTCGGCAACCGCGACGAAGTTGTGCCGGTCGGCTTCTGTGGCCGAAATATGTTGCCGTCACGACAACTTGGAGTCTGCTGTACGAACCGGCTGACAGTTCGGTTAGGCGACGTGACGGGGCGGTCATGGTTGCTGGGATGTTGACGGGGCAAATCCTCCAAGGCCCTTCTGCGCCGAACCTCTCTCCCGAAGGAGCTCAGGGAGCGCAGACCTAGATGTTGCCGCACGTCCTCGAAACGTGTGCGGCGGTAGTACAGCTCGCGCAGGATCAGCGGCGTCCACCGTGCACTGAGCACATGGATTGCTCGCTCTACCGAACAGACCACCTCGTCGCCAAGGACGACAGGCGCCGTGTTCCACCCACTCTCGCTCTGCGGCGGTACCACAACTCCCACTCTAGCATGCTGGATTGCATAATTAAAGCCAGCGACTTGCAGTCTGAGGCGTGACTACTAACTAGTTCTCCATCGACACTGTCTCGCCGGCGTACTGGCGAGTTACGTTCAGTAACGGGCCTGTCAACCTCATGGATGTTGATACGATTCGCCAGCTCGGCGAGCTCCTCGATCGCGCTAGCGATGACGTTCGGCTGCGAGTCATCGCCTTCCGCAGCGACAACCCGGGATTCTTTATGGCCCATTGGGATCTGCCGGCAGACAAGATGCGCGTGGCGCGACGCAGCCGGGCCCGACCGGGCTGCATCCCTGTCTCGACAATCTGGTGCGGTTGAGCAAGCTTCCCGTCGCGACGATCTGCGTCCTGCGGGGTCGTGCTCGTGGCGCTGGTGGCGAGTTCGCCTTGGCAACCGATATCCGATTCGCTTCGGAGAAGGCTATTCTCGGGCATTTCGAGGCCGGGGTGGCGCAGTGCCTGCCCCATCCAGCATGGTGTTCCAAGATCTCCTATCAGCTGCCAGGGCAAGTGAATCGCAGCACGGACATAACTCCCGACATGCGGCGACAGCGAGTTTTCAAGGCGCAGACCGAGTTCAGTGCCTGGACCGCAGAGAAGTCGACTCCGTCGAGAGCAAGTGCTCACACGCTATGGCACTTACCTAACTGGTCTGAAACTGATCAAACTGCGCCCAGGTACTAGGCGTCCTCGACGGCAGACACCAGATCGCCGCAAACATCCGGCAGGAACGTGTCCGGCACGTTGTGTCCACTGACCACCATCCTCAGCCTGCCCGCATAGGTGATCACCCCGGTGACATACTCGTCATCCACTTGGCTTTGGGCCACCGGGCCCCACACAGCCGTGGGCCGCAGAGGGCCGACGCTCTCGAGGTTCTGCACGCCCAGGTTGGTAACTGTCATTTCGGACGGGCCTGCGTGGCGCACAATCTGTTCAGCATCGACAACCTCGGCGTCGACGGTAAGTGCTTGTTGGGTAGCAAGAGATGTTGTCAGGATTCCGCGCGCTGACCTGGCAGTGGCAAGGTGGGCCGCCGTCGCGCGTGCCTGGTCCCAGAATGGTTCTCCCCCCAGGGGAGTCGAACCCGTACAGGCAAACTGCAAGCAGACCGCGCAGTCGCCGCCTATTCCAATCGCGGGTCGCAGACTGATTGGAGTCTGTACCCGGACAAAGTCTTCCCCGCGTTTGGCAGCCCGGATACGGCTCGTCGCGGTCACGATCGCTGCATGTACCGTGGTGCGTTCAGCCCGGCACCGCTCAACCAACTTCGCGGTATCGCCGTCCGACAATGCCAGGGCGTGCAGATTTCGGAGCCGGCCGTCGAAGGGGCGGATCGAAACAGGCGCCCCCATCCTGGGGTCGTCTGGCAGCTCGGAGGGCTCAAAGGGGGCGATCTCTCTCAGAGCCTTAGCGATCTGGAGCTCCTGGGGGTGCGGCGTAGGCAACTGTGACAGGGTTTCGCCGTTGAGCGCGGCGACCAAGTCACGGAGGACCATCACTGACGAGATTCCGTCGGCAATCGTATGGTCGAAGACCAGGAGCAGCGCACAGCCCGCCAGCCCCTGCAACAACGACGCACGCATCAACGGAGCGCGTGAGCGGTCGAACAGCTGGTTGAGTTCCTTTGCCGCGGACGCCTGCCAAGGGGCATTTGAATTGCGGCGGATGGTCAGGTCAATGGGGGAAATAGTCGCCGCGCGACAAAAAGTCAGACGCGTGTTCGGCCGATCCTCGACGTGGGCTGACAGCAACGGGTGACGTCGTTGAACGGCGTGCAGTGCCGGCTCCAACCGGTTTGCGGTGAGAACCTCATTGAACTCAGCAATGATCAGGTGATGCGATCGATTGCGCTGGCTGTAGCGATAGAAGAGTCGTTCTGTCGCGCCGAGGGGCCGTACCAAAGTCGCTGCCTGTTCGTGCATTTGGTTGCCTTTCGTCACCAGTCTCCAAACTCTTTGTTGGGCACCGAAATTCATTCCGAATTCTCGAGGCTAACCGTGGATGGTGACCCTAAATGATCCGTGCAGTAGTACTTGTACACCGCGAAAGTTGTCCCTATCCTAGTCCGCCCGCGAATCATCGCCCTGTGGCCATAAAAACGCTTGCCAAGCCTCAAAGGCAGTTCGGCTCCGTTGCCGAGCCCATGAATGCCGCTCGTCCTTGAGGCACCGAATCTCGTGCACCCCAATGAATCGCCATACGCCAGCAGGCGTGTCACACGTTCAAGGCGGTTTCCGTGTACGCACAACCCTCGACGACCATCATTGGGCATGGTCAAAAACCGCGATAGATCTGTCCTTCAGCACGTTTCGAGTAATACTGGGGCAAAGTACAGATGCAGCTAACGATCGCTCAAAAGTCGTCAATAAGAGCTCTCCCACCCGAGACCCGTTATGCGTGGTCGGCAATGCGTAGCCTACGTCCAAATTGACACCGATTCCGCGTTTGGTTCTAAGACGTTCAATCTATGACGAGGGCAACACCTTTCACGATAGACGCCAATGCCGGGAGTTCCGACAGTCACGTCGCCGGGACCATCTCAACATCTTGCAGCGCGACTTCGCGACCGTCGTCATCGACAAACGCCACGTGCAGCTGACCGCCTCCGTCGCGATGTCGCCGCAGCACCGACGGTCCCTTGGTGCGAGGCTGGTGCCGATCGCCCCACTGTTGCAAGGCGCCAAGGATAAGGAGCGTCTCTCGGCCCGCGGCGGTTAAGTGATATTCGTGTCGCGTTCGCGCGTGCCCATCCTTATACGGCAGCCGTTCAATCACTCCACTTTCGACGAGGTCGCCAAGACGAGTCGTTAGGAGGTTGGTGGCAATACCCAAGCGCTGCCGTATCTCGTCAAACCGTGTGCATCCGTAGTAGAGCTCACGCAGAATCAGCGGCGTCCACCGTGCACCGAGCACGTGAACTGCTCGCTCAACTGAACAGACCACCTCGTCACCGAGGACGGCTGCCGCCATGACTCCACCCACTCTCGATTGCCGCTCTTACCGCGCTAATCATAACCAACTGGATTGCAACGTTAAAGTCAGAGGTCTAGAGTCTTGGTTGCGACCACTAACCAGTTCTCCATCGACCCTGTCTCGCCGGGGTACTGGCGAGTCACGCGACCCCGTGAACGTCGCGCGATCTGCAACGGATCGGCACAGAGCTTCTCTGACAGGACTTAGCGGACCGCGGAATTGGCGTTGGACCGGTCGCCCCATGCAAGTACGATGCATCGCCCCCACTCAACCAGGAGACAGCTCATGACGTCGCGCACCGTCGCAATGCTCCTTCACGATTCGTACACGCCAAAGATCCTCAGCCTTTATCGCGGCGTGATCGGCTTCTTGTTCTCCATCCACGGCACAGTTACTCTCTTCGCTTGGCCGATCGGCACTGGAATGACTGGAAGGGGCCCGGCCGCAGCGGTCGGGATGTGGCCTGACTGGTGGTCCGGAGTGATCGAGATCATCACTGGCTTCCTCGTTATGATCGGGTTGTTCACTCGCGCAGCCGCTTTCATTGCCTCCGGCACGATGGCTGTCGCATACTTCTGGCAACACCAACCTCACGGTTTGTGGCCACAAGGCAACAACGGCGAACGGGCGGTGCTGTACTGCTTTGCTTTCTTTCTCATGGTGTTCACCGGCGGTGGCGCGTATGGCCTCGACGCTAAGCGCCGCTCGCTGCGACGTAGCACTTATCCAAGCGGGGACGACCGTACACAGAATCCGTGACTGACAGGGCGGGCCGGCAACGCCTGATTTGGCGGGGACTATCGATCCGAACGCACTCGACGGTGGAATGCGCCATCGAGGATGCAAATTGGGCCGAGTGCGCGAGGGCACATACGGCGGGACAGAAGAGGTGTTTTGTGACTGGCGCATCGCCGATCGTGGCGTTGGCCGCGGAGTTGCGCCATTGGCTATCCGAGGAACGGGTGGTCGCGCTGGCGGCTGCGGCAGCGCGTCGACGAGTTTCGAACGGCGCTGTGACCGCCGAACCGACAATACTTGTTCGCCCTGCCTCCCCATACGAGGTCTCGTTAACCGTATGCGCCGCAGTGGAGCACGGCGTAGAACTTTCAATCCTCGGTGACGGACACGATGCGGCAGGACGGTCCGTACGCGATGAGGGGGTAGTCGTCGACTTGAGCGATCTGAAGCAGCTGGACGTGCACCGCGACAGTTTCACGGTCCATGTTAGGTGCTGATCCAGCAGTCGCATTGGCTGGGACGGCGTGTACGACGTTGACGACACATTCCATGAACCATTCGTCGTGTCCGGCTACATGGCTGCTCTCACCACACAGCTGGAATTGACGTGCAGACACCGAGTAGTCCCCGACCAAGCGGGCATTCACCAAACGAGAGCTGCAGGATTTCTTCGACCGTGCTGATGACGACCAGGTGTCGCTGATCGCGGCGTCGGCGCGGAAGGGCTGGCTGCCGACCACGGGGACGCGGCGATGTTTAAGCTCGCCCGCTCCTACGGGCTGCGGTTCAACGAGCTGCGCCATCTGCGGGTGCCAAGTTCGTTCGGGATTGGATGGGTGACGACCATGCCAGCAGGACGTCGCTGTATACCTGTGTGTCCAGCGACTACCGGGTCAGCACGTTACGCCGGGTGTTGGACACCGCCGTCAAGGACGGGGTTCGGGTGTCAACCGCTCGTCGGCAGCGGGCATCTCGTGGTGCCACGACGTAACCAGCACTCGTGTTGTGGATCCGTCGTTGTGAAGTCCGGAGCAGAGTAATCTTCAGGAGCCGCCTTCAGGAGTCGTCGGCTAGTGGCAAACGGACTTCAAAGCGCGCACCGGTGTCCAGGTTGGATGCCGACAGCGTGCCGCGGTATGCCTGCACTAGTCCCGCCGCGATAGCGAGCCCCAAGCCGGACCCACTGGGCAGAGATGAATCAGCCCGCGGGACACGGCCGTTGGAGCCGCGGTAGGCGACGTCGAACACCCTGGGCAGATCGGCTTCGGTGATGCCGACGCCGGTATCATCGACTCGCGCCCACGCCCCCTGCTCGTCGTGGCCGAGTGCCAGCTGGACTCGTCCGCCGTGCGGGGTGTGGGCGATCGCGTTGGCCACCAGATTCGACAACACCCGCACGAGGGCTCGGTGGCTGCCGATCACTTGCACGGGTTCATCGGGCAGTTTGACGTGCAGTGCTACCCCGGCTCGTTCGGCGACGATCCGATGAGCGGCCACCACATCGTCGACCACTTCGTCCAGCGCCACGGTGTCGTGTGCTGGTTGCACCGCGCCGGCGTTGATCTTCGACATCTCGAACAGGTCGTCCACCATCTCCGCTAGCCGGATTGACTCCTGTTCAATATGTTTGGCCTGTTCGAGGGCTTCGTCGTCGTTCACCACGCCGTCGGCGATCGCCTCGGCCCCCGCGCGGATGCCGGCCAGCGGGGTGCGCAGATCGTGGCTGACGAACGCCACCAGACGACGCCGGGACTGCTCGGCTGTCCGTTCGGAGTCCCGGATCTCCCGTTCCCACACCGTTCTACGGGCTTGGTAACGCGCCAGCAGCACCGCGGCGGGTATGGTCACGACCGACACGACGACCAGCACCACCGCGGTGCGCTCGAACGTTTCGGTGATCATGAAGCCGCTGGCGCCGAGAACCCCGGTGAACGTGGCCAGGGTAGGAATCAACACCAGTGCCACCATGCTCACTGCTAGCGACCACGACCGAGCGAGGCGGATAGTCAGCGCGCCAAACAACACCACAGGGATTGAGCAGGCCAGCGCCCAACCGGCGATCTCCCACAGGTCAGTCGTCGGCATGTGACGTCTGCCCTTCCTGCCAGAGGTAGCCCCGGCCCCAGACGGTCTGCACCCGGTGGGCGTCGCCCAGTTTGGAGCGCAGCCGTTTGATGTGCACGGTGACGGTCGACAGATCACCGAAATCCCACCTCCACACCAGTTTCAACAGTTCTTGGCGGGAGTACACGGTGTCGGTGTGGGTCAGCAGGAAGGTCAGCAGGTCGAACTCCCGGCTGGTCAGGCTGACGGGTCGCTCATCGACGGTCACCGCGCGGGCCGCCGTCAAGACGCGCAGCGATCCGGCGCTCAGTTCCGGCGGCAGCTCATCGGCCGTCGACGGGGCGCGGCGCAATACCGATCGGACCCGAAGTACCAGTTCCCGCGGACTGAACGGCTTCGTCACATAGTCGTCGGCTCCGGCCTCCAATCCGGCGATGCGGTCGTCCTCTTCGCCCAGCGCTGTCAGCAGGATCACCGGCACCGCGTAGCTGTTCCCGCGACGCATACTGCGGCACAACGTCATTCCATCCGGGCCCGGCATCATCACGTCGAGGACGGCGAGGTCGAGGTGTTCGGTTCCCAGCAGCTGAAGTGCCTCGTTGCCGTCGTGCGCGATCGACACGTCGTGCCCGTCGCGTTCCAGGTACCTTCGCAGCACATCCCGGACGATGGGGTCGTCGTCGGCAATCAAGATCCGGCTCACACCACCTGACACTAGACCCGAGGCGCGATTACCAGCTGCGATGGCATGAACTTGTCACGATTGACCTGGTGGTCGCCCGGCTCGGTGTCAGGGTGAGGTGTCCCCCCCTGTTGCGGTGGTTGGATTTTGATCACCTGGTGCTCGGGTCGTGCCGTCGGTGCCGCCGTCAGGATGGCGTCCACGCGGTTGCCTGCATCAGGTGTGAGGTACCGGCCCTGCCTGACTTGGTAGCGCCCGACCGCAGCGCACTTTCCGGGTTCGCCCCTGTGGGGAGCGCGTGGCGCGATGCTAGGGGCCGGCTCGCTATAGCCAGCGTCGAAGTGGTCCCGAGATCAGTTGTGCAGCAATCTGTTTTCGGTTCAGAGGTGACACAACGAGCGATGTCGCCGAGAGACGCGCGGCCCAGCCCGACCAAGTGATCACGACCGCCGACAGAATACCCATGATGGGATATTGGGCGATGAGCTGGTCAGAGCTCCAGTAGGTCATGAGCGTCAGTAGCGATGCCAGGGCCGCAGGGAGGGTGAGTGCCCCGATGAGCAGTGCGACGCCCAGTGCAGTTTCCAGTAGCGGAATCAGGATTCCGAACAGGCCGGGCCAGCTGCCGAGTAGGTGTTTGGCGAACGCGCCGAAGTACTCGGGTACCCGGCTGTTGGACTTCGCGCTGTCCGCGACTAGTAAAATGTCCGCGCGCCCGAAATGTGCGGTGTACTTGAAAATGCCTTCATGCAGCCACAGGATGCCCAGAGCCATCCTCGCTGCGCCGAAAGTGATCGACGCGGCGAGGGCGGTGGGCTTGACGTGAGGTTTCATGTCAGGGTGGCGGCGCCGAAGACGGCCTTTGCCTTGTCGCAGTGGATCACGACGGTGGTGTACTTTGACGGATCTACCCCGTCGGTCGAAAACGTCTGAGACGCTTTGTCAAACGCGACACCGCCAAGCGACTTGCCCGCAGCCACGGCGTTCTCGTCTGTGCCGTTGGTGAGGTAGATGTGCAGGTCCGGCCCTGCGTCGGAAGAGAAGCCCGACAGGACGATTTGGGTAGGTGTGACACTTGCGGTTCCCGCGACGTGCTTGTCATTGAGACCCCCGAAGGTCCCCGTTCGCGCACTCGCGGCACCTGAAGTCGCCAATTGTGACATCGCCGGGGCCGTCGTTGACTGCGACATTGCGGGCCCGGGATGTGCCTCGTTCGAAGCGCCGCAGGCCGCGAGGGCCAAGGAAATCGTGAGCAGGGTTGCGCCCTTTAGCGTCGTGGATCGCATATGGCTTACCTTTCGCATCGCGCCGGATCGCGCGTTCTGTGGTTGACAGTGCATACGCTACAAAGCAATTGGCGAAATTGGCGACGCTCGACGGCTTCGTCACTACTACGTCATAATTTCGCCGGGTGATTCCCGGCGGATCCTTCAAATTCGGCGCTCGGCAATTTCCGCAAGCTGCTTCCCGCTGATCCATCAGAGCCAGCGGCTCCAGCCGATCGGGCCGCATGGGATGCGTTGGGGCACTTTGCGAAGGTCCTGTGTGCGTTCTGCAGCACAGCTGCGCAGAACGTCTTGGTCGAGCACCTCCGCGTGTGGCATCTGACGAGACGCGCTCGCTAGAAGTGCTGTTAGCTATCCGGCGCTGCCACTCAGTTGTCGACGATCATGCGTGTGCGATCACAGCAAGGCGAAGGTCATGGCGACGCCGTTCATGCAGTACCGCAGGCCGGTCGGCTGCGGACCATCGTCGAACACGTGACCGAGATGGCTTCCACACCGGCTGCAGAGAACTTCGGTACGTGTCATGACCAGGCTGTTGTCGGGACGCTCTAACACGGCGTTGTCCAGGGCCTTCCAGAAGCTCGGCCAGCCGGTGCCGCTGTCGAACTTGGTATCCGACGAGTAGAGATCCAGCGCGCAGCCAGCACAACTGAACACGCCATGACGGTGTTCGTCGTTGAGTGGACTACTGTACGGAGCTTCGGTGCCTGCCTCGCGTAGCACGCTGTATTGGGCCGCGGGCAGAAGCTTTCGCCACTCGGCGTCGGTGTGGGTGACAGCAAACCTCGTGTCGGGCGGCGAGGACATCGCGTGTGTGGCGCAGGCACCGGCCGTGACCATCGACAGTACCGCCACACTGGCGGCGGTGAGAAACCGCCGTCTCGTCGCATCCATCTCACCAACACCTTTGACTGACAGGGAGATCCAGTCCAATCACCGTAACGCAGCGCGCGCGGCGGGGTCATCGTCAACCGCCACTTCGTCATGGTTCCGTAAGAAGCTCCAGATGTGGAGGTGGGATTCGGCGCCATTGTTTCGTAAGAATTGGCACCGCCGTTCG
Source organism: Mycobacterium saskatchewanense (assembly GCF_010729105.1). Taxonomy (NCBI): domain Bacteria; kingdom Bacillati; phylum Actinomycetota; class Actinomycetes; order Mycobacteriales; family Mycobacteriaceae; genus Mycobacterium; species Mycobacterium saskatchewanense. The sequence goes on from NZ_AP022573.1 coordinate 3,641,231, forward strand.
CGGTTAACCTGAAGGCGATAGAGCTGGCATCGAGACTGAGCGGGGAGCATCGTGCGCAGATCGCTAAGGATTAGCCCGATTTGGCTGGCCGCGGTCCTGTGCGCGGTTAGCCTCGAAATCATTGCCTGCACGGGCCGCTTCTCAGGTCTGGGCAGCGCGGCGCCCGCGGTGAACATTCCCGGGCCCGCGGTGGATGAGCCCTTGGCGACTTCGAGCGCCCCCGAGACTGCGGTGCTGGCAGCTGGGTGCTTTTGGGGTGTGCAGGGGGTCTTTGAACACGTCAAAGGAGTCCGACGGGCGGTGTCGGGGTACGCGGGTGGCACCGAACAGACCGCACACTACGACCTAGTGAGTACCGGCACGACCGGGCATGCGGAGTCGGTCGAGATCACCTACGACCCCACTCAAATCACTTACGGGCAACTGCTGCGGATCTACTTCTCCGTCGTGCACGACCCGACCCAACTCGACAGGCAGGGTCCCGACGTCGGGACCCAATACCGGTCGGCCGTCTTCCCGCAGAATGACACGCAGCAAAGGGTCGCCCAGTCCTACATCGCTCAGCTCAACCGAGCCAGCGTCTTCGGTGCACCGATCGTCACCCGTGTCGAGAACGCCACCGCTTTCGTTCCCGCCGAGGCGCATCATCAGGACTTTTTGAACTCCAATCCGACCAACAGCTACATCGCCATCAACGACATGCCCAAGCTCGACAACCTCATGCGTCAATACCCCGATCTGTATCGCGAACAACCGGTCCTCGTCGGCGCGGGTAGCAGCTGAGGTGGGCACCGGTCACCGCAACGCCGCGACGGCAGCACCCGGAGGCACAGTGATATCCGATCGGCAACAAGTCAGCGACGCAGTCAGTCGACGTTGTTCGGATCGACTTAGCCGGAGAGGGCTTCACCGACCGAGATGTTGACACTTATCGCTATCGGCCTTGTCGGCGGGCTAATCACGGGCGTCTCGCCGTGCATCTTGCCGGTGCTGCCGGTGATCCTCATGTCGGGCGCGCAGAGCGCCCGGGCCGCAGCGACAATACCCGCCGCCGCGAGGACAGGCGGGTCGGCGCCGGCCAAACTCTCAAGCGCCGAGTCGTTACGGCCATATCTCGTGATCGTGGGTCTGGTGGTCAGTTTCAGCGCAGTCACCTTGGCTGGCTCGGCGTTGCTGTCACTGCTGCACCTGCCACCGGACGCTATCCGGTGGTTGGGATTAGTCGCCCTCGCCGCGATTGGGTCGGGATTGATCTTCCCATCTGTTGAGGCGCTGCTGGAGAAGCCGTTCTCCTGGCTACCGCAGAAGCAGTTCGGCTGGGGCAGCAGCGGTTTCGGGTTGGGGCTCGCGCTCGGCGTGCTGTATGTGCCGTGCGCGGGGCCAGTGCTGGCCGCCATCGTCCTAGCAGGCGCAACCGGCTCAGTCGGTTTGCCCACCATCGCGTTGACAGCATCTTTCGCCGTGGGTGCGGTGGTGCCGCTGCTGATCTTCGCACTCGCCGGACGGCGAGTGGCCGAGCGAGTGCGCGCGTTCCGGCGCCGTCAACGCGAGATCCGAATCGCCGCGGGAATCGTCACCATCCTGTTAGCCGTGACGCTGGTGTTCAATCTACCCGCGGCTGTGCAACGGGCAATTCCCGACTACACCACGTCCTTTCAGCAGAAACTGGGCGGCGGGGAGGAGGTCCGTCGCCAGCTCAACCTGGGCGGCGTGGTCAATGGCCAGAACGCCGCGTTGCTTAACTGTACGGATGGCGCGATCAAACTCGAAAGCTGCGGCACCGCACCGGACATCAAAGGGATCGCCCACTGGCTCAACACGCCGGGCGAAGCGCCGGTCGACTTGAAGTCGCTGCACGGGAAAGTGGTCCTGATCGACTTCTGGGCCTACTCGTGTATCAACTGCCAGCGCAGCATCCCCCACGTCGTCGGTTGGTACAACGCCTACCACGGCAAGGGATTCGACGTCATCGCCGTCCACACGCCGGAGTACGCCTTCGAGCACGACAAAGGCAACGTTGCGACTGCCGCCGCCGCGCTCGGGATCACTTATCCCGTCGCGTTGGACAATGACTATGCGACTTGGACCAACTACCGCAACCAGTATTGGCCGGCCCACTACCTCATCGATGCCAACGGCACAGTCCGTCATATCAAGTTTGGGGAAGGCGACTACGACGTCACCGAACACCTGATCCGGCAGCTGCTTTCGCAGACGGACGAGAATGTCGGCCTGCCGCCAGCTGTCGATGCGCCTGACACAACACCGACGTCAAGCCTGACCCCGGAGACCTACCTTGGCACCCGAACCGGGGTCAACTACGCCGGGCGGGGAGCCTACAAGGAGGGCACCGCCACGTTCGATTATCCTGCCCAACTCCCGGCCGATGCGTTCGCCCTTCGCGGCCGGTGGACTCTGGACCCTCAGGCCGCGACCGCTGAAGACGATGACGATACGATCGCGCTGAACTACCACGCCCGCAACGTCTACCTGGTCGTCGGCGGCATCGGCACGATCACTGTGACCAAAGATGGTGAGGTTAAACGAATCTCCGTCACTGAACCCGCCAACATGCACCAAATCGTTGCCGACGACGCCGTGGGGAACGGGCGTCTTGAGGTAGGGCTGTCCAAGGGATTGCAGGCCTACTCCTTCACCTACGGCTGACGACCAGACGGGCCGCCACTCCCGGCGAGGGATCGAGGTCAGTCACTCACATTTTAGAGACGCTCTGACTTCGGATGCGTATTTATGTCTTCGACCAGTTTTGTCACACCACTCAGTGACCCGGGTGACGACTTAATTTGGTACGGCAACACTCATTCCTCCGTCGGCCATCCAGACGGCGCCTACGGCGTAACTCGCGAGATCAGATGCGAGGAAAGCCGCGATGTGCGCGATTTCGGTGGGGTCCGCGGCGCGTTGAATGGGTGCGCCCTTGCCGTGTTCAATTAAATTGTCCGGGTCGCCTAGGATGTTAGTGATCACGTCGCCGACGCCGAGTGCGTTGACCCGGACGCCGTGATCGATAGCCTCCAGGGCGGCGGTACGGGTCAGCTGTGCGAGTGCGCCTTTGGATGCGGCGTAGGCAGAGATCGTCTTGAATGTTTGGAAACAGGCGTAGGAACCGATATTGACCACGGCGCCGCTCTTTTGAGGAATCATCACTCGCAACGCTTCACGGGTGTGAAGAAAAGCGCCGGTGACATTGGTTGTGAGGATACGGTTCCAATCGTCGAGGGTGGTTTCGACGACCGGCTTGTTGATGATGGTGCCGGCATTGTTGATCAGAATGTCGAGCTTTCCGAATCGCCTGCCCGCCAACTCGACCGCTTCTTTCGCCGTTTCCTCGCGGCCGACATCGCCGACGAGAGGCGCTAGCGTGTCGATGTTCGCGAACTGGCCTTCAATCTCGGGGTTGATGTCCTCGGCGATCACAGATACGCCGTACTCGACCAACAGTTGGGTGATCGCCAGACCGATACCGCTGGCCGCTCCGGTCACGATCGCGACCTTGCCGCGCAGGTTTTCGTTGAGACGGTCGATGCTCATGAGTGCTTCTCCGTTCCATCGTGGTGTGGCGCGATCGGGAAAGACGCTACGTAGCGTAGCGTAGCGAATCAACAACGTACCGGCTGGATGAATTGGCAGAACGGAGCGCCTGGTGAACCCGGCAGATTCCAACGGCGCCGACGCCGGCGCGCCCAAGCGGGGTCAGGAAACGACAGCCAAGATTCTGCGCGCCGCCCTCGAGCTCGGCAACGAGATCGGATTCGACGCGCTGACTGTGGAACGCCTTGCCGAGCGCACCGGTGTCGCCAAGACGACTATCTACCGGCGCTGGACCAACATCTCCACGGTCGTGATGGATGCCTTTCTCGCCAAAGTCGACCAGGCCGCGCCGATTGTCGAATGCGCTACCGCCCGTGAAAGCTTCGCTGTATCAATGAAATTCCTGGCCGGCCTTTATCGCAGCCCGCACGGCCATACCCTGCGGATCTTGATAGGGCGGGCGCAGGTCGACAGCGAGTTGCGCAACGCCGTGACGACGCGCTGGGTGGAGCCGAGGCGGAAGATGGCCCGATCGATCGTGCGCCGGGGGATTGAAACCAAAGAACTGAGGGCAGGGCTCGATCCCGATCTTGTCCTGGATCTGCTGTACGGTCCTATCTACCATCGCATGCTCGTTCCGTACGAGAACGTCGACCTTTCCGACGCCTACATTGACGAGCTACTTGACGCCGTCTTCACCGGGTTGGCTTGCTGACCTGGATTGCCCCCCGGGGCATTGGGTCGGTCGGGCGTCGGGGCGCCGGAGAAACGGTTGCCCTGCAGTCGTCGGGCGCAGTACCGCACGGTCGTCGGGCTGGCCCTAGTACGGGGACTCACCGTGGCCGCAGCAGCGGGAATAGCGGCTGCGGCGGTGGCCCACCGACCTCGTCCCCGACGGCAGGCGGGAGTGACCTTTGAGCGGTGTCCCCGGCGAGCTCGGCTTCTCGGTGCGGCGAGGATGCTCTGGCTCAGCCGGTTTGGCGAATACTCTTGTTCCCGAGCCGATTAACTCAGCTGAGCGAGGCGTTCGACAAGTGTGTCGAGGAGCGCGTCGGCGGGCGGCCAGGGGATATCCGGAATGCCGGTATGTAGGCCGACGTAGCCATGAAGTGCGACCCACACTGCAATCGCGTCGTCGTAGGGGTGCCTCGAGCGCGAGGCCCCAGCATCGATGCAGGCACGAATTGCGTTGAGCAGGAGGGCGAACGCCTCACCACCGGGCATCTCGATGATCGACTCGGCAACCTCGTCGGTGGCCGGCTTGACCAGGGGGCCGAACATTACCGCGTACTGCTGAGGGTGCGCCACCCCGTAATCGGCGTAGGCGCGGCACAATGCCCGAAGTCGATCGACGGGATTGCGCTGTCCATCCCCCTTGCTGCGCAGGTACTCGGTGAAGTCGGCGAAGGTGCTGTCGATCAGTGCGCGCCGCACGCTGTCGAGGTCCTCGAAATGGGCGTAGATCGCCGGAGCGGTCACGCCAGCTTTGCGCGCGATTCCCCGCAAACTCAGCCCCCCGGGTCCCTGCTCCCCGATCACAGCGGCAGCCGCGTCGATGATCTCCCGACGCAGGCGCTCGCCTTCGCCTCGTGGATTGCGGCTACGGCGCTGCGATGGTGCCATAGACCACACTTTACAACCGTTTACTTACGGAGTAGAACTAACGCAGTAAGTAAACGCACGTAAAGTTAAGACCGGCATGACGAGAGGCCACCATGAAATACACCGCAGAAGCCACCATCAATGCACCCATCGAGAACGTCGACCTCGCAACTTGGCTGTACTCGTTGTCCGACGAGGAGTACCAGGCGTGCTCTCGGGGACACAAAGGCGCGGGAACCTTCGTCGAGAACGGCGTACGCGGCATGATCAACGTCGAAAGCGTCGGCGGCACACTGATGCTCCAGCACTACCACGAAGCCAGCGCGGGGCCGACACGGATGGAGATGTTCTCTCCGCGCAGCCGCGCCTACGTCTTTCGCCTTGTCCCCGTGCCCATCATGGTGCGCTGGACCATGACAGCTACACGTAAGACCGCTGATACCACCACATTCAGCTGCACCGTCGAGGCGAACATGCCTGCGGCGCTTCGCGTTCTAGCCGCCTCGATATTCATCCCGTACCTTCTGCGCAGGCATGTGCAGGAAGAGACGCTGCTGTTCGCCGCCGACATAGACCGCAAGCTAGCCGCGCACAACGCCCCAACGGTGAACCGCCAAGTCGGCTAGCAGACCATCCCCTGTTTGAAGGGGTACAGGTCTGGCGAAGATCGAACCCAACCACCCAAATACGTTGTCCCTTAGCACGATAACGGGCCGGACACCCTCAGGAGAAACATGCGTTTGCCAGTCTATCGGCCCGACGAGCTCACCGCCGAGCAGCGCCGCGTCTACGAGACATCAGAGAAGATCGTCAAATCAGCCGCGCTGGCGGGGTTTCAGGTCAAAACCGTCGACGGGGCGTTTATGGGTCCTTGGTCGGTGCTGATGAACTTCCCCGCGATCGCGTTCGGCTTCGGCCAGTTCACCTCAGAGGTGGGGGAAATGCGCGGGCTGTCACATCGCGCCCGACAGGTGGTCATCCTAACGGTCGGCGGGCGCCTCAATGCGGCCTACGAGTTGTACGCCCACTCGGCAGTTGGTGCCGAGGCCGGGCTTACCGCCGGCCAGGTCGCGATCCTCAGCGCCGGTGGTCGCCCGGCCGGCCTCAGCGTCGAGGAGTCGTTGGCCGCCGAGGTAGCCTCCGCGCTGCTCCGTGGCGGCGTGCTGCCCGGCCCGATCTACGAGGCGGTGGTCACCGCCCTCGGTCAAGATGCCCTCGACACAATGGTGTTCGTCACGATCGTTTACCTGGCGATCGCCTGCATGCTCAATGCCTACGACGTCGCGGCGGGCGAACCGACCCCGTGGGTTTCCCGCGCAGCCCGCAACGGAGAACCGAATAGCTAAGCAGGACACACGGCATCGAACTCGGCGCACGGTACAGCACGGGGCGGAATCCGGTGGTGCGCCGGGATGTCTTCGGAGGGCGTCCGCGTCTCCGTCGGGCCATTCAGTTGCTCAGCCGTGTTCGTCGTAATTCCCTTCCCCCGGAAGAATGTGCTGGCTGTGCTCGGATGCGCAGCTGAACGCAGCGTGACCCTGCCGGGGTCGTGCAGCGTGTGCATCACGCGGGCGTCACACTCACGTGGTGAGGCCACAAGTCGGTCAGCCCGGCCAGAGCAGTTCCGCGGCGGGCAGCTGCTGGGCGAGGCCCTTGGCGAAACGGCGGGCCCGGCACGAGGCTGTGCTTCACGAACTGCCGGTCGGTTCGCGTCAGCGGCAGCACCATGCGCCCCGCGTCGGCCGAGCGGGACGGAATCGGCTGGACCGCCGTCGCCGTAGCACCATTTCTGAGCGGTCTCTGAACGCGCTCGCGCCTTCGGTTGGCTGGGGCACAGGCCGACATGGAACTTTGCTGCCGTCCAATAGCGGCCGAGCGGCGGGAGTTCACGCTTAAATCAACATATGACCGAACGCGGCCGCCACGCCCGCACCACCCGCATCGACGAAGACCCGTCAGCAGCGCAGGCGGAAACCGCGGGGCGTGAAGCCACATTGCCGTTCGATCCTGAGCTGGTGCGCTTAGTGCAGTTCATCAACGCCGTGGACACCGCGGAGGTCGGCTTGACGCTGCACGTCAAGGGTTGCATCGTGTCGGGGATGCTCATCTCTGCGGCCCAGTTTTACCGGCTGCTCGTGAGTGAGTTCAGCGATCCGAATCGGTCGAACGGGGAGGGTGCCACGACCCTTGCGGATTTCTATCGCCCGGCTCTGCAGAAGGTGGAGAAGGCCATCGCGACTCAGCCAGACGAAGAGCTGCCAGACCCGCCTCGGCACATACACTTTCGCCACGCACAGACCGTCGTGAACGGCCAGGGCTCTTTTATCCGGTCACTGTGGCGCGGCCGCCTGACCGAGGTCGATGGGTGGTCGTTCGGCAATTTCGGTCCGATACCTCGGTTGGACCACCAGATAGACCTGTAGGACTTGCGCCGACACGTGCCTCCTGGTGTTCGACGCAGCTCCGCTGGCTCGCTGCCCGCAATGGTTGCCATCGGAACACACCGGCGGCGGACCGCGCTGGCTTCATTCAGCCCTCAGTGTGAGTGCCCGCGAAACCACTGGATGGTTCGGCCGATGGCCTCGCCGTGCTCGGTCACCGGCAACGGCCCGAAGGTGCGGTCGAAGGCGGAGTGGTCAACGATCCACGGTCTTGTCCGCTGATGGTCTAGTTCGCCATAGCCGCGCAGTCGTCGATCGAAGAGCGCCATGAGGCGGGTCGTCGCGGCAGGCAGTCGGATGGGGCGGCGGACCCGGCCCGCGACCTGACCGGCGAGCGTCATGAACTGAGATACCGGCAAGGTCACATCGGCCGGCGTGTGCCAGACCCGGCCGTCGGCGCGGTCGTCGTCGCCAAGCAAGACCAAGGCTCTGGCGGTGTCGACGGAGTAGGCGAACGTGTGCGGAAGGTCCAGCGGCGCAAACCAGATCGGATTCCTGCCTCGCGAGAGCGGTCCGATGATGAGTTCGTCGGGCAAAGACATTCGCGCGTCGGGGCCGTAGTAGTCACTGACCCGGCCGATCGTCACCCGGACCCGCCCGCTGGAGTGGGCGTCGAGCAAGGTGCGCCCCAAGCGGGCACGCAGTTTTTCCTTCGGGCCGACGGGGCGTTCCGGTGTCTCCTCGTCGATAAGACCGTTGACGGGCCCGTAGGCGTAGAGGTTGTCGGTGAACACCAGCTTGGCGCCAGCGTGTTCGGCGGCGGCGATGGCGTTGTCGACCATGGTGGGGAATGCCTCGATCCAGTCGGGGTAAGGCACGTTGGCGGCCAGCTGAATAACGGCAGCGTCCCGGCAGGAGGCGATCGCCTCGGAACGGTCCAGCAGGTCCGCGCGGTGATCGTCCACCCCTTCGGGGATGCCCGTCCCGGTGCGGGTCACGCCCCGTACCGGGCGGCCCTGTGCTGCGTACTGGCGGGCGATCTCCGCGCCGAGACCGCTGCCCGCACCAAACACCACTGCTGTACCGCCCATCACGCCCCACTCCCTTGATAAGTTAATACCCGTAACTATAGCTATAGACCATTACACCACTACAGTGTTGTCACACCGCGTGAAGAGAGGCCGATGCCACAGCCGCCGGGCAGCCGACGAGAGCGTTACCGCCGTGAGGCGATCGACGAGATCAAACAGCTCGCGATGCGCCAGCTTGCCGAGGCCGGAACCGCGGGGATCTCGATGAGCGGGATCGCCAAACAGATGGGACTGACCGGGCCGGCGCTCTACCGGTATTTCGCCAACCGCGACGCCCTGCTGACCGCGCTGATTCGCGATGGATATGCCGATCTCGCCCAAACCGCCGAACGAACGGCGGCGCGCATGGCGGCACGCCCGCCCGCCGAGCGACTGCAGGCGGTGGCTGCCGCCGTACGCGCCTGGGCCAGAGACGCGCCGCAGCGCTACCTGCTGCTGTTCGGTACGCCGGTACCCGGCTATGAGGCACCAATGGACACGCTCGCCGCGGCTACCCGCACGCTCAATGTCCTCGCCACCATTTCCGCCGACCTGCTTCGCGCGGCTCAAGCCCCAGAACTCCCCGCCCGAGCTCTGCTGCTCGCGACCGTCGCGTGGACCCGCATCCACGGGGTCGTCAGCCTTGAATTGGTCGGCCAGTTCACCCACCTCGACATCGATCCGGCACTGTTGATCGCCGGAGAGATGAATCATCTTGTCGCACAGATTCATTCGGAGTCGACGGACTGGCGATAGGAGCTGGAGCCCCCGCGGTCGGCAGGACCGAGTCGCGTCGCGGGAGCACCGGTCGCCAACTCCGACCCTTGACACGCGGCCATAGCGGTGACTACCGTCACAAACCACCAGATGGGGTCTAATAACCACTAGATGGTTCCAGTGGAGGTACCGGTGCCGGACGAAGGCTCTGTGCGGGTGATCGAACGGGTCTGCCTAGTCCTCGACTGTTTCACCAGGCAGCGGCCACGACTACAGGTGGGCGACATTCGAGACCTGACCGGTCTACCGACCACGACGGTCGCTCGTATCGTCAAAAACCTTGTGGCGCAGCGCTTGCTTGACCGCGACGGGAACGAGTACCGCCTAGGGCTGCGGGTGCTGGTGTGGGCCGCACCCGCCGAAGCCGCGTCAGAGTTGATTGTCGCCGCCGGTCCCGTCATCGGGCACATCCGCGATCTGACCGGGGAGACCACCGGGATCTATGTGCGGCAAGGGTCCGTCCGCGTCGGTGTCGCGGTAGCGCTATCGGAACGGTCGATCATTTACAACGGCTACGTCGGACAGGTCATGCCGCTGCACGCCGGGGCAGCCGGAAAGACGTTCATGGCATTCGAGCAGGAGGCCCTGGACGCAGCCCTGAGCGCTGGGCTGACACGGTACACCGACGCGACCACCACAGATGCCGACGCTCTGCTACGTGACCTGGAAGTCGTTCGCCGAGCGGGCTTTTCGTACACCGCTGAAGAACGTGAGCCGGGGCTGAGTTCCATCGCGGCACCGATTTTCGATTCCGCCGGTGACATCACCGCGACGATCGCGGCCGGGGGCCCTTCCTTCCGGCTCACGGCGGCGGCCGCCGCCGAGTTCGGCCCGGTGATCGCGACCGCCGGAATCTCCATATCTCAGCGGCTCGGGTACGTCGGTCACCTCGACAGCCGCCATGAACGATCCGGCAGCAACCTCGAGTAGGCGAAGCGCCAAGCCGCAGAATGCTTTCCACCCAAGAAACGAGGGAGATTTGCCATGCCTGAAACGCTCGTCGCCGAAGTCGCCGAAGCGAGATCACACCTTGCCCTCTACGACGGAAGGCACAAACTCAAACTGGGCACGTTCGCCACCAACGTCAGCTCGGGCGTGAGCCTCAGTGCGGCGCCAACGTCCTTCGAGTTGAGTTGGCAGCACACCGTTGGGCTCGCGCAGCAGTGCGACGCCATGGGCTTCGACATGCTAATTCCGTTGGGCCGCTGGCGTGGTTTCGGCGGGAAGACCAACTTCAATGGGGCGAGCTTCGAGACCTACACCTGGGCGGCCGGTCTCGCGCAGGCCACCGAACGGATCGTGGTCTTCGCCACCTCGCACGTGCCCGTCATCCATCCGATCGTTGCCGCCAAACAAGCGGCGACCATCGATCACATCTCCAACGGACGCTTCGGCCTGAACCTCGTCATGGGCTGGTTCAAACCGGAAATGGAGATGTTCGGCTCCACGCTGCGTGAGCACGACCAGCGGTACAAAGTCGGGGACGAGTGGCTCCAGGTCGTGAAAAGGCTTTGGGCCGAGGACGAGCCGTTCTCCTATGCGGGCGAGTTCTACACCGTCAACGAGGCGCAATCCTGGCCCAAACCCGTGCAGAAGCCGCACCCGGTGATCATGAACGCCGGTGCGTCGCCGGCCGGCAGCGACTTCGCCGCGCGCAACGCCGATGTCAGCTTCATCGCCGTCGATGACCCGGAGAGCGCGGCGGCCACGATCAGCGGCTTCAAGAACAACGCGTACCAGAAGTACGGCCGGGAACCGTTGGTCTTCTCCGGCGCCTACGTCATATGCCGCGACTCCGAAAGAGAGGCCAAGCAGGCGCTGCAGTCCATTCTCGACAGCGGCGACAGGGAGGCCGCGCAGAACTTGATGCAGACCCTGGGCTTGCAGAGTGGCTCCTTCGACCACCTGATCGCCAAGGCGGCGGTGGATCGCTTCATCACCGGGTACGGCGGCGCGCCGTTCGTGGGCACGCCGGAACAAGTCGCGGAGCGCTTCATCGAGATCGAAAGGGCGGGAATCTCCGGAATGACACTGGGATTCCTCGATTATGCGGAGGAACTCAGGCACTTCGATGACACCGTCATGCCGCTGCTTCGCCAAGCCGGCCTGCGCGCCTGAGAGACACGAGTAACGCCATGGGACGGCTCGCCAACAAATACGCGGTGATCACCGGCGCCACCGGCGGGGTGGGCCGCGCGGCCTGCCGGCTGTTCTGTGCCGAGGGGGCATCGGTCGTCGGGGTCGACATCCGCGGTGACGCCGGTGCACAACTCGAGAGCGAATTAACCGGTGAAGGTCACGATTTCGAATTCCGTACCGTGGACGTCTCGTCGGAGGACCAGGTCAACGACCTTGCGGCGACTGTCGCGGGCCGTCGCAGTGTCGACATCGTGTACAACAACGCGGGCGCCATCCTCGGAAGAGGCATCCTGCAGTCGTCGGTCGAGGACTGGGATCGAATCCACAACATCAACTCCAAGTCCGTGTTCCTCATGATCCGGGCGTTCGCTCCCAGAATGACCAATCCGGGCGGCGCGATCGTGAACACGTCGTCCGCCGGGGGAGCCGTTGCGATACCGAACATGTCGATCTATGGGGCCGCCAAAGCGGGGGTGGTCATGTTGTCGCGAGTCGCGGCCGTCGATCTCGCTCCCGGCATTCGAGTCAACGCCCTCGTTCCCGGCCTGATCGATACGGCGATGCCGCGAAGCTTCGTCGCTTCGCTACCCGACGAGCAGCAGGACGCCGTCCTCGAAGGGATGAAGGCTCAGCACCTGGTAGGGCGCCTGGGCCGTCCAGAGGAAGTTGCGGCGGCCGCGCTGTTCCTCGCCAGCGATGAAGCCTCCTTCGTCACGGGGAGCGCGATGTTCGTCGACGGCGGGGCGACCGTGATGTGACAGGAACCGACGGCGAGAACAAATACTCTTGGCAGTCAGGGAAGGAAGCCCATGAGCTGGCAAACCGCCCCGCAGTCGGTACAGGAGGCTGTGGCTGCCCTCGCGCTGGGGCGGATGGTCGTGGTGGTCGATGACGTCGATCGCGAAAACGAGGGTGACCTCGTCTGCGGCGCGGAGATGCTCCGCGCCCGGCAGATGGCCTTTTTTGTTCGGCACACCACCGGCATCGTCTGCGCACCGATGACCGGCGAGCGCGCCGATGCGTTGCGACTGCCCCCGATGGTCGAGGACAACCGCGACCCGCATGGCACCGCATTCACCGTCACTGTGGATCACAAGTCGACCGGAACCGGGGTCTCAGCCGAGGATCGCGCCCGGACGGTTCGTGCTCTGGCCGACCCGTCGACCTCGGCCACCGACCTGAGGCGGCCCGGCCACATCTTCCCGTTGCGTGCGCGAACCGGCGGTGTCCTCGTCCGTGCGGGTCATACCGAGGCCGCGGTCGACCTGACGAGGATGGCCGGGCTGTCCGGCGTGGGGGTGATCGGCGAACTGGTCGACGACGACGGGTCGATGCGTCGGGGCGACTCGCTCCGCGATTTCGCTGCCGCACATTGCCTCCCGGTCGTGGCGATCGCCGATCTGATTCGCCACCGTCGGGGAACCGAACGACTCGTCGAGTTGGTCGGCGGCTCGCGGATGCCGACGGAGTTCGGCGATTTTCGTGCGATGGCCTATCGGAACGTTCTCGACGGCACGGAGCATCTCGCCCTGGTGATGGGCGACGTCGTCGAGGCCGGGCGGTCAGCGGAAGGGGCCCTGGTGCGGGTCCACTCGGAATGCCTGACCGGTGACATCGTCGGCTCGCTGCGCTGCGATTGCGGCGCACAACTCGAACACGCCCTCCAAGCGATCGCCGCCGAAGGCGTCGGAGCGCTCATCTACTTACGCGGACACGAAGGCCGAGGCATCGGGCTGGGGCACAAAATGCGCGCGTACGCGCTGCAAGAGGAGGGCCTCGACACCGTGGACGCCAATCTCGCCCAGGGGCTTCCGGTCGACTCCCGCAGCTATGGCGTCGGGGCCCAGATACTCACCGACCTCGGCATCTCGCGCCTGCGCCTCATCACCAACAATCCGGCCAAGTACGGTGGCATCGACGGCTATGGGCTGCACATCACGGCCCGAGTGGCTCTGCCCGTGGCCGAGACCCCACATAACGTGCGATACCTGCGCACGAAAAGGGAACGCATGCAACACGACATCACCGTCTCCTGCGCGCCAGGCAGGGGTGTACCAACGATTGCCGGGCCCGGCTCAGCCGCGGGTCAACAGGGTCAGATCGGGGCGATGATCTCCGAGGTGTAGTACTCCGCCGGTGTCTGCGAGTGATCGGCCGGGCGATCGATGAACACCCAGGCGCCCGTGGCGTTCGGGGAGATCCCCTCCTGAAGCGTGACCGTGGCCGAACCGCTGGCATCCGTGTCCATCCCGCCTGCGGCAACGCCGGCGTCGCCGGCTGCGCACGACGCCGAAGGCCGGGGTGCCTCGATCAGCCTCACGTTGTAATGAGTGCCGGGCTCGGCCGCGACCAATTGCACTTGGGCCGTGACCGTGTACGACGCGGCGGAGATGTCGGTTCGGGCGGTGCCCTGTCCCTTCGACTGCATATTGATGAATGGGGTGAAGTCGCACGCCCGAAGCAGTCGCTTCAGCGGTACCGCGGTGCCGGCATCGGCGGGAGTTGCCGCTGTCATGCCTGCTGTAGCCAAAATGGTTGCAGTACCTATGATCTCGGCGCTGGCAATAAGCAGCGCGGCGGTTCGTCGCATCGGGGAGCCAATCGTATAGTCGCTGCGCGGGTTATCGCTCAGTGCGTTCCGCGGATGCAAACAGGCGGCGTTCGCGGCCACCCGGGCCGCTGGCGTGCCTTAATTTTCCTTTGTGACAATTCCACATTTCGGGTCCCGCAAACCACCCTTGCCGCTCCGTTGTGAGCAAGCTCGCTTGGTCCTCGAGAAGTGATCTGTGCATCTCTGTAGGCGACGAAAAAGCCCGAACGCCCACGGTGTGTAACAGGGGCGTCGTCTGTGCGCCGGGGACGGTATCCGGTCGGAATCCCCGCCCGCGTTGCACGATCGACGCCCGGAACGCACAGTCAACGACCTCGGCACCCGCTGAGCGCCGAGCGTGCACTGCCGCCGCACGGCCTCAGCTGATCGTTCGGGCACCAGTCGCCGAGATCACGGCGAGCGAGGTTCGTCCGCGCGAATCGAAACCGTCCTGGCCCAACGCCCGGGACTTGTCTGTGCGGCCCTCAGCCGAGATGCGCGGACAGCAACCACGCCCCCACCGACTTGCAGCCGTTGGACTCGTCGCGAATGTCGGCGCCGGCGAAGGCCTCGAAGCCGCCCAGAAGGTGCTGCGGCAAATTGCCGTGGATACGCGCCGGGCGGATCTCGTCGATCACCCAATACTTGGAAACAACGTCGCGCAACTCGTCCGCGGTGACCGCGTTGACCGGGCCGTCGGCAGGCAGGCTGGCGCGGTCGAAGACCAGCACGAAGTACGACGCCCCCGGCGCCGCGGCGCGAACGATCGACCGCTGGTAGCCGTCGCGTAGCTCGACCGGCATGGAGTGGAACAACGTGCTGTCGACGATGGTCCCGAAGCGGCCGTCGTAACCCGTGAAGGCGCTGATATCGGCGACGTCGAAGGTCGCGTTGGTCAACCCGCGCTTGGCGGCTTCCGCACGCGCCATCGCGATGGCGGTGGGCGACTGGTCGAGGCCCACCGTGGTGAAGCCGCGTTCGGCCAGGTACAGCGATACTGCTGCCTCGCCGCAACCGGCGTCGAGGACGTCCCCGTGGAACTTGCCCGCGTCGATCAGGGCGGCGATCTCGGGCTGCGGTTCGCCGATGCTCCACGGCGGCCGGTGGCCCTGGCCCAACTCGGGGGCCTCACCCCGGTAGGCGGATTCGAACATTTCTTGGGTCGGCTGAGTCATACCATCCGGTATATCAACTTCACTGATATAGGTCAACCGTGTTGATATCGGTCGCGGGGCGGCCGCGCTCAGCCATTCGAACCGAACACGTCGCCATGCCCGGCGAGTCCACAGCGGAGGCCGAGGTTGGCGTGCGATTCCTCGGGGACCCACCGCTCGACGCCCTGCTGTTCAACCAGCAGGCCAGCCCGCCGGCAACCAGACCGACGGCGATACCCACGTCGGGACGCTGGCCGAGCATCAGCCACGACAGCAGGGCGGCGGCCGCCGGGATCACCGCGAACAGCATGGCGACCGCCGCCGCCCCGTGGTGGTTGATGGCCCGAACATAGAGGCTGACCGCCAGCGTGGCGTTGAACAGCACCATGGCACTGATCGCGATCACGGCCTTGGCGCGATCGTGCACCGCAAAGGGTGTCAGGGCGGCAAGTGCAGCCGCCGGGATCAGTGCGACCGCGTTCTGCAGCGCGCTCATCGCGCGGAAGTCGACACCCGCGCAGTACCGCTGCTGATAGACGCCGCCAAGCGAAAGGCCCAGCAGCCCAACGACAAGCAACGCGATCACCGGATCGAAGCCGTGAGTGCTCATGAGCCGCCGGGCGCACGCGGCGAGCACCGCGATGACGCCCAGGATCAGCGCGGCCACCCTGAGGGGGCCGAGGGGTTCGCGAAGGAACACCGCCGCGAGGATCGCCGTGGCCACCGGGTTCATCGCGACGACGACCGCGCAGAGCACGGCGGGCGCGCCCAGCCGGATCGCCTCGTAGAGGGCGCAGAATTGCACGGCCTGGATCAGCAGGCCGGCGACGATGACGTGACCGAACTGCCCGCCGCGCGGCCACGGCGCTTTGGCGGCGATGGTCCACGCGATCAAGATCGTCCCGGCCAGACCGAACCGCAGCACCAGGGCGGCCATCGGTGTCATCGCGGCCACGGCGAGCGCCCCGATGGGATAGCCGACCCCATACAAGAGCGTCACCGCCGAGGCGGTGCTCAACGGCATAGGACGGAGGCTCATGTCCCCATGTTGGCGGCCGGCCACCGATGCTGTCCAACGATTATTGGCGATCGACACCGATCGCAGATCCTAATCGATAATGCCGGGAACAAGCGTTTAGCGGCGGCTATCCGCAGGTGATTGATCGCAGCAGCTGATCGGATTATGGTAGCGGGATGGGTCAGGTTCTTGACATCGCGCCGCTGCGCAGCCTCGTCGCCGTGGCCGACTGTGGTGGATTTCACCGGGCGGCCGCCGCGCTGCACCTGACACAGTCGGCGGTCAGTCAACACCTGCGCCGGGTCGAAGCGGTGGTCGGTCAGCCGGTGGTCGAGCGTTCGGGTCGCGGGGTCGTGTTCACCGAAGTCGGCCATCGGGTCCTCCGGCACGCCCGCACGATCTTGGCCGCGCACGACACGGCCCTCGAGGATTTGGGTGCGACGGAGCACAGGCTGCTGACGATCGGCGCCACCGAGCACGGTGCGGACGTAATGCTGGCGGGCCTGACGGGCGTGCTGCGCGACCGGCTGCCGGACCGGCGGGTGCGCTTCCGGCTTGACCGCAACGTGTCACTGGCGGACTCGATCGACCGGGGTCTGGTGGATTTGGCGATCATGGTCGACGGGTCCGGCCTGGACCGGGCCAACGCGTCGGGGGTCGTGCAGCTGAAATGGGTTGCGGCGCGCACCCTCACCCGCCGGATCGGCGACCCGCTGCCGTTGGTGACCTTCTCCGAGCCGTGCACCCTGCGCGAGCCGGCCTTCTCCATCCTCGAGAAGCAGGGCGTCCCCTACGAGGTCGCCGTCGAATGTGGCGATCTGTCGGGCCTTTACGCCGCGGTGCGGTCGGGGCTCGGGGTCGCGCTGCTGCCGATGATCGGGAGGCTTCCCGACGGCCTGTGCGTGGCCGAGGGACTGCCGGCAGCGAACTGCGCGTCGATCCTGGTGCGTGGCCGTGCCGGCATCGACGCGGACGTATTGAGCACCTTCGACGCGGCGGTGCGCGACGTGCTGGCCGCCGAGAACTGACCTCAGCCGCCGAGGGCGGGTCCGGCAATCGGCGGAAGGCCCGTGGTCAGTGTCAGCACCATGAGCAGAAGCAGGAACCAACCCGCTCCCTGCCAGGCCCACCATGGTTCTCGGTCGCGCCAGAGCCGGTAGGTCCGCACGAACGCCCACACGCCTGACATGAACAGGATCACCGGCGCGCCGAGGCCAAGAGCTATGCGCACCGGCGCACCGCATGCGGCCGAGTCGGTTGGTGCCGGGCCGTCACAGGCCTTGACCGAGAGCGCAGCGACGATCAGAAATGCCAGGCCGAGCATGGCCGTCATGAGTGCGAATCGAGCCGCCGCCCGGCCGTCTGCGCCCACCGTCCGCACCTCCTTTCTGGGCGGATGCCTTCCCATCATCCCGCTGCCGGGCACCCCTAAGTCGGCTACCCGCCGGAAGCGCACCGAACCGCCGTCGCCGGCCGCGTGCATATAGTCGAGCGGTGACGATCCCGTACGACGACGGCTTGCGCGCGCGGATCCGTGGTCATCTGGCGGGACACGGCCGCCGCGCTGTGACCGACCCGAGCAGGCGGCACGCGGCCGTCGCGGTGGTGCTGGTGGACTCCGAGGTCGGCGAGGATCGGGTGGATCCCGCGCCGGTGGACGAGTGGAACGCGGGGCGGCCGAGGCCGGCCGCGGGCCTCGACGGCCGCATGGTCGACGTGTCGGGCGGTGCCGCGTTCCTGTTGTGCCGCAGGGCGTCTCGCCTCAGTTCACACTCGGCGCAGTGGGCGCTGCCCGGGGGGCGTCTCGATCCCGGCGAGGACGCCGTCGACGCCGCGCTGCGGGAATTGGACGAAGAGGTCGGCATCAGACTCGCCGAATCGGCCGTGCTCGGATTGCTCGATGACTACGCGACGCGCTCCGGATACGTCATCACCCCGGTGGTGATCTGGGGCGGCGGTCGGCTCGAGCCCCGTCCCGCGCCCGACGAGGTGGTGGCGGTCTACCGCGTGGGGCTGCACCAACTGCAGCGCGACGACTCGCCGCGCTTCATCGCCATCCCGGAAAGCCCGCGGCCGGTGGTGCAGATTCCGTTGGGAAACGATCTGATTCACGCCCCCACTGGCGCGGTGTTGCTGCAGTTGAGGTGGTTGGGGCTGGAGGGCCGCCACGATCCCGTCAACGAGCTCGAACAGCCTGTGTTCGCCTGGAAGTAGCGGAACGCTAGGCGGCAGCGCTGGTGGCCGGTGACAGGACGTTCACCTCGGAATGCACGTGGCCACAGGCCCCGCACCGCACCTCGTACTCGAGCGTGTTGTCGCCGCGGTCCAGGAACCGGTAGTCGGCCCATGCCATGCACCGCGGGCACCGTGTACGCCCCCGCTCCACTGCCATGCTTCGCGTCCCCTCGCTCGACTGTGACGCCGATGTACCCATTGACGGCGATGTACCCGTTTCGTGACGAGTCGAATCCCTCCGGGAAGTCGGTGAGGTCACGCCTTGCGTGCGCCGCCGCGACCGCTAACCGTCCGGGGTGAGCTTCAGCACCTGGCCCGGCTTGACCACGCGGTCGCTGTTGTCCGTTGCGGCGCTCACCGCGACGTAAAGATTGTCGGCGGAGTCGATCGCCAGGGCGGACGCACGCTGCGGCACAGGTAGTTTCGTCCCCTGGGTGGAGCCCGCCGGCAGTTTGAAGATCCGGCGGTCTTCTGCCAGGAGTCGGCGACGAGCAGATCTCCGTTCGAGTCGACCGCGAAGCGGCTGGCCTCCAGCAGGCCGGGAAACGACGGCTGGGTCGGTGCGTCGGCGTCGGACGCCAGCTTGCGTACCCGCTCTTTGCCGCTGGCCCTGAGGGCATCACCGACATACAGGTTGCCGGCTTTGTCGACCGCCACGGCGGGGGGCAGATAGCGGTCGGTGAACGGCAGGTCGGTCGGCCGTGTCTCGTCCCGGGCGAGTTTCCGCACCCCGTATTTCACTTTCAGGCTGGTGCCGGTCATGAAACCCGCGGCGCGCGCCACACAACGACACCATTGGAACATCCTGCCACGACGCCTTGGTCGCCCCGCCCAAGTCAACATGCCTGGTTTGGCCCTGGCCCCCGAAGCGGTACTTAGCTGCATCGACGATGGTCGAGCAGTCACCATGGGGACCGCAAATCAGCCCGGTACGCGCGCGTCGATCGTGCGACCCGCTGGTGGCACGTGGCGGACTGTCGCGGGACGGCCCACGGTTCCGCCGTCGTTCAATCGGCCGCGGAGTCGCTACGCGGGGTATGGGCGGCCTTGCCTGCGCGATCATCGACCTGCCCGGAAAGCACGATTTCAGGGCGACGTTGCGGCGGCCGGCGGGCCGGCTGAGCGCCGCCGGGTGACGAATTCAGCGGCGGCTCTCGTCGGCGACGTCGCGCCGGGACTGGTGCAGGCCCGGGCCGTCCGGATCTTCGTCCTGGTGCTCCAGCTGCTCCTGCAGCTGCCGCTGCTCGTCGGTCGCCTTGCTCGCGTCCTCGGGCGTGGGCGCCGGGTCGATGTTGTTCTGCTGGTCCACCAGTGAGCTCCCCTCGGTAAGTCCTCAACTGGGAGGATCACCCGATTCGGCTCCGTCGAAACCAGCGAGGGCCGCGCCGGCAAGTGGAAGCCGGCAATTAGACGATGGGGGACGGTGCCGCGTTTCGCGCCTCTCGGCAAGTCGTCGCTCGCAGCGACTGTTCTGGTGTGGTACCCGGGGGAATGCACGGCACCGTCCACCCACCCAACGACCGGCCGTGGCGGGTTGTTCCGCCCGCTGCCGCCGAGTGCTCATGGCGCGGGATCGCCGCGCCGCGCGCCGGGATGTGGGGGGTCGATAGGATCTCCAAATCACACGCGTTTCAAACCGCCCCGGGGCCGGCGAGCCGATCTGGCGCTGCGCGGGGCCGTTTTCAGATGGGAGGCCCGGTGACTGAGGGTGTTTCGGGGGGCGGTTCGGCGCGGTCCGACGGCGACAGTTGGGACTTGGCCTCCAGCGTGGGAGCGACCGCGACGATGGTCGCGTCGGCGCGGGCGCTGGCGTCCCGTGGCCCTGATGCACTGCTCAATGACCGGTTCGCGGAGCCGTTGGTCCGAGCGGTTGGGCACCCCTTCTTCATCCGGATGCTGGACGGGGAGATCCCGGTCGATGACGACGACACGCCGCTGACATTGCAGCAGCGGTGCGAGCAGATGACGGTGCGCACAAGGTTCTTCGACGACTTCCTGATCGCCGCGACCGCTGGCGGGATTCGTCAGGCGGTCATTTTGGCCGCCGGGCTGGACGCGCGGGCGTACCGCTTGCCTTGGCCGGCAGGGACTGTGGTGTTCGAGGTGGACCAACCCGAGGTGATCGCGTTCAAGACCGCGACCCTGGCCCAACTCGGTGCCGAGCCCACCGCGGAGCGCCGTGCCGTCGCCGTCGACCTGCGGGATGACTGGCCTAGTGCCTTGCATGACAACTTCTTTGACGCCTCCACACCGACGGCGTGGATCGCCGAAGGCTTGCTGCCCTACCTGCCGCCGGAAGCCCAGGACCGGTTGCTGGACAACATCACTTCGCTCAGCGCGGCCGGCAGCCGGCTGGCCACCGAAAACATCACGAGCATGGACGTCTTCACCGACGACCGGGCGCGGGCCTTCCGCAGTGCCTGGCGCAAACACGGACTCGATTTCGACGTCGCCGACCTGGTGTGGACCGGTCCCCGCCGCCAGGCCGGAGACCACCTGCGTTCCGCAGGCTGGCAAGTCAACGTTCATGCCACCGAAGACCTCTACGCCCAGTATGGGTTCACGCTGCCGGACAACGAAGTCCTCGCCGCGTTTCGCGGGGCCATCAGCTACCTGAGCGCCGAACTCGGCTGAGCGTCCTCGTGGCGCCGGAGCGCTGACGGAAGTTAGCGGGAAGTTCAACGGACAGCAAGATTAGCAATCCATTACATGTGGAAACAGTTGCATATACGCAGTGTTATCCTACGAAAGTGATGGGCGAAATGATCAAGAGGATGTGTGCATGCGGCATCGGCGCGCTACTGGCGGCCGTCTTGGTGCCCGTGGCCGTCGCGAGCGCCGACACCACCGACGCGGATTTCAACAATTACCTGGACTCGCATGGCGTCCACGTGGGCAACGATTCCCAGGCCGTCAAGATGGCGCGGGTCATGTGCCAGGATCTCGATGCGGGCTACAGCCAGCGCGACGAGGTCGATCAGCTGACGGGGGCACACCGGCTGAACCAGTCACAGGCGCAGTTGTTCGTGGGCGCTGCCACCGCCGAGTACTGCCCGACCCACCACAGCGCCAGCCCGCCGCCGAAGAAGTGACCGCGTCCCGCGTGGGGCCCGCTTAGCGTGGGCCGCCGGGCTTCGTCGCCTGACTGACGGCGGGAACGTTGTGGACGATCAGCATCCCGCCGTCGACCGGCAGTTCCACCCCCGTGATGTATCCGGCGTCGTCGGAGGCCAGGAATTGCGCCGCCGCGGCGACGTCATCGGGGTAGCCGGGCCGGGTGACGGTCATGGCGTCGAAGGCGGCCGACATGTCGGGGTGTGCCTTCAGCAGCGCCGCGGCGTCGTCGGTGAGCACGTGTCCGATGATGATGGTGTTGGACCGCAGGCCCCGGTCGCCGTAGTCGACGGCGATCTGTCGGCTCAGGGCGTTGATCGCCCCCTTGCTCAGGCTGTAGCCGGTGGCCTTCGGGACACCGATCTTCGAAGCCGCCGCGGAGATGTTCACGATGGCACTCGATCGGTTGGCGACGAGATGCGGCAAAGCGTAAGCGCAGGACCAGAATTGACCGAGCAGACCCGGCGTGAGAATGGCCATCAGCTGCTCGGTACCCAGCTCCCCGACGGAGTCGTCCCCGCCCAGCACCATATCGGTGGGAGCGGCGTTGTTCACCAGGATGTCGAGACCGCCGTAGTGTTCGACGGCCGTCTGGACACCCTCGGCAACTTGCCGCTCGTCGTTCAAATCGATTGCCACGAAGAGGGCTTCGCCACCGCTCGCGCGGATGACGTGTTCCACGCCGACACCGCGGTCGCTATTGCGCCCGCTGATGACCACGCGGGCGCCGGCGCAGGCGAACCGGCGCGCGATTGCGGCGCCGACGCCCTTGGTGGAGCCGGTGATCAAAGCGGTCCGGCCGCGCAGATCCCCGATCAGTCCGGTCACGGTAGCCCTCTCGCCGCTACGCCGTCACGCGCGGAAGCACTTCGTCGCCGAAGCGCCTGACCCATCCCTCGGGGTCGGGTGTGCCGGGAAACGGCCCCACGTTGAGCAGGTCGATGCCGAGTCCGGCGTAGCGATCCACCTGACGCCGGTAGTCGTCGACGTTGTCAAAGGGGTCGGCGAAATGACCGGCCGTCAGCATGATCTCGTCGAAGTCGCGGCCGGCCTCGTCGCAGTGGCGCCGCAGGACATCGAGCTTGTGGGGTAGTTCCTCGATCGGCGTCGTGCTGTTCCAGACGTCGGCGTACCGGGCCACCATGCGGAGGGTCTTCTTCTCACCGGCGCCCCCGAGGAGGATCGGCGGCCGGCGCAACGGCTGCGGCTGGCAGATGGTCTCGGCGAGGCGGTAGTGCTTGCCCTCGTAAGGACCGTCGTCCGGGCTCCACATCTGCAGGCAGATCTGCAGGGTCTCCTCGAGCATCTCGAAGCGCTCACGCAGCGGTGGGTAGGGGATGCCCAGGGCGTGGTGTTCACGGTCGTACCAGGCGGCGCCCAGGCCGAGCATCGTCCGCCCCCCGGCCAGCACGTCCAGGGTGGTCATCGTCTTGGCCAGTACGCCGGGATGCCGGTAGGTGACGCCGGTGACCAGCATTGTGAGCGTGATGCGTTCCGTCAGCCCGGCCAGATATCCCAGCGAGGTGTAGCCCTCCAGGAAGGGGTCTTCGGCCCGGCCGATGCCCTCCATCTGGAAGAAGTGGTCCGCCAACGTGAACATCTCCACGCCCGCGTCCTCGGCCGCCTTCGCGGTGGCGGCCAGCGTCGGGGCCAGCCGCTCCGGCGCGCCAGGCAGGAAGTCGATGTAATGAACTCCGAATTTCATTTGCAATCGTCACCTTTCGTCACTCGTCGAGTCGGCCGAGTAGTGCCAGGGCCTCGTTGATCACTTGACGTTCACGCTCGGTGTAGCGGTCCTGCATCGCCCGCACCAGCCACTCCTCACGGACCCTGCGGTCGCTCTCGGCGCGGCGCCGGCCCTGGGCGGTCAGCGTGATGAGTTGGCGGCGGCCGTCATGGGGATCGGGCGTGCGTTCAATCAGGCCGTGCCGGTCGAGCCCGGCCACCGTGGCGGCCATGGATTGCGGGCGGACGCGCTCGGCCCCGGCCAGCTCGCTGGTGGAGGCCGGCCCGTCCTTGGCCAGTCGCATCAGCACCGCCGTCTGCGGGGGCGTCAGATCGTCGGCCGTGGCGACCGCCCGCAGGCGGCGACGCAGCCTGCTGAAAACCACGCGCAAGTCGCGCGCCGCCTGGAGCGACGAGCCACTGACCTCGGCCATATAAACAGTCTAGACTGTACAGGTTAAACTGTCTATTTGACGTCTCGGGAATGGTTCGGGCCGGCTCCGGCGTTCATTTCCGGTATGGCTAATCAGACCGAGCTGAGCCCCACGGAGTGGGTGCGCGAGCAGACCCAGCGGATCCTCGAGCAAGGCACCACTGACGGAGTCGAGATCATGGATCGACCCGTCGTGCTGTTCACCGTCACCGGGGCGAAGACCGGCAAACAGCGGTACGTGCCGTTGATGCGCGTCGAGAAGGACGGGCGTTACGTCATGGTCGGCTCGAAGGGCGGTGCCCCCGAGCACCCCGCCTGGTACTTCAATGTCAAAGCCAATCCGACGGTGACGGTGCAAGACGGGGACAAGGTGTTCGACCGCACTGCGCGGGAGCTGGAGGGCGCCGAGCGCGAGCAGTGGTGGCGGCTGGCCGTCGAGGCCTTCCCGCCCTACGCGGAGTATGAGGCGAAGGCCGGCCGGCAGATTCCGGTTTTCCTCCTGGAGTGATGCCTCGCCGCGAATTGAGTAGTGCTACCTAGCGGTAACGGGTAGAAACGCTCGCGTGTGGCCACGATGCCTTCGCCGATGCCTTCGACTGCAACCACTCGATTGCACGGGAAGGCAAACCCGGCCCCCAGGAATATCACCGTGATGCCAGGAACATTCGCTGCCAGGCGTCGAGCGGTAAACAGATGATGCCGCCGAGCGCGGTGACCAGGCTGATGCCGAACGCGGCGGCGGCCTGTATGAAGAAGGCGGTGGTGTTCTTCGACGTGTTGTCCGGAACTGTCATGCGAACCGGCATGCGGCTCCGCGCCTCGTGTCCATCGGGGTAGGACTACTCAAATTCGAAGAGCTGCCGTTCCGCTGTCGACGGGGGAGATGAGCTTCGAATGACGGTGACGCAGCCCAGCGGTGTGTTCCGGGTCGGCGACTTCGAGCCCACGTTCGAAGCCGAACTCGCCGACCGCTACGACATCCCGAAGATTCGGGAGGGGGCCGACGTCCGTGTCGTGGTGACGTCGGGCCACCCCGGCATCGATGCCGCCGCCATGGCGGAAATGCCGAATCTGGAGGCGATCGTCAACTACGGCGCGGGGGTGGACGCTATCGACCTGGCGGAGGCGAAGCGCCGCGGTGTCGGCGTGAGCAACACCCCGGACGTGCTGTCGGACACCGTGGCCGACACGGCGCTGGGATTGATCCTGATGACACTCCGCCGCTTCGGTGCCGCCGACCGGTACGTGCGGGAGGGCCGGTGGGCGCGCGACGGGCGCTTTCCCTACGGCCGGGACGTCAGCGGCCTGCAGGTGGGCATCTTGGGCCTGGGCCGGATCGGTTCGGCCATCGCGACCCGACTGCTTGGATTCGACTGCGCCATCGCGTATCACAACCGCCACCGGGTTGACGGGTCGCCGTATCGCTACGCCGAGTCGGTGATCGAATTGGCCGAGTCGGTCGACGTCCTGGTTGTTGCCACAACGGGCGACGGCACCACCCGCAATCTCGTCGACCGTCCCGTTCTTGAGGCGCTGGGCCCCGACGGTTACCTGATCAACATTGCCCGCGGGAGTGTGGTCGACCAGGACGCGCTGGTGGAGCTGGTTGCGGGTGGGGGACTTGCCGGGGCGGGGCTGGACGTGTTCGTCGACGAGCCACGTGTGCCTGCTGAGCTGCTCAGCTTGGATAACGTGGTGCTGTTCCCGCACATCGGCAGCGCGACCGCGCGGACCAGGCGGGCGATGGCGCTGCTGGCGATTCGCAACCTCGACAGTTACCTCGCGACAGGTGAACTGGTAACACCCGTGCTGCAGCCCGCGGAACGGCGTCGTTGACGCCGAAAGGCCCACTGATTCAAGTAAGTCGAGCGCCCATCAGTCGTCCATGCGCGATCACCGATGCGGCCTGCTTGAGCCGCTTGGTGCGGACGCGGATGTCGTAGCTGGAGATGGCGGCGATGGTGGCCAGCCGGTCGGCGACATAACGGTAGAGGTGTTCGACGTCGCGGCAGATGACGACGGCTACCAGGTTGTTGGGTCCGCTCACAGCAATGACCGACGCCACCTCATCGTGCCCGGCGATCCGTTCGGCGACCTGCGCCAGATGGCGCGGCGCAGTCCGCATCCACACCATCGCGGTGACGTGGAAACCGAGGCGCTCCGGGAGCACTTCGAGGTCGTAGGTCAACGTCGCGGAGGCTTCCAGCGCGGAGATGCGCCGCGTCACGCGGGCTGGTGACCATCCGGTCCGGTCGGCGAGGCGCGCGTGCGGCATCCGGCCGTCCTCGGTGAGCGCGTCGAGCAGCTGCCGATCGGCTTCCGTCGGCAGTGCGGGTCGCACCGCCGGTGCATCGGCCCAGTCGTCTTGCAACTGCGCCGCCTGATCCTTATCGAGGGTATGACCGTGGCCGGTCCACGACGTGCCCGTCGGTCCGCCGTACACGTGCAGGATCAGGTCGACGTCCATCGCCAACACCGAGGAGGTGCGGGGCAGGCGCTGCAGCAGTCCGCCGCTGCTCTCCTCCAGTGGTGCGCGCACGACGCACACCAGCTCGGTCCACCCCGACAACACGTTCGCGTGGGTGACCTCTGGGCGTCGCACCAATGCCTCGGCGAGGCGCGGCAAGTCGTCGGACTTGGCGTGCACCCGGACGATCCACTGGGCGTCGCCCGGTAACCGCGGGTCGGTCACGCCGACGGCCCGCACCACTCCGTCGCGGTGCAGCTTGCGGTAGCGGCGCGCGACGGACTGCTCGGGCACGCCGAGCACATCGGCGATCCGCCGAAACGATGCGCGAGGGGAAAGCTGCAGCGCGTGCAGAATCTGACCGTCCAGCGGCTCAATCACCAATAAAAGCTACGGCGTTGAGCGACTACATGTTGATTATCGCCGATATTCCTGCAGGGAGTGGTGAAAACCGCTCACGCGGTTGACCCTGGATCCGACGAGCGTCCGAGGGAGCCACTCATGCAGATGCACGGAAACACCATCCTGATCACGGGAGGCGGCAGCGGCATTGGCCGCGGCCTGGCCGCCGCACTGCACCGCGCCGGCAACCGCGTCGTCATCGCGGGCCGTCGCGTCTCCGCCCTGCGCGCCGTCACCGACGCCCATCCCGGCATGCGGTCCCTGCGCCTGGACCTTGCCGACGGCGCCTCGGTCCACCAGCTCGCAGCCCGCGTGACGCGCGAACTACCCGACCTCAACGTCGTCGTCAACAACGCCGGGACCATGGCCCTCGAGGACCCGGCGGTCCCGGAGCCCGCGCTGATCGCCTCGATCGTCGCGACCAATCTGGTCGGGCCCATGACGCTGACGTCACTGCTGTTGCCGGCGCTGGTGCGCCAATCGCGCGGGGCGGTCATCAATGTCACGTCGGCGCTCGCGTTCGTCCCGCTGGCGCAGGCACCGAGCTACTGTGCCAGCAAAGCGGGCTTGCATTCCTACACCGAATCGTTGCGATTCCTGTTGCGCGACAGCCCTGTTCAGGTGATCGAAATGGCACCGCCCCGAGTGGAGACCGACATGACCGGGCCGGCGGACGACGGTTACGCGATGGACCTCGACGACTTCGTCGCGGAGACGATGGCGCAACTGACGGCGGGGCCCGACGCCGGGCAGGTCGTCGTCGGCGCCGCCCGCGCTGTGCGTTATGCGGAGCGCGACGGCGCCTACGCCGAACTGTTCGCGGCGGTCAATCGAGCACGATGAGCAGGCAACCCAAGGAGCTCTCATGAGAATCGGAATCGGCCTGCCCAACCATGTCGCGGGTGTGCCCGGGCCCCTGATCACGCAATGGGCGCGCCGCGCCGAAGAACGCGGCTTCGAATCGGTGACCGTCATCGACCGCCTGATCTATCCGAGCATCGACGCCCTCGTGGCGCTGGCGCTGGCCGCTGGGGCGACCAGTGCGCTTACGCTTGTCACGAATGTTCTTCTGGCGCCGCTATATCCGGCCGTCGTCCTGGCTAAGCAGCTGGCGAGTCTGGCCGATGCCGGGGGCGACAGGCTGATCGTCGGCATCGGCGTCGGGTCGCGGCAAGACGATTACTCGGCCGCCGGCGTCGATTTCGGCAAGCGAGGCGCGGTCCTGGACGAGCAGGTCGCGCTCCTGCGCCGCGCGTGGAACGGCGTCGCAATCGCGAGCGGCACCGCGCTGTGCCCCGCACCGGTGCGCGTGCCGCTGCTTTTCGGTGGCAGGTCGCGGGCCAGCGTTCGCCGTGCGACGACGGTCGGCGACGGGTGGTCGGCCGGCGCGCTGCGCGACTACGCCGGTCAGTCCGAGTTCGCCGATCGCGTCCGCGCGGGCTGGCGGGCCGCCGGTCGCGGAGGGGACCCGTGGATTCACGCCTCGGTCAACTTCGCGCTGGGCGACGACGGAGTCGTGCAGTCCGGCCGCGATCACCTGGCCCGTTATTACGGATTCAAACCCGACTACGCCGCGCTGAACGTCGAGGACATGATCAGCTCTGCCGGCGATGCCCGGGGCACGGTCCGCGCCTACCGTGATCTCGGGTTCGACCGCCTCCTGTTTCACCCCGCGGTCGCGGGGATCGATCAGATCGACCGGTTGGCCGACGCCGTGCTCTAGGGGTGCCCGGGTCCTCAGGGTGTCCGGCGTCTCTCGGGGCTGGTCGCTTGGGTCCTGCGATATCGCGGTGGGGGTCGTGTTGTTGCCGCTGATCGCGACCACCTCGGCGGTCTCGGGGGCAACTGAGCAGGCGCGGCCTAGTCGACGACGCCGGTGAAGCGCTCCAATGCGGCGAGGTGGTCATCGACGGTCGTCAGCCCGGCGTTCATGGTGTTCACCGACAGGTGGGTGGCCCCGGCAGCGTCCCACGCCGCGACGTCGGCGCCGGCCTTCTCGAAGTCGCCGGTCCAGTTGACGCGACCCTCCATCCCGAGCGCGTCGGCGTCCCGGCCCGCGGCAACGGCCGCCGAGCGCACCCGCTCGCGCGCGTGGTCGAGCCCCGGCCCGGGGCCCATCATCGGAAACCAGCCGTCACCGAGCCGGCCCGCGCGTTCGAGGGCGCGGTCGGACGCCGCACCGAACCACACCGGGATCGGCCGCTGGGTGGGCGGCGGCGCGAGTCCCGCACCGGTCACCGTGTGGTAGCGCCCGTCGAAGGTGACCGACCGCTCCGTCCACAGCCTGCGCATGAGTTCGACCTGCTCCTCGGATCGCCTGCCGCGGTTGGAGAAGTCCTCGCCGAGCGCCTCGTACTCGACGGCATTCCAGCCCAGGCCGATTCCAAGCCGGAACCGGCCACCGGTGAGCAGATCGACCTCGGCGGCCTGCTTGGCCACCAGGACGGACTGGCGCTGCGGCAGGATGATGACGCCGGTGACCAGTTCCACGGTGGTGGCGGCGGCCAGGTAGCCGAACATGACGAACGGCTCGTGAAACGTCGAGTCGATGTCGTAGGGACCGTGCCACCCCTGGTGCACGCGGGGGTCTGCGCCCACGACGTGGTCATAGGCGAGGATGTGGGTGAAGCCCAGTTCCTCGACCCGCTGTCCGTAGGCGCGGAGGACGGCCGGGTCTCCGCCGAGTTCGGTCTGCGGGAAGACGACGCCGATGCGCATAGCCGGTGCAACCGCGTGCCGTCGCGAATGCTTCCACCGTCGCGAATGCTCCTGTTGATGTGGGATCGACCACAAACGCGGGAATCCTATCGGCCACGCTGGGTATTCAACCGGCTACGCCCAGGTGGGCCGGCGCACATCGGCAGCGTGGCCAGCCGCTTAACGGGTATCAATGCCGCGTGAGGAACCCACCATGAGCGAACTGATCCAACGCCAGCTCGGGCAGTACGACAGCCCGATCGAGGACGAGTTGGAGGACGCCTTCACCAGGATGTTGAGTGAGGGCACCCAGCGCATGCACCGCACCTGGCGTGGGGTGCTGGTCACCGGCTTCTTCGGTGGCACGGAAGTCGCGCTGGGGGTTCTCGCTTACCTGTCGGTGCTCAGCGCCTCCCATCAGCCCCTGCTGGCCGGATTGGCGTTCTCGATAGGCTTCCTGGCCCTGCTGCTCGGCCGCAGCGAGTTGTTCACCGAGGGGTTCCTGATTCCCGTCGTCACCGTAGCCGCCAAGCGGGCCAGCCTGATGCAGTTGATCAAGCTGTGGGGCGGCACGATGTTCGCCAACCTCGTCGGCGGTTGGGTCATCATGTGGCTGATCATGACGGGATTTCCCGAGTTGCATGCGGAGACCGTGCAGTCGGCGGCCCACTTCGCCACCGCGCCGTTCTCGGCGCGGACGCTGGCACTCGCCGTGCTGGGCGGCATGGTGATCACGCTGATGACCCGGATGCAACACGGCACAGATTCCGTGCCCGCGAAGATGGCCGCGGCCGTCGCCGGAGCCTTCCTGCTGGCGGGGCTGCGGCTGTTCCACTCGATCCTGGATTCGCTGCTGATTTTCGGCGCGCTGGTCGGGGGCAGGGCGCCGTTCGGCTACCTCGACTGGTTGGGCTGGTTCGGCTACACGGTCCTAGGCAACGTGGTGGGCGGTCTCGGCTTCGTCACCCTGCTGCGGCTCCTGCGCAGCAAGGACCGGTTGCAAGAAGAACGTGCCGACGCCGAGTCCTCGTGAGAACCCAATCCCACACAAAATCAGGGACTTTCGGGCCGTCGATCGGTCTGTGTCCGAAGCGAGACGAGGATGACGTTATCTTCCCGAGCAGGACTGGGTATGCCGCTTCTATGAGTTCACTACCGCCAGCGGACGCCACCCCCGCGCGGTTGATGCTCGCCGGCGCCGCCGACGCCGTTACCGCGGCGAAGTTGCGGCGAGCGCTGCAGCGATGGCTGGAGCAGGTGGCGCGGATGCCCGACGCCGTCCATAGCGACATCGTGCTGGGTGTCGGCGAAGCGTTGGCCAACTGCGTCGAGCACGCCTACCGCGCCCAGTCCGGCGTCGGCACCATGAAACTCGACGCCCGCTACGACCCGGCGGCCCAGTCGATTCGCGTGTGCGTCAGCGACTGCGGAACCTGGTATCGCCGCCCGCCGCGCAAGCCGAACGACCCCCACGCCTCACGCGGCATCCTTCTGATGCACGCGCTGGCCGACCACTGCACGATCGACGCCGGGCCCGACGGGACCATCGTGTGCCTCGATTACGCGACCGACGCCGATCTGGTCGACAGTCGATAACTCAGACGCACGCTCTCACCGACCGCGGATTCCGCTGTCGACAACCTTGACCTGTTTGTGCGGATACCGCCGCCGGGCGTGCTCCTCTGCTGCCGAATTCGGTAATACGTAGAGCGTTTCGCGCTTCTGCTGCAGAGGTCTCAGCACCATGTCCATGAAGCTCTTGCGGTCATCGAGGTAAGGCTCGATGACCTCCTCGCCGGCCGGGCAGACCGCCAGGCAATATGCCGCCTTGTAATTCGGCTTGAACGACAGGCTCTGCCACATCGACGCGTTCTCCGCATCGCTGACGCGCGACCGGAAGTCGGCGGCGTCGGTGCTGTCGGCGATGGTCTGCACCCAGTCGGTGAACCCGCCCATGAACTCCCGGTAGTTGTGCACCGAGCAGGCGACGAAGTCGAATTCGCCGTCCTTGCCGATCGCCCCGACCGGACACGCCGCGACGCACAGCTTGCACTCCAGGCACGGGCTGTAATCCAGGGGCTTCCCGTACCCGCTTACCGGCGCGTCGACCAGGATGGTGCCGAGCAAGATGAAATTGCCGAATTTCGGGTGGATCACGTTGCGGTGGATGCCCATTACGCCGAGGCCCGCGGCGACGGCGACCGGTTTGTGCGCCACCACCCAGATCCGCCCGGGAAATCGGTCCATCTCCATCGGAAATGTCGCCGACGGGTTCAGCGCCCGGTAACCCGCGTCCTGCAGCCCGCGCACGATGCGATGGGCCGCCTCGTTGAGCACCTCCCCGCTGCGGTGGAATTCCTGGTTTGCGACGCTGCGCGCCGTCGAGCGCACGTTGTCGCGGTTCATCCGAACCACCAGGGAGATGTAGCTCTTCGTCCCGGGTAACGCAGCCTCGACGTGCTCTGCTTC
Source organism: Mycobacterium saskatchewanense (assembly GCF_010729105.1). Taxonomy (NCBI): domain Bacteria; kingdom Bacillati; phylum Actinomycetota; class Actinomycetes; order Mycobacteriales; family Mycobacteriaceae; genus Mycobacterium; species Mycobacterium saskatchewanense. The sequence goes on from NZ_AP022573.1 coordinate 3,673,056, forward strand.
GGAGGCCAGGTCCGGATTGTCAACGGCGGCGAACGCGACGTCGTCGGCGCCGGCCGCGAGGCACACTTCGCGCAGCCAGTCGGCGTCGATCGTGCTGGGCGGCCGCTGTTTCGGGTGCGACCGCACCCGTCGCACGGTGGGGTGCTCCGCCAATCGGCCTGGAAGTCTGTCCGCCATGCTGGGTATAGTACACAATACTCAGTATGGCGGACGGCCGACCACCCCCGGTCTCACACGCCGACCGCGCGCTCCAGCTCTTTGAGCGACGTCTCTAGGTGGCCCAGCAGCCGTTGCAGGTGCGGCACGCTGCGGCGACAGCCGACGAGACCGAAGTCCAGGTGCCGATCGTTGTTCGTGACGGTGATGTTCATTGCCTGCCCGTCGAGCGGAATCGACAGCGGGTAATTGCCGTCGAGCCGTGCGCCGCGCCAGTACAGCGGCTCGGAACGGCCCGCCGAGACGTTCGAGATGACGACGTTGAACGGCGGCGAGGCCGCGGACAAGTACCCGGGAATGAGCCCGAAGAACAGCCCGCCGATGTTGAGGGCGGACAAGGCCAGCTGCTGCACCGGCGGCAATTGCCAGAACACCTCTTTGGTATTGCGGATCGACGTGTTGATGACTTCGAGCCGCTCGGCCGGGTCGTCGAGGTCGGTCGCCAGGTTGCACAGAAACGTCCCGACCATGTTGCCGCCGCTGTCGTCGTCGTCCTTGCGCAGATTGACCGGCACCATCGCCGTCAGCGGGGCCGCCGGCAGCGCACCCTGTTCCTGCAGGTAGGCGCGCAGTGCACCCGCGGACATGGCGAGGACGACGTCGTTGACGGTGACACCTGCGGCCGACTTCACCGCCTGGATGCGTTCCAGCGACCACGATTGCGCCGCCACGCGGCGAGCCCCTCCGATCCTGACGTTGAACATGCTGCGCGGCGCCTGGAACGGCAGGGTGAGTTGCTGTTCGAGCAGCGCCGCTCGCGCCAGCTTCAGCGTGGACGGGGCCAACGCGAAGGCCGACTCGGCGGCGCGGGCCGCCCGCCCGAGCAGCGACGGCGACTTCCGCTGCCTGCGCTGACGCGGGCCTAGGCTCCACGGGACCCGGACCTCGTCGTCGGTGGGATCGGAGGTGAACGCCCGCTGCATCAGCCGCAGCGCCGACACGCCGTCCATGAGGGAGTGATGGAACTTGGTGTAGACCGCGTACCGGCCGTCCTGCAGGCCCTCGACGAGGTGCGCCTCCCACAACGGACGGTGCCGGTCGAGAAGGCTGCCGTGCAGCCTGGACGCCAGCTCCAGCAGGTCGCGGACCCGTCCGGGCTCGGGCAGCGCGGACCGGCGGAGGTGGTAGTCGAGTTCTACATCACTGTCGAAGGACCACGCGACGTTGGTGAGGCCGCCGAAGAAGGCGGGGTGTTTGCGGAAGGTCGGTTGCACGTCGGTGCACTCGAGCATGGCCTGGTAGGACTCGCGGACGAAATGTGGTCCGGCGTCCTCGGGCGGCTGGAACAGCTGCAGCGACCCCACATGCATGGGGTGTTCGCGGGACTCGCCCATGAGGAACAGCGCGTCGGTCGGCGATATCGGTTCCATGGTTGTCGCCCCTATCCCGTCGGCCGTGCCATCCAGCTGGCACGAGGCTCTCTCTCCCTGTAACCAAACGAGGCGTCCACCACACCAGAACGGGCGGAATCGGCGAACCGGCGCCTAGCGCGGGGCGACCGCCCGGAAAGCGGCGGTGATCTCGGCGACGCGGGGGTCGGCGCGCAGTTCCTCCAGGGTCTCCGGCAGCGGGATCCGCCAGTTGGGGTATTCGTCGATCGTTCCCGGCAGGTTCGGCTGTCGCGGCTCGGCGATCACGTCGTAGGGCGAGATCAGTTTCAGGCGGCTCGGTGTCGCGGCCAGCAGCCGGTGCATGGCGGCGATGATGTCCGACTCCTCGGGCTCGGCCGGATCCTCGGGGAGCAGTCCTTGGGAACGCAGCAACGCCAGCCACTCGGCCCGCTCCTTCGCGGCGCCGGCCTCCTCGGCGGCCACGTCGTTGAGCAGTCCGAGGTCCGCCCGCACCCGCACGTGCTCACCGCGCAGGAAACCTGCGGCGGTCGGCAGGTCGTGGGTGGACAGGCTGGCCGCCGCCCGCGACGGCCACTCGGCCGGCTCCAGCAAGGGCTCGCCGGGCGCGGACTCGTCGCGGGTGAACCACGACACCGCGCACCCCAGCATCCCGTTGTCGGCCAGCGCCTCGGTGACCTCCGGCTCGACGGTGCCGAGGTCCTCGCCGATGACGGTGGCGCCCGCCCGGTGCGCCTCGAGGGCGAGGACGGCCAGCATGGCGTCGGCGTCGTAGTGCACATAGGTGCCGCGGTCCGGGCCGTCGCCTGGAGGTATCCACCACAGCCGCCACAGGCCGGCGACATGGTCGATCCGCAGACCGTCGGCAAAAGTCACGACGGCGCGCAGCGTGTCACGCAGGGCGGCGTACCCGGTGGCGGCGAGACGGTCCGGCCGCCAGGGCGGCAGCCCCCAATCCTGGCCCCGGGGCGTGAAGTTGTCGGGGGGTGCCCCGACGCTGACGCCGGTGGCAAGCACGTCGGCCAGCGCCCATGCGTCGGCGCCTTCGGCATCGACCCCGACCGGCAGGTCATGCAGTACGCCCAGGGCCATTCCGGCGCTCTGGGCGGCGCCCCGCACCGCGATCAACTGCTCGGCGCACCGTTGCTGCACCCAGGCGTGGAACGCCACCCGGGGCTCCAGCTCCCGGCGTGCGGCCGCCACGGCCGGTCCGGCGACATCCCGCAAGTCCTCGGGCCACCGGCTCCACCGGCCGCCGTGCCGCTCGGCCAGCGCGCAGTACGTGGCCCAGTCGCGCAATCCGGCCGAACCGGTCGGTTGCCCGGCCAGCGGGGAAGGCCTCCCCTCGGCGCGCCACAGCAACTCCAGCGCCGATCGCTTGGCCGCCCACACGAGGTCGTGGTCGATCCGCTCGGTGCTCGCCGAGACTCGCAGCGCGTTCACCTCCGCGCGGGTTTCGGGGTCGGCCCGAAGATAGCTGTCCAGGTCCTCGATGCGCAGCGCCAGCGGATTGGCGAAGCGCCGGCTGGACGGTGTGTACGGCGACGGCTGCACGGGGTGCGTCGGCCCGGGGGCGCTGAGGGGGTTGAGCAGCACCGCGCCGGCCCCGTGCTCGGCCGCGGTCCACTCCATGAACTCGCGCAGGTCGCCTAAGTCGCCGATGCCCCACGAGCGCGCCGAGCGCAGCGCGTACAACTGCAACATCCAGCCCCAGGTAGCCGGCGCGGCCGGCACCCGCGGGGGCGCCGCGACCAGGGTGGCCTCCTGGCCGTCGGCCGTGTGCAAGCGATACCAGCCGGGCTGCAGGTCGGCGGGCAGCTCGTCGCGCGCCTCGATCCGGGTGCCGTCCTCGGCCACCAAATATGAGGCCCCGGGCATTGGGTGGCGGCGTCCGTCGACGCGGACGGCGACAGTGGACGGCAGGACGCCAGCGTGGTCCCGCTCGTCCACCTTGGCCAACTCGCGGCGCCGGTCGGCTTCGGTGCGGGCATCGACGTCGAGCATCGCGAGCACGCGGACGACCACGTCGGCGTCGACCTGGACCGGCTCTCGTCGCTCGTTTCGGTAGGAGGTCGCCACCCCATGCGCGGACGCCAGCCGGCGCAGGTCGTCCGGTATCGGTTTCGGGTCTGCCATCACCGCGCCCGCGGTCGGACGACTCTGGAGGGGAGGAGGGATGCGTAGACGCGACGCCGATGCGGGGACACCCCGCTGGTATACCCGACCGGTGTCTTCCCACACCGGCCTGCGACCCGCCGGTGCGCCGAACGGCTGGGGGAGTCACTGCAGACGGCGCCACCGTTAACGCGCCCGATACACTGGGGCCCCGGCAACCCGATCATCGATCGCACGCCGTCAAACCCGAAAAGAAATCTACGTCGAAGGTTGTGCCTTGCCCGAAAAACCCAGCGATGCCGTCAGCCTGGAGCCGCATTTCGAGGACGTGCAAGCGCACTACGACCTGTCCGACGAGTTCTTCGCCCTTTTCCTGGACCCGACGCGCACGTACAGCTGCGCCTACTTCGAGCGCGAGGACATGACGCTCGAGGAGGCACAACTCGCCAAAGTCGACCTGTCGCTGGGCAAGCTCGGGCTGCAGCCGGGCATGACGCTGCTCGACATCGGCTGCGGGTGGGGCACCACGATCGTTCGTGCGCTGGAGCGCTACGACGTCAACGTCGTCGGCCTGACCCTCAGTCGTAATCAGCAGGCGCACGTGCAGCACCGGCTCGACCAGCATCCGTCGTCGCGGAGCAAACGCGTACTGCTGCAGGGCTGGGAGCAGTTCGACGAGAAGGTGGATCGCATCGTGTCGATCGGCGCCTTCGAGCACTTCGGGCGCGATCGTTACGCCGACTTCTTCAAGATGGCCCACGAGGCGCTCCCCGGCGACGGGACGATGTTGCTGCACAGCATCATCAAGCCCAGCGACGAGGAGTTCGCCGCGCGGGGGTTGCCCATCACCATGACCAAGATCCGGTTCATGAAGTTCATCATGGACGAGATCTTCCCGGGGGGAGACCTTCCGGCGGCCAAGGTCGTCGAGGAACACGCGCAGCGCGCCGGCTTCGCGGTCAAGCTGGTTCAGCCGCTGCGGTTGCACTACGCGCGCACCCTCGACACCTGGGCGGCGGCGCTCGAGTCGCGCCGCGACGAGGCCATCGCCATCCAGTCCCAGGAGGTCTACGACCGGTACATGAAGTACCTGACCGGGTGCGCCGACCTGTTCCGCGAGGGCTACACCGACGTCGCGCAGTTCACCCTCACCAAGGCCTGACGCCGACACGGCGACCGGTCACTGTGCGAACCGCGCCCCGGCGCGGTTTACCGCCGCAGCGCCTCGGGTAACCCACGAGCAACGACCTGATTCGGGAGGCGCCGACGCCTGTCGGCGCGAAACCGCAGGAGGGATTGACCGTGGGCGCCAAGCACCGCATGACCGCACCGCCGGAGCAAAGTCGACCGTCGCGGCGCACGATGTCTGGTATCGCAAGCATCTGCGAACTCGCCTCCGCCGCCGTGGTGTGTGGGGCGGCCGTGGTGGCTGTGCTGGTCGGCGTCGAGCCGGAAAAGCCGGTGGTCGTCGCCGAGCAGGGGACGCCGGCCACTTCCCAACCGGTGCATCAGGAGGGGACCGTCGTTGCCGTGTCGGCGAATTCGGTGACCGCACGCAGCTCGAACGGCTACACCCAGACCTACGTCGTCACCCCGAACACCACGGTGGTCATCAAGGGCGGGAGTCTGCCGGCCACCGCCGCGTCGCGTTTCGCGATCAACGACCAGGTCGACATCGTCGGGACGATCCAGGGCGGCACGGCGCTGGCGACGGCGGTTGCCGACCGCGACGCGTGGCACGGGGACGGCCCCCCGATGGACTTCGTGACCACCCAACCGGCGAGTAACCGGCAAGGCAGTACATAGAGTCGATCAGGCTGTCCGACAACAGCTTCCGCTCGAGCAGCCGGCCCAGGTCGCGGTCGGTGCCGGCGGTTTCCTGAGCCAGGGACTTCTTCGCCTTGCGGACAAAGTACAGTCCCGGCTTAGGCAGGAAGCCGTCTAGCCGCAGGAGGCACCGATGAGCGGGCACGAAGTGAAGATGATCATTCTGTCGACCGACGACCTGGACGAGTCGATCCGGTTCTATGGCGAAACCCTCGGAATGCCGGTGAAATTCCGCGACGGGACCCACTTCGCAGCGCTCGACGGCGGTCCCGTCACCCTCGCCCTGGCGACCGCGGTCGACCATCCCATACCCGGGCAGGTCGTGGTCGGCATCAAGACCGCGGACGTCGACGCCGCGGCCAAGGCGGTTGAGGCCAGCGGCGGCGGAATCGTAAAGGGCCCGTACGACGACGCACACGAACGCCGCGCCGTCGTCTACGACAACAAAGGCAACGGCTTGGTCTTCTATCAGCCGTTGTCGAGGTGACATCCCGGTGAGGTAGCGTCGGCGAATCCGCGCGATACCCCAACCCGCAGGAACTCCCCCACTTGGCGTGACTTCGGTCGTCCGATGCTCGGCAATCGAGCTTGCATCGCGTGAGTTGCCCTGCGCCACACAGCAGTCGGTCACCGCAGCGACGCAGTTGGCGGGGTGGTTGTCACCTGCCCGTGCGCTCGCGGTGCTTACAACCCGGCCAGCAGCACGGCCGGCGTTTGCCGTCTTCCAGCTCTTCCTGGGTCCGGCGAATGCGGCGCTGACGGGTCGTCTCCTGCTTGGCGTCCTCGACCCAGCAGATGAATTCGTTGCGCGCGAGGGGGGTGATGTCCTTCCAGGCGGCGAGTGCCGTTGCGTTGGCGATCAGCGATCTGCGCAGATCCGCCGGGAGTTCGTGCACCACACCACCAGGTACCCGCTGGCCGTTCATGGGCCCAGGCTAGCCGCCGTTTGCAGCCGCCGGCTCGACGCGGCTAACCAGAGTGGCTCCGGAGGCCAGAAGGGTGACGCCTGGATGTCGGTGACCGCACCGTCTCCGCGGAGCGGGTAGCGGACGCACCACGCGCGTTTGCTCACGACGCCCTCAAGCCCCCTCGACCCTGCTGCTGGTCGCCACGGCATCACCGCGCGCGAGTTCGATGGTGGCGGCCGTCATCACCAGCGCCGCCGCCACCAGCACCACCATCCCGGCGCGACCGGTGTTCAGCGTCTCACCGAGGACGACGACACCCAGCACGGCCGCGACGACGGGTTGGGAAACCTCCAACGTGGGCATCGATGCGGTCAGGGAGCCGGCCCGGAAGGCTGACTGCTCCCAGGCGAATCCCGCCAGCGCGGTCAGCAGCCAGGCGTACAACTCGGGGGACCGGAGGACCACCCAGTCACCATCAACCAGCACATGAACCACCCCCTTGGTGAGGACCGCGAACACCCCCCAAAGCGAACCGGATACGAAGGCCAGCAATGCCGCGGCCAGGGCACCACCCCAGACCCGGGCACACACCAGACATCCCAGCAACAGCGGCCCGAGCACCATGGCCACAGCGCCCCAGGTGTGCAGCGAGGCCCGCGAACGACCCGCCTGCGGGTTGCCGACGGTAACGATCACGGTCACCGCGGCGGTCAACAAGACGGCCCAAACCCATTCCCGCCCAGTCACGCTGCGGTGAGACAGCTTCGCGCTGATCGGCAGGGCGAACAGCAGCGAAAGGACCAGCAGGGCCTGTACCAGCAGCACCGAGCCCTGCTCCAGTGCGGCCGCCTGCAATCCGATGCTGACGACGAGCAGTAGGGCGCCCCACCGCCATCGTCGGTTCCGCAACAGCGTCACGAACAGCTGCAGGTTTCCCACCGACTTGTCCGTGATGCGGTGGGTTGCTCGCTGCTGGAGCACATCGCCGGCCGCCACGCACAGCGCAGATCCCAACGCGAGCAGCGCGGCGATATCCACTTTCGTCATCGGTGCGTTCTCCTGCCGTCGGGACGGGTAACGCATCAATTCCGGTATGCGGTCCGCCCTGCTGTTCTAGCCGGGACGCGGGCGGCGCGGCTCGGATCGCCGCGGTGGGTCTCGTCCGGGAAAGCGACATGTATGCGGCCGGCCTTGCCGGGATAGCCTGAGTTCGGCATCACGGAGGATGGATGAACCCGCCTGTCCGTGTCAACCGTCCGCAGCACGGCAACCCCTAGACAACTCCCGCAACCTGAGGCGCTGATGTCACTGCTTTCGACGACCCTCGTCGCCGACACCCTGGCCCGGGTGTTCGCGGCGACGGTCAGACCGACCGCCAAGCCTGCCGTGCGCTTCCCCGCCATCGGTGGCCGCACATCGACGACCACTGTTCCCACGCGGCACGGCGCCGTGACCGCGACCATCTACCACCCCACGGGTTCCGCCCCGTCCCCACCCGTCTACGTCAACGTGCACGGCGGCGGGTTCGTCATCGGGCATCCCGAGCAGGATGACCCATGGTGCCGTTACCTCGCCGCGAATGCCGGCGTTGCGGTGGTGAACCCGGACTACGCGCTGGCGCCCGGCCGCCGCTTCCCGACCGCGGTGCAGCAGATATACGACGTCGTGCGCTGGGCCGCCTCGCGCGACCGGGAGTGGGATGGCACCCGACTGTGCGTCGGCGGTCAGAGCGCCGGTGGCAACCTCAGCGCGGCCGCCGCCCGGCTGGCTCTGGAGAACGACGGTCCGGCCATCGCGCTGCAAGTACTGCACTACGCACCGCTCGACTTGGTGACTCCCACCCGCGACAAACCGTCGACGGCGGGCGCCCACGCGGTGATGAAGCCATGGATGGGGGAGGTGTTCGACACCGCCTACATTCCCGACCCGGTGCAACGGCGTGACCGGCTGGCCTCGCCGGCATGGGGTCCCAATGCGGACAACATCGCCGGCATCGCCCCGGCCCTCGTGGTGACCGCCGAGAAGGACCGGCTACGCGACGAAGCCCGCAGATACGCCGAGAAACTCGACGCCGTAGGCGCGCTGGCCGAGTACCACGAGGTGCGCGGCGTCGACCACGGCTACAACATCATGAGCGACGCCGTCGAGGTGACGCGCCAAACGTACGCTCACATCGCACAGCACGTCGTGCGGGCCACCGCGCGACCACGCTGAGTGGGCCTGCGTTACTTCAAGTGCGCGCTGTCGTCGTCCAGGTCGTCACGACGCAACGCCATCGGGGTCAGCGCGGGAATGTCGCCGCCCGCAACGACGGCGCGCGCGATCGGGGTTAGGGCGCGGAATAACGTTTCCACCTCGTCGTCGCTGAGCGCCTCGAGCGCCGACAGGCCCAGCGCGTCGGTGCTCGATTCGATCCGGGCCTTGAGTTCCCGGCCGGCACCGGTCAACGACCCGTCGGCCTCGAGTAACCCCCGGTCGGCCAGCCTTTGCTCTTGATGCCCCCATGTCGCGTCGTCGTAGTCACGGGTGCGGGCGATGTAGTCGCGCGGCACCCCGCCGGCGGCGGCGTGTAAGACGTTGGATTCGCGGCCCGTGATGCCCGCCGCCGTCAACACCGCCACGTGCCCGTCGCCGCGGTGCTCGCGCAACAGCGTCGCGGCGTGCCAGAGCGCGGCCAGGGGATCGTCGGGCCATGGCAGCGCCGTGTTTGCGGCGAACAACGGCCGGCCGCCCAACGGAGCCTGCCGCACCGCCTTGCCCGCCAATTCCGCTGCCACACGGATGTTTTCGTCCGCATCGAGCCCGTAGCGGCGTAACGCCGCAACCGCGGATTCCCGCCGTGCGCGCAGGGCGGCGTCGGGACCGGCGATCTCCCAGGCCGTCGGCAGCGCCTTGGCGACGCGTTCGGGGGCGAAGTTGTAGAAGATTGCGGTGACGACCTGGGTCGGGACCACGCCCAAAGGCGCCGACCGTGCCGCGAAGTACCCCATCCAAAAGCCCCGGTAGCCCAGGGCGTCCAACGCCGCCCGCGCCTCTGGGGCGAAGTACGTCACACCGTGTACGGGCTCGAATCGGTCGTAGAAGCGCCGCGCCAACTCGGGTTCTCTCTGCACGAATCGCAGTTAACCACCCCGCGTTGTAGATGCCATGCGAAGGTTCCGATGCGGGCGCTGCTCACTGCCCTTTGAGGCTGCCGATGCCGAGCGAGAAATCGGTGCGTTCGGGTCGCGGAGGGTTCTCCACCTCTTCGACGTAGCGCTTGGGGTCCCGGTCGACGATCGGCAGGCCCTCGGTGGTGGGATGTCGCGTCATGAATTCGTCGTATTGCCGGCCGAGCGCTTCGCGAAGGCCGATGGGGGCGTGGCGTCGAAAGTCCGACAGCCCTTCGCGCTCCTCCTCGCTCATGTGGTCGTCGTTGGCCACCCGGGTGCGGCCGACCGCCGCCCACCAGTCGTCGGTGCCGGCCACGGCCGCGTTGGCGTCACGGACCCCGTCACGGATGTCGTTGTGGTCGCCGATGGCGTCGAGCGTCTCGCCCTCGGGGTCGTCGGTGCCGCGCGTCAGCAGCTGCGGGTAGAAGATCTTCTCTTCGATGTAGGCGTGCACGTCGAGCTTGTCGGCGAGGGGACGCCACACCCGCTCGAGCGCGGAGCGGCTGACCGGTGTCTGCGCTTGGAGGTGGTCCAGCTTGGCGAACTGCTCGCGGAACCAGTTATGGTCGGCGACGATCAAGTCGGTGATATCAGCCATACGACTCCTACCCCTGCTTCGATCGCGACGCGCTACGGCCATCGTGTGCTATGCCGAGTAATAGATCAAATGCGCCGGGGGGCAACGTGCAAACCGGCGCCACCGGTCCATGTGTCCGACCGACGCACCGGCTATCGGGCGGACTCTTGGGCTGCCGATTGCGACCTCAGCGGTCGACTGGGGATGAGCTCACGAAGAACGGGCGCGACGAGGGACTGAAACCGTTCGAGGCAGGCACGCTGCTGCTCGGCGGTCAGACCGTCGGCGTCCGCACTGAGGTGGATCACCTCGTGGCCGAGCTGCTCGTGATAGCGACCCACCTTGTCGATGACCTGGGCGGGACTGCCCACGAGCGCCGAGCTTCGCTCGACGAAATCTTCTATCGACTCGAACGCCGTGGGAATGCCGGCGCGACGCTGTGCCGCCACCCGCGCCTCGAACATCGGCCGGTAGGTGGCCACCGCTTCCTGTGAGGTCGGAGCGACGTAGAACCCGGCGGTCCCGGCGCCGACCAGCGCGTCCTGCGGCCGGTGGCCGTAGAACTCCCACCGTTGCCGGTAGTGGCGAACCAGCTCGGCGTAGGGCTCGATGGGATTGCTGACATTGGCGGAGAAGATGGGGTCGCCATGGCGAGCGGCGAGGTCCACCGAGTCGGTACTCGTCGCGCTGCCGTGCCAGATTCGAATCCGGCTCTGCAACGGACGGGGAAGGGCCTTGGCGTTCGCGAGCGGCGGGCGGAACCGCCCCGACCATGTCACGCTGTCGTTCTCCCAAAGTAGCCGGAACAGTTCGTAGCCTTCACGATTGCGGTCCCATTGATCCGCGGTGGTCACGTGGAACAACTCGGCCTGCGCCGCGCCGTTGCCCTTGCCGATGATCAGCTCGAGCCGCCCGCCGGACAGGTTGTCCAGCGTCGAATAGTCCTCGAATGCGCGGACGGGATCGAGCAGGCTCAACGTCGTCACCCCGGTGAACAGCCCGATTTTCGACGTGCGGGCCGCGATGTTGCTCAAGACCACCGGCGGGGAGGACGAGATGAAGGGATCCTCGTGCCGCTCGCCGACCGCAAAGCCGTCGAAGCCCAATTCCTCTGCGAGGATCGCCTTGTCGAGTACCTCGCGCAGCCGGGCGGCGGGGCTCTTCCGCTCGCCCGAGACGGGATCCGGATTATGGGTGATCAGCGTGATCAGCAGGAACTTCATCCGGTGCCCCCGCCGGGGTAACGCGACCGATGCCCGACCGGGGGCCCTTCGGGTGCTGCCGCGAACGTGTCGCCGCGCCGTACGGCGGCGAAATGGCGCGCAACAACAGGCGCGTCGGTGGTCGTCAAGCCGGGCCTCCTGGAATCGGCTGTCCTGACTCAGCGGAACCGGCTGGCGCCAAATTCATTCCCTGGTACCGCGCATGCAACGACGACTACATTCCTCCCGCTACGCCGCTCGGCGCCTTCGGCCGCTGATCAGGTAAACGGCGGCACGCAACTCCAGCAGCGGATCGTCGGAGGGCTCGATTCCCGCCACCCGCGGGATCGGGTCGAAGATGATGTGTTTCTGCTGGGCGGCGTCGTCGGCGACCGGGCCGGTCAGCTCCAGCGTGCCCAACTCGCGGACCTCGCGATCCGGCGGCCAATGGACGGTGGCGTCATCGACCACATCCGAACCCTGGGCGAGCTGCACGGCCAGCGTGAAGCGGATCGGTCCGGCCGCGAGACGTTCGGCGAGCTCGGTGAACAGATAGTCGTCGTCCTTCGATTGCACCTGGGACTCGTCGATATACTCGTTCCCCGCCTCGGGGCTGATGCGATACCGCCCAAACCTGCTCTGGCCGGCCGCATTGGTGAACTTCAGCGCGGAGACGCCGAAGAAGGATTCCCGTGCGAAGCTGGCCGGAAAGGGCTTGGCCTGCTGCACGAACCGCAGCGCCGCCGGGTGCGAACCGAGGAAGGCCTCCAGCGGTGAGCCCGCAAGGTTGGCCGGGTCACTGGTGGCCTGCGCTTCCAGCAGCTCGAGGAATTCCTCGCCGGTGCGCGTCGGGAAGCCGTCGGTGGAATGGCCGATGATGTCGGTGTGCACCCGGTCGCCCAGTATGAATCGGACGGCGAGGCCCTTGGGAAGTGCGTTCGGATCGGTGTCCGGAATGTTCGGCAGCCCGGTCGAATCCGAGAAACGCACGACGACGGGCGTGGGGTCTTGCTGGAGATGTGGAGCCTGCGACAGGTCAGCCGCGGCCGCGGACGGGGTGAAGGTGCCGTTCAGCAGGATGCCCTTGCCGTGGGCCGGCCGGATGCCGGGATGCTCGCCGAAGATCTTGGAGAACGTTGACAGGATGTTTTCGCTCAGCTCGATCAGCTTCTCATCCGTCGGCAGTGGCATGGTGTTCTCCTATCCGACGCGGCGACTTCGTAGTTACTCTAATTCTGCGACCAGAGGGGCGCGAGCGGTGCGCCACGGCGCCGCAGCCCAGCCGGAGGCTCTGATCTCGAATCCAGAAGCGGCAGTGCGGGTTTGCTGGGACGAGGCAGTCACGGCTGCATCTGCGCATTCCGATCCGAAGACGTATCCTCGCGCATAGCGTTCGGGCACACAGCATTGGGAAGCGGGTGGGAAGTGGCCCCACGAGACGATCACCGGTACGTGATCATCGGAGCCGGTGCCATCGGGGGCACGGTCGGTGCGGTGCTGGCCCGGGCGGGTGCGCCGGTGGTGCTGGTGGCGCGCGGTCGGCACGCCGAGGTGCTGGCCTCCGCGGGCATGAAGCTGAGGACACCCGACGGCACCTTCCAGACGGCGGTCACCGCGGCGTCCGGTCCCGGGGAGGTGCGGTTGACGGAACGCGACGTGTTGGTCTTCGCCACCAAGACCCAGCAACTCGACGCCGCCCTGCAGGAATGGGTGGATCAGCCGGTTCATGGGCGGGATGGCGCGGTCGGGACCGCGGGCGCGGTGTTGCCGGCATTGACCGCCCTCAATGGCGTTGCCGCCGAAGAGAAGGCGCTGCGCTATTTTCGCCGGGTCTTCGGCGTTTGCGTCTGGCTGCCGGCCGTGCACCTCGAGCCCGGTGAGGTGATCGTGCGGTCGTGGCCGGTGGCCGGCCAGCTCCACATCGCGCGCTGGCCGGCGTCGCTGGCCACCGAGGCCGACGCTCACCTGCTGGCCGGGCTCGCCGAGACCTGGGGCGCGGCGGGCCTCGTGGTCCGCCTCCCCGCCGACGTCGCCCCGTGGAAGTACAACAAGCTGCTCAGCAACCTGGGGAACGCGGTGGGAGCGTTGTCCGCCGACCCGGCTGACTCCCACGAGGTGGTGGCCGCGCTGCGCCGGGAGGGCGAATCCGTGTTGCGCCATGCCGGAATCGAATTCGTTTCCTTCGACACGTCCACGGCGGCGCGCGCCGACGGCCCGACCATCCGCCCGGTGCCGGGCTGGGATGCGGGACAGAGCAACTCGACCTGGCAATCCTTGAGCCGCGGCACCGGCAACGTGGAGACAGATTTCCTCAACGGGGAGATCGTGCGGCTTGCCCACCGGCACGGCGTCGGCGCGCCGCTCAACGCGGCCATAGCCCAAGCGGCGCGGGAAGCGGCTCGCAACGGCGTTGGCCCGGGCGGCTATTCGGCGTCCGGACTGGAGCAACTTGTCGGCGTCGGTCGAGCGGACTGATCGTTCGGCGCAGCTCAGGAGGTGGGGACGGCGCCTAGCAGGCCCAGCATCAACACGATGCCCGGTAGGAGATTGGTCACCTGGTGCGCGACGATGCTGGCCAGCAGTCCGCCGGAGTACCACCGCGCCAGCGCGATCGGAATGGCCACCACCACCAGCAGTGGCGCTCGAGTGAACTCGAGGTGGGCGAGCGCGAATACCAGGGTGCTGACCACCAGGGCGGCCCAACGCCCCCAGCGCCGCTCCACCGCTCCCCAGAGCAGGCCGCGGAAGACGATCTCTTCGCAGAGCGGCCCGATGATCACCACGATCAGCAACACGGCCACGGCCCAGGGCCACCCGGCCCGCAGGCCCCCGAAGATTCTGCCCACCGTCGAGTTCGCGCCAGGCCCGACCACCGCCCGGTACACCATTGATGCGGGAATGGTGACCAACATCCCGCCGAAACCGAACATCAAGCCCATCCGGATCTCGCGCCACGACCAGTGCAGTCGCAGGTCCGCCCGCGGGCCGTTGCCCCGCAGGATCGTGACGAGCACGGCAAGTCCGGCGGCGGCGGCAGTGGGGACCACCACTGCGACCGCGAGGCTGCCGGCGGACACGGGACCGACGCCGCTGGCCAAACCTCCGGCCAGCACGGCCGACACGGCGAGGTAAGTCAGCGCGACCAGAACGAAGGCGCCCAGGCCCCAACGCGGCGGGGGCGCGACGGCCTGCTGGGACGGCTCCCCTTCCACGGCGTCGACGCTACCGCAGCCCGGCCGGGTGGCATTGTCCGCGAGAATGCCGGGTGAACGGCGTACCATCTCGTTAGTTGTGCGAACGAATATATCGTCGCCTGAAGATCGGAGGCCGTAATGCCAAGGACCGCCGGCGACAGCTGGGACATTGTGACAAGTGTCGGCTTCACGGCGCTCGCTGTCTGCGCGGCGCGGGCGCTCGATGCCGCGCTCGAACCGCCCTTGGCGAACGATGACTACGCTGCGAGCTTCGTCGCCGCCGCCGGTGAGCCGAATCTGTCGGCCGCGGTGGCGAACTTGGACACGAGCAGCGCGGCGGGCTTCAACGCACGGTGGGTCGGGGTGCGAACGCGGTTCTTCGACGATTTCTTCGCCCGCGCCACCGAGGCCGGTGTTCGGCAGGCCGTCATTCTGGCGGCCGGGTTGGACTGCCGCGCTTACCGATTGGCTTGGCCGGAGGACTTGACTGTCTTCGAGGTCGATCAGCCGCGAGTGCTGGAGTTCAAGCAGCGGGTTCTTGACCGGCAGGACGCGGTCCCGTCGGCCCGGCGCGTCACCGTCGCGATCGACCTGCGGGGGGACTGGGCAGGCGCACTGATCGAGGCCGGCTTCCGGCCCGATCGATCGACGGCATGGGCGCTCGAGGGCCTGCTGCCGTACCTGCCCGGCGCGGCCCAGGACGCGCTGTTCGAGAGGCTCCACCAGTTGTCAGCCGCTGGCAGCCGGTGTGTCGCGGAGCTGGGCCCGGACACCGGGGAGATCCGCGAGTTTGCCGACAGCACGTCGGCGATCTCCGAGCTCGCGACGCAGCCCGCGGTCGCCGATCTGTGGTACGACGATCCGCGCGCGGACACGAAAGCATGGCTGGCCCAACGTGGCTGGGAAGTGACGGGTGTCGACCTGGTCGCCAAGGCCGCCAATGAGTACGGCCGGCCATTCCAGGCGCTGCCGGCCGTCTTCGAGCGGCTGATGAGTACCAAGTTCTTCAGCGCCACCCGCACCGGCTGAGTCACGGCAGCCGAGTCGCCTGCAGTCGAGTTCCGTCACCGTCGTCTGTCCGGGGTGTCACTCGAAGGACGCGCAGTGTTTGACGTTTGGTAACCGGTGGGCGGGCTGGGTCTGCAAGCCTTGAGCACCGACGCTGCGGCACACGGAGTCGCGCGACCCGGAAGGGGTCTGGCCATGACAGAACATCTGCGCGCCTACAACAGTCTCTGGCAGGTCCGCAATGACTCGTGGTGCAGGTTGGAGGAAGCCGCCGATCGGCTGACGCGCCCCACCACCGCCGGAGCGCTCAAAGAGCGCTACCTGGCCGTCTGCCGCGAGTTGCTGGATCGTCTGGGCACGGTCGAGCCCTACTGGGCGTACCCCGGCTCTCCCCAATTTGGGCTCGTGCAACGGCTTTTCACGGCCGGTAGCTACGAGAAGTTCTCGCAGGCGGTCGGCCGGATCAACCGCGCGCTCACGACGGAGTCGTATCGATCGGGGGACGTCGACAACGCCGGTGCCGACGAACTGGACATGTTCCCGGCCGATCCGCGCCAGCTCGAACATCAAGTGGCGACGTCGGCCGACCGCCCCTACTTCGAAGTGCTCGTCGTCGAGAAGATGACCGAGGCCCAGGAACGAGCGCTGCGCAACGAGGTCCGGAAATGGCGGCGCCCCGACGACGAATTCGTCTACGAGCTGGTGGTGGTGTCCAGCGGGGACGAGGCCCTGATCGCGGCGCGGCTGAACGTCAACTTGCAGGCCGTGGTGATTCGGCGGCGCTTTTCCCATCAATCGACCCGGGACCTGTCCACCCTTTCGGAGTTCATCGACACCGCGGTGACAACCGAACTGGCCGATCACCAATCGCCGGAAGAGCGGGCGCAGATTCTCGCCGTCTCGCTGGGGGAGCTGCGCCCCGAACTGGACCTGTACCTCATGACGGAGATCGATGTCGAGGACATCGCCGGACGCCTGGGCCAGTACTTCCGCAGGGTGTTCCACGCCCGGGAAGGAATGCTCGAGCTGCACCTGTCGATCCTGCAGGGGGTGGCGGCGCGCTACCGTACCCCGTTCTTCAGCGCGCTCAAGCAATACAGCCACCGACCCACGGGCGTCTTCCACGCCCTGCCGATTTCGCAGGGCAAGTCGATCGTCAACTCACACTGGATCAAGGACATGGTGGGCTTCTACGGCCTGGACGTGTTCATGGCCGAGACGTCGGCGACGTGCGGCGGCCTCGACTCGCTGCTCGAGCCGACCGGGCCCCTGCGCGAATCGCAACAGCTCGCGGCGCAGGCGTACGGCTCGCGGCACACCTACTTCGTCACCAACGGGACGTCGACCGCCAACAAGATCGTCACCCAGGCGTTGGTGGCGCCGGGTGACATCGTGTTGCTCGACCGCAACTGCCACCAATCGCATCACTACGGGATGATGCTCGCCGGCGCGAACGTCGTGTACCTGGAGGCGTATCCGCTCAACGAGTACTCGATGTACGGGGCGGTCCCGCTTCGGGAGATCAAGTCGAAGTTGTTGGCGCTCAAGCGCGCCGGCAAGCTCGACCGGGTCAAGATGATGTCGCTCACGAACTGCACCTTCGACGGCATCGTCTACGACGTCGAGCGCGTTATGGAGGAATGCCTCGCCATCAAGCCCGACCTGGTGTTCCTCTGGGACGAGGCGTGGTTCGCCTTTGCCCGGTTCCACCCGGTGTATCGCACGCGCACGGCGATGGCGTCGGCGCGGGCGTTGCGCGAGCGACTGCAGGATCCCGGCTACAGGGCTCGCTACGAGGAGTTCCTGGCAACCGCCCCCGAGACACCCAGTGAAGAAGCACTTTTGGAGCGCCGTCTGATTCCGGACCCGGCGCGGGCCCGGGTACGGGTATATGCCACTCAGTCGACGCACAAAACGTTGACGGCGCTGCGGCAGGGTTCGATGATCCACGTCTTCGACCAGGACTTCGACCAGAAGGTGGCCGAGCCGTTCCACGAGGCCTACATGGCGCACACCTCGACGTCGCCCAACTACCAGATCCTCGCCTCCCTGGACCTGGGCCGCAGGCAGGTGGCGCTGGAGGGCGTCGAACTGGTGCAGCGGCAGATCGAGAACGCGATGCAGCTGCGCGACGCGATCGACAATCACCCGTTGCTCAGCAGGTACATGCGCTGCCTTCGCACGTCGGACCTGATCCCGGAGGGATTCCGGCCCTCGGCCATCGAGCAGCCGCTGCGTTCCGGGTTGCGCAACATGATGGCGGCCTGGGACCAGGACGAATTCGTGCTCGACCCGTCGCGGATCACGCTGTACATCGGCCCCACCGGCTACGACGGGGACACGTTCAAGCGCACGCAGCTGATGGACCGCTACGGGATCCAGATCAACAAGACGTCGCGCAACAGCGTGCTGTTCATGACCAACATCGGCACCACCCGCAGCTCGGTCGCCTTCCTGGTGGAGGTGCTCGTCAACATCGCGCGCGAGCTCGACCAGAACATCTCCGAGATGAGCCTCGGCGAACGCGAGCACTTCGAGAGGGCGGTGTACCGGCTCACCGAAATGTCGCTGCCGCTGCCGGATTTCAGCGGCTTCCACCCCGCCTTCCTGGATCACAGCGGAAGCGAGCCCACACCGGAAGGCGACGTCCGCCGAGGGTTCTACCTGTCCTACGACGACACCAATTGCGAATATCTCAGCGGTGAGCTGATCGAGCAGCGGCTGGACGCCGGGGTCGACGTCGTGTCTGCGACGTATGTGACGCCCTATCCCCCGGGATTCCCGGTGCTGGTGCCCGGCCAGGTGTTCAGTCGCGAGATATTGCAGTTCATGCGTGATCTCGACACCCCCGAAATACACGGCTATCTACCGGAATTCGGCTACCGGGTCTACACCGAAAAGGCCATCGAGATGGTGAGCGAGTCGGTCGGATCGGCCCGCAATGGACATCGTTCCGCGGAACCGGCGGGGGCGCCCACTCCTCCGAAAACGCCGAGGAAGAAGCCCGTCAGGCGCGACGGGTCCAACGGCGACGGGAACGTACCCGAGGTCGGTCAGGATGAGCTGCTCGGCCAGCAGTTCCCTGGCGACGCGGTCGATCCCGCGTCGACGCAACGCCCCTAGCCGTCCGCCGGCGAGCGATGCAGAGCGTGCGAGCACGCCACCAACGCGGTCAGCGTGACCACAAACCAGGCGAGCAGAATGCCGAAGGGCAACAACCGTTGCTCGTGGGGAAAGTAGGCCGCCGCGTGGACGGCCGAGACGCTGGCACCGCTCGGTAGCGCGTGGTTGAGGAGCGCAAACGGTTGGGGGAGAAGCGAGACGGAGACGGCTCCTCCGGACGAGGTGTTCCCGAGCAGAATGAATACGCCCCAGGTCGGGATGATCGCCCATCGGTGGATCAAGACCAGCATCGTCGAGTTGAACAGCGCCGCAACCGCAATCTGCAGCGAGACCAGCAGCCACAGTTCGAGGAACGGCGCATGTAGCGCTCCCAGAAGAGGTCCCGACACGAAGGCCAGCGAAGCTCCGCCGACGACGGCCAGGGCAGCGATGCAGGCCAGCCAGCGGCGCAGGGTCAGCGTCTTGACGTTGGCCCGCAACTGGAACATCGTCACGAATCCCAGAATCGTGGCGGCGATGATCACGTAGAACGTGGCCAGGCCGGCCGGGTCTGAGGGGGGCAGCGGATGAAGGTCGGTGATGGGGAGCAGGTACCGCCCGGGCGCCGGCTCGTCCAGCTGCGTGAGGACGCGCGCGGCCGACGAGCCGCTCGCGCTCGACAACAACAGCTGTGGCGGTGCGGTTGTGCCGTCGATGATCGCCGTGATCGTCTGGTGGTCGACGGCCGCGATAGCCGATCGCCTCGACGGGTAAGTGCGCACATCGAATTCGTGCCGGCCCTGTTGCATCCCGGCGATGATCGGGGCGGTGACGGAGGCGGGCCCGACGACGCCGATGGGCAGTTCGCGTGGGGCGGGCCTGCCCAACGCTACCGTGTACGCGGCGACAAACGTCGATGTCATGACGAGTGCAATGCCCATGACCGCGGCGGCTTTGCGAATCTCGAGTGGAATTCGTCGGATCGACCACCGACGCGGCGGGCACCCGGTGGGGGACCCGGTACAGGAGGGAGCCTCGGGGTCGCCGTCGTCTCGGACGTCCGGCGCCGGGGCGTCGACAGAAGCGGGTCTGGTCATGGCGCTCAGGCGTTTTGGGTGTTCCGGGTTGGTTCGGGGGCTTTGGGCGAGGGCGGTCCGCCTCAACGGCCGCCGACGGATTACTTGGGTACCCGGGCGCCCGCCCCCGAAACATCGGCAACATCCGCGCCACCGGGGGGCGCCGCCGCCGGGCGGTGGCTGTCTCGCCTGAGCCGCATGGCCCGACTGGCCGCCGCCGCCAACGCGAGCGCCGCCATCGTCAGCAGGATCGCCGCCGACACCGTCCTCGACCCCAACAGCGTCAGGAGTAGCGGCAGACCGAAGCCGACATAGGTGACCACGTAGAACAGTCCGACCAGGGCACCGCGCAGCCGTTGCGGGGCCGCGATCTGCAAGTCGATCAGGCCCTCCCGCAGACACAGGCCGGAGGCACAACCCAAGATCAGCAGCAGCGGCAGCCCGACGGCCGGCGACATGGTCGGCGGGGCCACCACCGCCCCCACGTAGCCGATTGCGGCCAGCACCGCACCGGCGGTGCCGGCCTGGGGGCCCCAGCCGCTTATCCGGGCAACGACCTGTATGACCCCGCTGACGCCATTGACGACGAACGTCGCGACGCCCGCGGCCATCGGGGCGGCCAGCGCCGTGTGTATCCGGGTGGGGATCGTGACGAAACCAAGTGTCGCCGAGGCGAACACCCACGGTGCCAGCGGCATCGCCCAACCCAGCGCCCACGCCGTCCCCTGCCGCGCGGAGATTGAGCCCGCGGATCTCGTGGACCTCGCGACGGACCCTCCCCCGCGCCGCACCGCCACCACCATGACCGTCATGGCGACGACGAGAATGCCGGCGGCGATCGCGAATGACACGCGGACACCCGGCTGTCCCGCGCCGCCGACTACCCCGCCCGCGAACGGACCGACGGCGAAGCCGGCAATCAGCACTGCGCCCGCGGTGGCCGCACCGGGCGGCCCCTTCAGGTCGGAGGCCCACGCCGTGCCGGAGCTCATCGCCAAGCCGACGCCGAACCCGACGATCAGGCGTCCCGCCAGCAGAACCTCGGGCTGCTGGGAGAACAGCATCGCCGTCGTCCCGATGAGCGCGCTCGTCGAACCCGCCAGCGCGACGGACCGGCGCCCGAGCGCGTCCGACGCCCGGCCGCCGATGAGCAACCCGGGAAGCAAGCCCAGCGCGTATACGCCGAAGGTGACATCGAGCGCGGCGGTGCTCAGGTGTTCGCGATCGCTGATCAACGGCATCAGCGCCACGAAGTGGTTGGCCGCCCAGCCCATCGCGAACAGGAGGACGAGCACACTGACGAAGAGGCTGTTCGTCGCGCCCGTTGCCCGCCGCCGGCCCGCCCGGTCCTCCCCGTCCGGCGATGACGGCGATCGACGCCCCTGGCCGGTCGCCTCGTCCGACCTCACCACCGGCGTCCC
Organism: Mycobacterium saskatchewanense; assembly: GCF_010729105.1. Taxonomy (NCBI): domain Bacteria; kingdom Bacillati; phylum Actinomycetota; class Actinomycetes; order Mycobacteriales; family Mycobacteriaceae; genus Mycobacterium; species Mycobacterium saskatchewanense. The sequence goes on from NZ_AP022573.1 coordinate 3,694,203, forward strand.
CCTTCGTTTGTCGCGGCCGACCCATAGAACACCGGGACGCCCAGCGAGGTATTCCCCCTGGCAGCGGTTTTGTGCGGCCGAATGTCGCGGATCACACCCGCGCCGGGGCCCAGCAAAGGTGCCGTCGGTGGGCCGCAAACACACGCCGCACCGGTGGGTCCCGGCTCGGCGTTTGGCGAGCCCGTGATTTTGTGTACTTCGTAGCCACGACCCGCTGCAGGAAAGGCAAACGATGAAGAAGACTTCACTGGCCGCTGCGTTCGCCGCCATTGCGTTGAGCGCGTGCTCGCCCTCGCAGGTCATCAACACCGGCGGCGACACAAAGTGCAAAGACTTCACCACGCAGGACGAGAAGAAGCAGAACGACGAAGTGAGCAAGATGCTCAAGGACAAGAGCGGCACCGACCCGACCAACATCGAGATCTCGGCGACCCGATTGTCCGCGACCACCTATTGCCAGACGGTCGGCAAACCGGACAGCAAGATTTCCGAGGCCCCGCACGGCTGACGGCCCCCGCGAGGGTTTGAATCACCGCCACTTCAAACCTGGTGGCGCCGCCCACCCATACCTAATCTTCCCGGGTGATGTCGACCGACCCGGCACCGGCACGCGTGTCCCTTTCCGGGATCGACCGCTCGTTCGGGAGCCATGCCGTGCTCCGCAAGGTCGACTTGGAAATCGAGCCGGGCGAGGTGGTCGCGCTCCTCGGTCCCTCGGGCAGCGGAAAATCAACGCTCCTGCGGCTGCTCGCCGGCCTTGACCACCCTTCCAACGGGCGCGTCGACATCGACGGCCGGCCCGTCCGCGGGGTCGACGCGCGCTGTGCCATGGTCTTCCAGGAGCCCCGCCTGCTCCCGTGGCGATCTCTGGCGGCCAACGTCGCGTTCGGGCTGCCACGGGGGACGGACCGGGCGGCGGGCGCTGCGGCCGTGCGGCATTGGCTCGACGTCGTCGGGCTGCGAGATTTCGGTGAGCACTATCCACGACACGTGTCCGGCGGCATGGCGCAGCGAGCGGGCCTTGCCCGCGCGCTCGCCCGGCGGCCCCGCGTCCTGCTGCTCGACGAACCGCTCGCGGCCCTCGACGCGTTGACGCGGCTCAAAATGCAGGATCTGCTCCGCGCCGTGCAGGAGGAAGCCGGTACGACGACGGTCCTGGTGACCCACGACGTGGACGAGGCGATCGTCCTCGCGGACCGCGTGCTGGTATTGCGCGCCGAAGCCTCGGGCGCCGCCGGCATCGCCGCGACGTTCGACGTCGAGATCCCCAAACCCCGCGACCGCGGCGATCCGCGCGTCGGCGCCCTGCGCGCGCGACTGTTGGGCGAACTCGGTGTGCCACAGCGCGGTGGCGCCGACCCGCGGGCCACCCTCGAAGAGGAGTCGAGAACGTGCTGAAATCCCCTAAGATCGCGGCTTTTTTAGGCGCTGCCACGGTTGCTGTAGCTGCCGTCGCCGGCTGCGGTTCGGGCCCCGGAAACACCGCGGCCAAGGACCTACGGGTGGACTACGCCTACTACAACCCGCTGAGCCTGGTGGTGCGCGACCAGCACCTGCTGGAGACTCGCGGATACAACGTCACCTGGGTCCTGTCTGCGGGCAGCAACAAGGCCAACGAGGGCCTGCGCTCCAACGGGCTGGACTTCGGATCCACCGCCGGCTCTGCGGCTTTGGTCGCGCGGGCCAACGGCACACCGATCAAGATCGTCGACGTGTACAGCAAGCCGGAATGGACCGCCCTCGTTGTCGGCAAGAATTCGACCGTCAACTCGGTGGCCGACTTGCGGGGCAAGAAGATCGCGGTCACCAAAGGCACCGACCCGTACTTCTTCCTCCTCCAATCGCTTGCCACGGCGGGACTTTCGACCGCGGACGTCGAGATCGTCAACCTGCAGCACGCCGACGGGAAAACTGCCCTGGAGCGCGGCGACGTCGATGCGTGGTCGGGGCTCGACCCGTTCATGGCCCAGACCGTCCAGCAAGCGGGCTCCCGGTTGCTGTACCGCAACCCGGATTTCAATTCCTACGGCGTGCTCAACGTCCGCGAGGACTTCAGCACCGCCCATCCGGACGCCGTTCAGACGGTGGTCAATAGCTATGAGGAGGCCCGGAAGTGGGCGAAGGCGCACCCGGACGAGCTGGCGGCATTGCTGGCCTCGCAGGCGAAGGTGACACCGAGCGTGGCCCAGGAGGAGTTGCGGCGAACCGCGCTGGACATCGACCCGGCACCGGGCGATCCGCAACGCGCGGTCCTGACCAACATCCTGCCGATCGCCGTGTCGGACGCCGACATCAAATCCGACGACGCCGGTCGCGGGGCGCTTGGGACCATCATCGAACCGAAGTACGCCCAGCAGGCTCACTGACGGCTCTGGGCGCGCCGCTGGCAGGGGCGCGGCGCGCGCTCGCGGCGCTGGCCATACCACTACTGCTGCTGGCGATCTGGCAGTTCGTCACCGCGAGGGGGATGTTCTCCGCCAGCCAGTTGCCGCCCCCGCGAGACGTGGTCTCCGCCCTGGTCGAGCTGCTCCGGCACGGACAGCTGTGGACACACCTCGAGGCGAGCCTGTCCCGGGTGTTGGCCGGCTACCTGGTAGGCGCGCTCGCGGCGCTCGCCCTCGGTTCGCTGGTCGGGCTGTCGATCGTCGCGCGCAGGCTGCTGGCACCGACCGTGGCGGCCATCCGCACCGTGCCCTCACTGGCGTGGGTTCCGTTGTTGCTGTTGTGGTTCGGCATCGACGAGACACCGAAAGTGGTGCTGGTGGCGATCGGCGCGTTCTTTCCGATCTACACGACGACGGCGTCGGCGCTGGCGCACGTCGACACCCAGCTGCTGGAGGTTGGCCGGGCCTACGGCCGGCACGGCACCTCGTTGTTGGCGACGGTGATGCTGCCCGCCGCCGCTCCGCAGCTGGTGAACGGGCTCAGGTTGGGCCTGGCGAACGCGTGGCTTTTCCTCGTCGCGGCCGAGTTGATCGCATCGTCAAAAGGGTTGGGATTTCTGCTGATCGACAGCCAGAACACCGGCCGCACCGATGTGATGCTACTGGCGATCGTGCTGCTCGCCGCGTTGGGGAAGCTCAGCGATGCCGCCCTGGGTGTCGTCGAGCGGCGGATGATGCGGCGACGGCTCTAGCGGTCGCCCCGCTATTGTGAGATCGGGACCGCATCGTCCGTCGTGCTGTGGCGCCGGCCCACGTGAGCTTCCGAACGCATCCTTTCCACCATGTGCGGATAGTGCAGCTCGAAAGCCGGCCGCTCCGAACGGATCCGGGGCAGCTCGGTGAAGTTGTGCCGCGGCGGCGGGCAGCTGGTCGCCCACTCCAGCGAGTTGCCGTGGCCCCATGGGTCGTCCACCAACACCGGTTCGCCGTAGCGCCAGCTCTTGAACACGTTCCAGACGAACGGCAGTACCGAGGCACCCAGGATGAATGCCCCGACCGTGGACACGAAGTTCAGGGTCTGGAAGCCGTCGGTGGGCAGGTAGTCGGCGTAGCGGCGCGGCATCCCCGAATTGCCCAGCCAGTGCTGCACGAGGAACGTGGTGTGGAAGCCGATGAAGGTCAGCCAGAAGTGCAGCTTGCCCAGTCGTTCGTCGAGCAGGCGTCCCGTCATCTTCGGGAACCAGAAGTAAATGCCCGCGTAGGTGGCGAACACGATGGTGCCGAACAGCGTGTAGTGGAAGTGCGCCACCACGAAATAGGTGTCGGTGATGTGGAAGTCGAGCGGCGGGCTGGCCAGCAGCACGCCCGTCAGGCCGCCGAGCACGAAGGTGATCATGAACCCGAGCGAAAACAGCATCGGCGCCTGAAAGGTCAACTGCCCCTTCCACATCGTGCCGATCCAGTTGAAGAACTTGATGCCGGTCGGGACGGCGATGAGGAACGTCATGAACGAGAAGAACGGCAGCAGCACGGCGCCGGTCGCGTACATGTGGTGGGCCCATACCGCCACCGAGAGAGCGGCGATGGACAGCGTCGCGTACACCAGGGTGGAGTAGCCGAAGATCGGCTTGCGGGAGAACACCGGGATGATCTCGGACACGATGCCGAAGAAGGGCAACGCGATGACGTACACCTCGGGGTGACCGAAGAACCAGAACAAATGCTGGAACAGGATCACCCCGCCGTTGGCGGGGTCGTAGATGTGCGCGCCGAGGCGGCGGTCGGCCGCCAGCCCGAACAGGGCGGCGGTGAGCAGCGGAAAGACAATCAGCACAAGGACGCTGGTGACCAGGATGTTCCAAGTGAAGATGGGCATCCGGAACATCGTCATGCCGGGCGCGCGCAGGCACACCACGGTGGTGATCATGTTGACCGCGCCCAGGATGGTGCCCAGGCCACCGACGCCCACGCCGAGGATCCACAAGTCGCCCCCGGCGCCGGGGCTGTGGGCCGCGTCCGACAGCGGCGTGTAGGCCGTCCACCCGAAATCGGCCGCGCCGCCGGGAACGATGAAGCCGCCCAGCGCGATCAGCGCGCCGAAGACGAACAGCCAGAACGACAACGCGTTCAGCCGCGGGAACGCCACGTCCGGCGCGCCGATCTGCAGGGGCAGCACCAGGTTGGCGAACCCGAACACGATCGGGGTGGCATAGAACAGCAGCATGGCCGTGCCGTGCATGGTGAACAGTTGGTTGTACTGCTCGTTGGACAGGAACTGCAGTCCGGGTGCCGCCAGCTCGAGGCGCAGCAGCAGCGCCATCAGGCCGCCGATGAAGAAGAACGTGAAGCACGCGACCATGTACATGATGCCGATCATCTTGTGGTCGGTGGTGGTGATGACCTTATAGATGAGGCTGCCCTTGGGGCCCAGTCGGGCCGGGAACGGCCGGCGGGCCTGTAGAGCAACGGCTGGCGGGGCTTCCGCGGTCATGAACTACCTCCCAAGGACCCGGCTACCGGGTCGGCAACGGCCAAGCGGCCCAAGTATTCCGAGCCCGCACCGCCCCGACCTAGGGCCAAACGTCCCTAATAACCGTTGATCCGGGCCGCCGCGCGGCACTGGGACAGCAAAGCCTTACCTATCGATGCACCCGCATGCCGACCGGCGTGGCTTATCGTGTGGTGGTGTGGCGGGTCAGCAGGCTCCTCGTCGCCCTGGTGGTGACGTCGGCCGCGCTCGGCTTGGTGATGCCGTCGCCTCATGCCGCGTGGCCGGCTGCACCGGTGGTGGTCGGAGCCGCGCCGCTTGGTTGCCTGGAAACCGCACTCACCGACTACGCGAATGGCGGGACCGGGTGGACGGGCGGGGATTCCACCTGGTCGGCGCCCCTGCCCGACGACCGGGAGTTGTTCGCCTTCTCGGACACCTTCCTCGGCCCCATCACGCCGCCCAGCCGCCCGGCCGACGCGGCATTCGTCCATAACTCGTTCGTCGTCCGCGATGCGACGGGGCGCTGGTCCACCGTGACCGGCGGGACGCCCGAGCGGCCGGCGGCACTGATCGCACCTGCCGATCCCGCGCACTGGTTCTGGCTGGGCGCGGCGACGTTTTCCGGTGACGCGCTGCAGGTTCCGCTCACCGAATGGAGGAGCACGGGGCCGGGGCCACTGGACTTCGCCTTCGTGGGCTCGTCGCTGGCTCGATTCGACAACCACGAACTGCGGGCGCCGCCGGCCGTCTCCGAACTTCCGCGGTCACGCGGAATCCAGTGGGGCCAGTGGGTGCAACCCGACGGCGGCTGGACTTATGTCTACGGCGTCGAGTCCGCCGCGACCCACAAGTACCTGCACGTGGCACGCGTGGCGGGAGGCGATCTGCGCCGGCCATTTTCGTACTGGACCGGCCAGGCGTGGTCGGCGGCGGAATCCGACTCGGTGCGGGTCGCCGACCACGTCTCGGCCGAGCTGTCGGTCCACCGGCTGCGCGACGGCGTGTACCTGCTCACGACGATGCTGGGCGGCGAGTTGTTCAGCGATCGGCTGGTCGGCCGTTTCGGCCCGTCGCCTGCCGGGCCGTTCGGGCCGGCGATCGCGCTGTATCGGACGCCCGAGAGCGGTAGTGCTGGACTGTATCGCGACGCGGATGTCTACACCTACAACGCCCACGTCCACCCCGAATACTCGACGTCCACCGACCTGGTGATCTCCTACGACGTCAACAGCCTCGACACCTCTCCGGGCGGTGACGTCTACCGCCGGGTGAGCATCTATCGGCCCCGGTTCGTCGTGGTGACTTTGCGGTGGAATCGCGACGACGGGGCTTCCGCCGAACGCGACGCAGGCGCGGCGAGGCGCGCCTGCGCGTCGCCGCCCGCTCCCAGTCCGAGGTGAATCGGTGACTTTCGGCCCCTTCATCGGCGAATCCCCGGAATGGAACGTCGAGCGGAAGTCGCCGATCGAGCCGCAGGAGACCGGATGGGCACCAGGATCATCGACGAGGCCGCAAGGTTGTGGCCGGCCCGGTGGCCTACACCGATGAGAAGGGGCGGCATCAAGCGCTCACTCACCTGCGGGCCCACGCCCCGGTGTCGTCGGTCGACTATCCGCTGTACGTGATCCTGTTGCTGCTGGGACTGCCTGAGCCGAATTTTCCGCGGATGCTCAAGCGCACCCAGGATGCTCGGTGGCGACGACACGGAAGTCCAGCGGCGGCGGCTCGGCCGAGGACATGCTCGCGGTGCTGCTGGATTTCCTCAGTCATTTCGCCGCGCTCACCGCGTCGCGCCGGGGGCGGCCGACCGACGACCTGGCCTCGGCGATCGCCACGACGTTCGTCGGCGGAGTCAAGCACCTGCCGATTCGTTACACGCTGAGGTAGGGCGGCCTCAGGCCAGGATCAGCTCGCCCGGCAGCTCTTCGCTGACGACTGCGCGAGCGAGCAACTCGCCGAGCAGCGGCCCGAATTTCATCAGGTTGCTGCCGACGAACGCGACGACGCGTCCCCGACGCGCGACCGTCCAGCCGTCGCCTCCGGAATCGAGCCACGGGGCACGGACGGTGACGCAGTCCACCCGATCCACCGGGAACAGGGACGGAAACAGCGCGCGCACCGTCTCGGCGTCCGGCACGTCCTGTCCGAAGGCCCAGCGCCCGGTGCCGCCGAGGGGCAACCCGTAGCCCTCGGGCGCCGACAGGCACGCGGCGCCGACCGCATCGGCGCCCTCGTAGGTGAAGCGGGTGTGCGGGCCGAACTCGATGTCTAGCGGGCCGAACAGCGCCGGCGTCCGGACACCTGCGCAGATCAGCACGCGGTCGGCGGCCAGGACCGTGCCGTCGGCCAGCAACGTCGACCCGTCGTCGGCGACCGACACGGCCTCGCCCCGCTCGATGACCGCCCGCCGGGCCAGGGCGCTCAGCGCGCGGCGGATCCGCAAGCTGCCGCCGAGCGGATCGAAGATGCCGGCCTCCCAGGGGGCGGCGACGAACGGGATGTGCGCCGCGATCCCGGCGCGGTCCAGCCAGGTGAAGGCCGCGCCGGCGTCACGCATTGCGGTCGCGATGTCCTCCATGTCGGCGGGGGCGGTGACGCTGACGAACCCCTCCGGACCCAGCAACCGGCCCACGCCGAGCTCGGCCTCCCAGCGCCGCCAGCCGGCCCGTGCGCGTAGCGCGAGCCGACACAACGCCGGCCGCCGGTGGGCGACGCGGAAGATGCGCGCCAGGCCAACGGACTGCTCGGAAAACGGCTCGCCGCGCTCGAGCACGACGACGCGCTCGCCGCGCCGCGACAACTCATAGGCCGCCGCGAGCCCACAGACCCCGGCCCCGATCACCACAATCACGGAGTGCTCATACCCGGTGGGCTAGAAGTAGAACCCGGCGTACGGCGCGTCGGGGACCGAGAACAGGCGATCGGCCGCGACAAGCGCCGAGGGATCCTCTGTCTGGGTCAGCCCGGCGAGGTGGAGGCCGCGCCACGTCGTCCCGCCCAGCAGCACGGCGGCCAGACCTTCTGGGCCGACCGCGATTTGCGGGCGCCGGTCGGTAATTCGGGCACCGTCCGGCGTGATGGCGAAGGTTGCCGAATTCGCCGGGAGGAGCGGATCGTTCACCGCGACGGTGACTTCGCCGTCACCGGTGTACTGGCGCGCGGCCAGGGCCTGCTGTGCGTCGATGACGCGAAGCCACGTCTCGTCATGGACCGCCGTCACCCGCACCGCCCGCCGGTCGGCGAGCAACCACGGCAGGGGGTCATCGAGCGGCAGCATCCAAAAGGTCACGCGGTCAACGAGGTCCAGCCCGAGCAGGAAGCGCAGCAGGCCCAGGTACGCCGCCGTGGTCGGGGCGAAGAAGTCCTCGACCACGATGGCGCGCTGCTCGCTGACAAACCAAGCGTCGGTGTCGACCGGCCGATAGCGGGCAAATCCCGACTCGGAACCGGCATCGCCGTGCACCACGACATACGCTGGGCCGGAGGAGGATTCCGCGCGCATGCGGGAGCCATTCCACCAGGCCGGCGGGCGGTCGATCGTTGCTGGGCGCGACGGACGGTTGTCGGCGTAGATGCGCGGCAGCACATCCCACGCTTGCGCCGGGTCGAGCAGGCGCACCGGACCGCCCTCGCCGACACCGGGCCGAAGCGCTGCACGCGCCGTCTGGACCTCCACCGTTTGCGTCGAGCTCGCCACGCCGTAACCGAAGCGGCCGTAGATCGTCGCCTCCGATGCCCGCAGCGTCGCCACCGCCTCACCGCGCGCCGCGATGTCGCGCAACTGGTGACAGATCAGCTGGGTGGCGATCCCCCTGCGGGCGAACGTCGGCAACACTCCGATGCGCGTGACCGCCGCGTGGCCCACGATCGCCCCGCCGGGCAGCGTCAACCCGCTCGTCACGGCATCCGCGGTGCCGACGAGCCGTTCGCCCTCGAACGCCCCGACGGTCCGGCCGGTTTCGAACAGCGCGGTGATCCCGCCGGGCGGCAGGTTCGACAACGGCGGGAAACCGATCATGGCGGCGCGAAACACGTTAGCCGCGGCGAGCAATTCGTCGTCGCCGCCCAGCACCCGGATCTCGGAGGTCATGCCCCCATCATGTCCGGTGCGGTCGTCGGGCTCGCGTGCGCCACCCTCAGCGGATGGGCAGCCCCGTCAGCGCCCGGGAGATCACCAGCCGCTGGATTTCGCTGGTTCCCTCGAAGATCGTGAAGATCTTCGCGTCGCGGTGCATCCGCTCCACGGGGTAGTCCCGGGTGTAGCCGTTGCCGCCCAGGATCTGGATGGCCTCGTCCGTGACGTAGACAGCGGTCTCGCTCGCCACGAGCTTGGCCATCGAGCCCTCCGCCGCCTCGAAGTTCACGTTGTTGCGCGCCATCCAGCCGGCCCGCCAGACCAGCAGCCGGGCAGCGTCGATGCGGCTCTTCATGTCCGCCAGCTTGAACGCGACGGCCTGGAACTCGCCGATCTTGCGGCCGAATTGCTCGCGCTGGCAGGCGTATTCGAGGGCGTACTCGTAGGCGGCCCGGGCCACGCCGACGGCCATCGCGCCGACGGTGGGCCGGGTGCGTTCGAACGTCTTCATCGCGGCCTGTCCGCCCGCGGAGGCGCCGGACTTGACCCGGGCGATCCGCGCCTCGAATTTCTCCCGCCCGCCGAGGATCGCGTCCTCGGGGAGGCGGACGTTGTCGAGCACCACTTCCGCGGTGTGGGAGGCCCGGATGCCGTGCTTCTTGAACTTCTGCCCCTGGCTGAATCCCGGTGTCTCCGGAGGGATGACGAAGCTCGCCTGGCCACGCGTGCCGAGTTCGGGATACACGGATGCCACGACGATGTGTACGTTGGCGATGCCGCCGTTGGTCGCCCAGGTCTTCGTGCCGTCGATCGCCCATTCCTTCGACGCCTCGTCGTAACGGGCGCGGGTGCGGATGCCGCCGACGTCAGAACCCGCGTCGGGCTCCGACGAACAAAACGCGCCAAGCTTGGGATCGCCCGGCGTGCCGAACATCTCGGGCAGCCAGCGGCCCAGCTGCTCGGGGGTTCCGTTGCCGGCCAGGGCCGCCGCTGCCAACCCGGTGCCCATGATCGACAGCGCGATGCCGGCGTCCCCCCAGAACATCTCCTCGAACGCGGTCAACATGCCCAGCCCCGTCGGCTCGGCCGCTTGCTGCGCGAAGAAGTCGGGCGAGTAGAGCCCCACTTTCGCGGCCTCCTGGATCACCGGCCACGGGGTCTCTTCTCGTTCGTCCCATTCGGCCGCGGCGGGACGGATGACCTCGGCCGCGAACTGGTGCACCCAGTCGCGCACCTCGACCACGTCGTCGCTGAGTTGCATTGAGAAAGTCACGTTTTCTCCTGAATCACTTGGCGTTTGAAGTCTGGTGTTGCATGAGGACGCTGACCGTCTGGCTGACCCATGCCTCGAAGTAGCGGTCTTCGCCGATGTTGCCGGGCAGGCGGCCGGTAAGTGCCTGGAGCGTCGCCGCGTACGACAGCGAGCCGATCGCGACGGCCGCGGCGGCCGCCGGGTCGGGGATCTGCGTGCGGCCCGAACGATTGGACGCGGCCAGTTCGTCGGCGAACCGTTGATAGGCGTTGTCGGTGATGACCTGCCACGTCTTCTCGTCGAGATCGCCCAGCTCGTCCGGCTCACGCAGCATGACCCTGAGCAGATCCTCGCTCTGCTTGAAGTTGCTCCAGATCAGCCGGCCCGCGGTGCGCACCGCTTGCTCCACGCTGCCCGGCGCGCCGGCGTCGTACTCCTCCCGGGCCGCCACGATGCTGTCGATCCGGTGCGCGACCGCGGCCTCCAGCAGTTCCCGCTTGGAGCCGAAGTGCTTGTAGAGCGCCCCCGATCCGGGGGCCAGGCCGGACGCCCGCTGGATGTCCGCGACTGACGTCGCCGCGTAGCCCTTGTCGGCGAAGAGCTTCAGCGCTTCGGCGAGCAGCCGATCTCGCCCCGAGGTGAGCACGGTGAGAGAGTACTCACTCACCGGCTCGGACGGCAAATTGTGGCGCGCGCGCCGGGGCACTGGCGCCCTTGCTTGGCGGGATTTCTGCCTGCGTACTCAGCCCGAGCCAACGTTGCCGCCCGGTCGCAGACCCGATCCGTCCCACCGCGCCAAATCCCCTGGATCGCGGATAACCAGGGCATACCGTGCCACCAGCTATGATCTTGTTCGTCGGTCCGACATTCGAGTGCGGTAAATGGAGTCCAACATTCGCCCCTTCCGGCATGTGCAGCTGCCGATGCGGGTGCTGTCACTGCGCACCATCGTCATCGTCGGCGCGCTCTCGGTGATGACGCTCGTGGTCCTGCTGGGCACCTGGGTGTGGGTCGGCGTGACGAACGACCAATACAGCCAGCTCGACCGCCGTCTCGACTCGGTCACCAGCCTCGGCGATATCAACACGCTGATCAACAACCCGCAGCGCACCAACGCCGACCGGCCGATGCCCGACGGGAATCTGGTCCGCACCGCCCGCATCGGGGACGTGACGGTGTCGGTGCCCGGCAACATCGTCCTGCCGAAGCTCCCCAACGGCTACGCGAACACCACGATCAACGGGGTGCAATACCGCGTCCGTACCTTCACCGCGGGCGCCGCGTCGATCGCGCTGGCCGCGCCCCTGGCCGAGGCCCAGCACCGGATCAACGAGTTACACCTGCGGGTGTTGTTGATCTGCGGCAGCGTCATCGGCGGCACGGTCATCGTCGGCTGGGTGATCTCGCTGATCATGGTGAACCCGTTCCTGCTGCTGGCGCAGCAGGCTCGCGCCATCAATGCCCAGTCCAGTCCTGACGAGGTTCAGGTCCGCGGGGTGCGGGAGGCCGTCGAGATCGCCGAGGCCGTGGAGGGGATGCTGGCGCGCATCGGCAATGAGCAGCAGCGCACCCGGGCGGCGCTCGAATCGGCGCGCGACTTCGCCGCCGTCGCATCTCACGAGCTGCGCACCCCGCTGACCGCGATGCGGACCAACCTCGAGGTGCTTTCCACCCTGGAGTTGGCGCCCGAGCAGCGCCACGAGGTCATCGGCGACGTGATCCGCACCCAGAGCCGCATCGAGGCGACGCTGACGGCGCTCGAGCGGCTGGCGCAGGGCGAGCTGACGACGGTCGATGACTTCGTCCCGTTCGACATCACCGAATTATTGGACCGCGCCGCGCATGACGCGCTGCGCATCTATCCGGGGGTGCGGGTGTCGCTGGTGCCCTCGCCGACGGTGCTGATGGTGGGCCTGCCCACGGGCCTGCGGCTGGTCATCGACAACGCGATCGCCAACGCCGTCAAGCATGGCAGCGCCACCGAAATCCGGCTTTGCGTAGCCAGTTCCAGCGAGGGTGTGGAAATCGCGATCGACGACGACGGCTCCGGGGTGCCGGAAGCGGAACGCGCCGCTGTGTTCGCGAGGTTCTCCCGCGGGTCCACCGCTTCGCGTTCGGGCTCCGGGTTGGGCCTTGCGCTGGTGGCTCAGCAAGCCGAATTACACGGGGGCACAGCGTCTTTGCATACCAGCCCACTGGGCGGTACCCGACTTCTGCTGCGCCTGGCCGGCGACGGGCGCGGCCCGGCCTAGCGAAATGACCTGTGTCGCGGGCAACTAACTGTCACCCGAAACTCCGCGCGAATCGCAACTCAATGGAAACATTTGGATTCGATATGGTGTCGGCTCCACGAGTTGACCCGCGATCGACGGCCCGCCTACCTTCGAGCGCAGGAGCCAGGTGCTGCCCGCCACGAACTTCGTCAACGGGCTGTGGGGCACGGGCGCACCACGGGGCGTGACCTTGCGACGTCCCCCGTCAAACACGAGGGAGGGGCGATGCGGCGCATCGGCGAATCGGTTGGTCGGACCGCGGCAGGCGCGCCGAAGTACCGAATCGACAACGTGCGCGCCATCATTCGGCACGACCTGCCCCCGTCATTGGTGGTGTTTCTCGTCGCGCTGCCGCTGTCGCTGGGGATCGCGATCGCCTCGGACGCGCCCGTGCTGGCCGGCCTGATCGCCGCGATCGTCGGCGGCATCGTGGCGGGCTGCATCGGGGGGTCACCGCTTCAGGTCAGCGGACCCGCGGCCGGTCTGACCGTCGTGGTCGCCGATCTGGTGACCAAGTTCGGTTGGGGCATCACCTGTTTGATCACCACGATCGCGGGCGCGGTGCAAGTTCTGTTGGGGCTCAGCCGCGTTGCCCGCGCTGCGCTTGCGATCTCGCCTGTCGTGGTACATGCCATGCTGGCCGGCATCGGCCTCACCATTGCGCTGCAGCAGACGCACGTGGTGTTGGGCGGGAAGTCGAAAAGCTCGGCGTGGGACAACGTCATCGGGTTGCCGGGCCAGATCATCGGCGCACACCGCCACGGGGTCGTGCTGGGTGTGGCCGTGATCGCGATCCTGATCGCCTGGCGTTGGGTTCCCGCCCCCGTCGCCCGCGTTCCGGGTCCGCTCGTGGCGATCGTGGCCGTGACGGTGGCGTCGGTGATGTTCCGGTTCGACGTGTCGCGGATCGAACTCGAGGGATCGGTGATCGACGCCCTCCAGCTGCCGACGCTGCCCAGGGGCGGCTGGGGCGCCGCAGCGATGGGAGTCCTCACGGTGGCGCTGATCACCAGCGTGCAGAGTCTGCTGACCGCGGTGTCGATCGACCGGATGCACAGCGGGGCGCGCACCGACTTCGATCGCGAGCTGGTCGGGCAGGGCGTGGCGAACATGGCGTCGGGCGCGTTGGGTGGTCTCCCGATCAGCGGCGTCATCGTGCGCAGCGCGGCGAACGTCAACGCGGGCGCCAGGACCCGCGCCTCGACGATCATGCACGGGGTGTGGATACTGCTCTTCACCATTCCGTTCGTGGGACTTGTCGAGCAGATTCCCACCGCCGCCCTGGCGGGATTGCTGATCGTGGTCGGGATGCAGTTGTTGAAGCCCGCCCATATCGAGACGGCATTGCGCAACGGCGACATCGCGGTCTATGTCGTGACCGCTGTCGGCGTCGTCTTCCTCAATTTGTTGCACGGCGTGATGATCGGGCTCGCGCTCGCGATCGCCCTGACGGGGTGGCGGGTGGTCCGGGCCAAGGTGGAGGCGAAACCGATTGGGGACCAATGGCGCGTCACCGTCGAGGGTGCGTGCACGTTCCTCGCCCTGCCGCGCCTGACCCGTGTCCTCGCGTCCGTCCCGGAGCGTTGCAACGTCACCGTCGAGTTGCTGGTCACCTATCTCGACCACGCGGCCCGTCAGGCCATCGGCGATTGGCAGCGCCAGTACCTGGCCACCGGCGGGACGGTGCGCATCGTGCCGGAGTCCTTCGGCGACGAGGCCGGATCCGGGGCCGATCGGCCCCCGCTGTCGTTGGTGGAGGCGGTACCGGCTACGAAGCGGCGCTGAGTCCCGTCACATGGGGGTGGCCTGCTGGGCAAGGTTCAGCAGGACGTAGGCGATGCAGAACAGGAAGTTCAGCACCACCAGGACGAGGCCGGCGAACATCAACGAGCGGGTGCCGCGCCGCTTGAGGCGCTTGTACCGCGCGCGCCGGGCGTCGCGATTCAGCTGCATCGCGATCAGCGCGAAATTGACGTCCGTCAGTTCGGTGTCGGCGACCGGTGCCCCCGCCAGCATCGCCCGCAGCCGCTCGGGCGCGGTCCGCACGCCCACCCGCTCGAAGCAGTGGCACAGCCGCCGCGCGCGGCGCGGGCCCAGGGCCGGATATCGCATCCGAAGTTGATGCGAGAGCTGCCATCGTTGGTCGCCCCAGGGGTTTGACGGGGTCGTCACAATCGGGATTCTAATTCGCTTCAACCTGATTTCGGGAGTCCCCGGCGAGATTATCTCCGGTCATCCGCTGGGATTCGGGCAGGTCCAGGTAGCGCTCGAGGTTGCGGTGCGTGTTGATCACGCGCCGCTCCTCGCCGGAGAGCACCAGGTGCGTGAAGCCGGGCTGGTGCATGCCGCGTTGCAGGCCCGCGAGGATGCGGATGTCCTGGGTCAGCACCAGGCCCGGTTCGGCTTCGCCGGCGGTGGTGCGGACGTCGGTCGGCTTGTCAAGATCATTTCGGGGCGCCCCCGGGGGCATCCGCGTCATCACGAACATGACCAGCTCACCATGGTCCGGGTCCGGACCCGGCCGCGAGCACATGATCGTCAAGTGGTCGGCATTGGTCAGCAACGTCATGTTTGGGAACACGTTGTACTGGTGCAGCCGGGTCATCCGGTCGGTGTCTGCCCAGTCGAGGCTCACGCCGCGCGCCGCCGCGAATGCCCGCGTGCGCGCGGCGATCAGGTCGGCGACCGTCTGGCCCGGGCGGCGCTCGTCGGCGGGGAACGGCGTGCCCTCGGCCGCCCCCATCAGCGCACCCTGGGTCTCGACGTAGGCGTCCCAGACCTCCTCGTCGGTGAGCGCGCCGGCGAAGCGCGGGCTCGGCACCCCGTAGGGCTGGTCCGACTTGCCGGTGTGACCCCAGATCCGCTGCGGCGCGTGCACGTCGTCGACGCAGCGCAGCAACTCGGGATGCAGCGTCTGGATGTGGTAGGTCTCGCTGAAGCCGTCGGCGATCGTCTTCCAGTTGGCGTCGACCTCGACGGTCAGCGTCGCGCAGCAGCGGAAGTCTGCCAGGTTGCACCAGGCGATGTCGTCCGGCACCGCCTCCAGGTATTCGGCCAGCGGCATCGCCGCGATGTCCAGATTGACGAAGACGAGCCCCTCCCAGGTGTCCACCCGGGCGGGCACCAGCGGGAAGTCGGCCAGCCGCAACGCGCCGAACCCCTTCCGGCCAGGCACCCGGACCAGCGTGCCGGCCAGGTCCCAGGTCCACCCGTGATAGCCGCATTTGATCTCGCGCAACCCCGTGCCCGAACCCACACACAGCGAGTTGCCCCGATGGCGGCAGGCGTTCTGAAAGGCGCGCAACACGCCGTCGTCACCGTGGACGATCAGAACACCGTAAGGGCCGCAACGGTATTCGAAGTAGTCCCCCGGTTCGGCGACGTGGTCCACCATGCACGCGAGTTGCCACACCCGCGGCCACATCCGTTCGATCTCGAGCGCGGCAAACGCCGGGGAGTAGTAGCGTTCGGCCGGCACCAGGGCCGGGCTCTCCGGCGGGGTGCCGATCGCATCCTCGTCGCGGATGCGGGCCGGGTTGCCGGCGGCCACGGTGCGGCCCGAACCTTAACGCGCCCCGCGCACCAGCCGGCCCGGGCGCGCCCCGGTGTCGACGTCGTCGCGCCGGGTGACGGTCCCGCTGACGACCGTCGCCTTGTAACCGCTTGCCCCCTGCAGGATGCGGTTGCCACCGGCCGGCAGGTCGAAGGCCATCGCCGCGGGATGCAACGTCAGGGCGTCCACGTCGATGACGTTGAGGTCGGCCTTCTTGCCCGGCTCGATCGTGCCGCGGTCGGTGAGGCCGAACAGGTGCGCCGTGTCGCGGGACTGCTTGCGGATGACGTACTCCAGCGACAGCTTCTCGCCCCGGCGCCGGTCCCGCGCCCAGTGCGTCAGCAGGAACGTGGGATACGAAGCGTCGCAAATCATCCCGCAGTGGGCGCCGCCGTCGGAAAGCCCGAGCACGCCGGCGGGGTGCAGCAGCATCTCCCGGATCGCGTCGCAGTTGCCGTCCGCGTAGTTGAACAGCGGCAGCATCAGCATCGAGGTCGCGTTCGACTCGAGCATCAGGTCGTAGAGGGTCGACAGCGGGTTCTCGCCGCGGGCCTTGGCGATGGCCGCGACCGTGCGGTCGGGGCTGGGCTCGTAATCGGGCGGATCGCCGAGGGCGTAGAGCCGGTGCAGGGAGTGCTGCACCAGGGCGAACATGCCGTCGAACAACAGGGTTGGGTCCGCGGGCAGGTCGTCCTCGGACAGGATCGCCGCCTTGACCGCGGGGTCGGCCAGGCGTTGCGCGAGCTCCTCTCGGCCGCATTCCGCCTTCAGCCGGCGGTAGGTGGGCCGGTGGCTGAAGCCGTGGTGGCCCTGGAATCCGATCATCATGCCGAACGGGCGCGCCGCGACCTGTGGGTACAGTCGCGCCCCCGCCGCGTGCGCGTCCGCGGACAGGTCCAGCATCTCGCGCCACAACTTCGGGTCCGCGTCGACCTGGATCAGGGCGAAGGACACCGGCCGGTCGATCTCGGCGCTCAGCCGCCGCATCCAGTCCAGTTCCTTCTTGGGGGCGACGATGTCCTCGCCCGCGGATCCCTGCGGGGCCAGCTCGAAGACCGCCTGACCGCCGGCGGCCATCGCCCGGCCGAGGCCGAACAGCTCGTCCTCGGCCGCGAACGTGCCGGGCACGGGCTCGCCGTCCATGGCGCGGTGGCCCATGGTCCGTGACGTCGAAAACCCGAGCGCCCCGGCCTCGATCGCCTCCCGGACCAGCCGGCCCATCGCCTCGATGTCGTCGGGGGTGGCCGGCTCGTTGCGGGCCCCGCGCTCACCCATCGCGTAGGCGCGGATGGCGCCGTGGGCGACCTGGCTGCCGACATCCACCGCGAACTTGTGCTTGCCGATCGCGTCGAGGTACTCGGGGTAGGTCTCCCAGCCCCACGTGATGCCCTCGGTGAGCGCCGTGCCGGGGATGTCCTCGACGCCCTCCATCAGCTCGATCAGCCACTGCTCGGTGCCGGGTCGAACCGGGGCAAAGCCGACGCCACAGTTGCCGGTCACG
Source organism: Mycobacterium saskatchewanense (assembly GCF_010729105.1). Lineage (NCBI taxonomy): Bacteria > Bacillati > Actinomycetota > Actinomycetes > Mycobacteriales > Mycobacteriaceae > Mycobacterium > Mycobacterium saskatchewanense. Next base: position 3,711,732 of record NZ_AP022573.1, read on the forward strand.
ATCGTCGTGACGCCATGACCACTCGACGGTTCGAGCAGACTGTCCCAGCTCACCTGGCCGTCGTAGTGGGTGTGGATGTCGACGAAGCCGGGGGCTACGACGCGGCCGGTGGCATCGATGGACTCGGCGGCCTCCCCGGCCATCGCGGGGTCACCGGCCCCGCGGCGGACGACGTCGACGATCTTGCCGTCCTTGATGCCGACGTCGGCGAGATAGCGCTCGGCGCCCGTGCCGTCGACGACGGTGCCACCGGTGATCTTCAGGTCGTACATGGGACCTCTTCCTCGTTGACCAGTTCCTCGTTGACCAGGTCCACCGGGCGCTTGCCGACACGAGAAGGACGGCGAATCGGTGCCGGACGACTATTACGCTACGCAAAGTAGCGTAACTGCAGACGATATTCCCGGCGCTTGGCCGAGTCAATGGCTTCAGTGACTCGGCCCAATCGGCAACGCCGGCGCGACGTTCCGCCCGTCAGGCGTCCCGGCCTCGGCGGACCAGGCCTGTCCAGATGAGGGTGACGTGGGTTCCGTGCGGGGTGCGGTCGATGGTCAGTTCGTCGGCCAGCGCCTCCATCAACGGAATGCCCCGGCCCCGGAACTCTTGCTGGCTGCCCGCCGGTTGCGGAACCTTGGTACGCCAGCGGCCGTGATCGTCGACGGCCACGGCGAGCGTGTCGGAACTGGCGTCGTAGGCCGCCTTGACGTCCAGCGTCCCGCGCTGGACGGCGTCGACGTAGGCGAACTCCGCGGCATTGGCGATGGCTTCGTTCACCGCCAGCAGTACGTCGTTGAACCGTTCGGGACCGAGTGAGAAACGGCTGGCGAGCCAGTTGGCGAACCCGGCTCGGGCCTGAGCGGCGCTCTGCGCATCGGCGGAAATGCGCGTTCGCACGAAGCGTGATCGGTCGTCGGCGTCAGGCACATTGTGCGGCTGACTATCGGAACGTCCCATCGGACCCAGCTGCGTACCCACCACTCTCGACGCTCACCGATCGGCGAGATCGCCCATCGCTTCGTCGAGCGTGCTGTAGAGGGCGAGCACGCTGTCGATACCCATGAGTTTGATGGGTCTGCTGGTGGCGGCCCCGTGCGCCACCACCGCGAACCGGGTGGGCGGCACGACCTCGGCCTGCGCGGTGACCAGCACCGTCATCCCGGCCGAGGCGAGGAAGTCGACCTTCGACAGGTCGACGATCAATGCCGCCGGGCGGGCCGCCAGCGCGGTCTGGATCGCCTCGGACAGCTGCGGCGCGCTGAGCATGTCCACTTCACCCGAAACGGTGAGCACCACCGCTTCGTCTATTTGTTGTTTCCCCACCTGGAAAGGCGTCGGGCCAACCGAATCCCCGAATTGCTCGACCATGCTGTTCTCACATTCGTCCCCCGTGGGACACCGCTCGCTATCAGAAGCTACCCCGCTGATCAGGGGCTGTTGATTCAACCCCCGCGGAATCCACTTTCCTGTGGAACGAAACGCCCCTGATTCCGCTCAGTGCTGCGCAGCCGCACGCGTGCAACCGATTGTAGGGCACGTGGGTCGACACGCTGGCGACGCTGCGCTGGTGCGCCTGACGACGCATTCGGAACCGTCGGGGCAAAGCCGCTCCGGGTCCGCGTCTCGGGTCGCGGATTTCACACTCGGTATGTGTCGTCGAACGAAATGGCGCTTCGCGACGTGATCGGAGCGTGTGCGGTGTGACCGCAGAGTTGCGCATCGCGTCAGCCTATGAGTCATTGATCCCAGCGGGAAGGTGCCCGCAGGACCGCGGAGAGGACGGCCGGCATGGAGCCGAGTGATCAGCCCGACGAGCACGAAGCCGAACCGAGTAAGCCCCGGCAGCCGCTTTTCGCCGCGCTCACCCGGCGGCGCGCCCTGCTGGGAATGACCGCGGTGGCCGGTTTCGCCGCGGTCGATGTGGGTGCCTTCGCCTACGCCGGCGGCTGGCTGCGGCCCGACACGCTGACGCCGGCGCACTTCGCCGACCGCTTCGAGAAGGTCTATGGGCGCCACGACGGCTTCCGGCGCAATCACGCCAAGGGATTGAGCGCCACCGGAACCTTCGCCAGCACGGGGGCGGGCGCCGCCCTCTGCCGCGCCGCCGTCTTCCAGCCGGGCACCATCCCGCTGGTGGGTCGGTTCTCGCTGGGCGGCGGCCTGCCCGACCAGCCGGACAAGCCGGACACCGTCCGCGGCCTGGGGCTGTTGTTCCAGGCGAAGGGGCAGCAATGGCGGACGGCGATGATCAATCTCCCGGTCTTCACCGACAGCACCCCCCAGGGGTTCTACGACAGGTTGCTCGCATCCAAGCCGGTGCCCTCCACGGGCAAGCCGGACCCGCAGCGGATGGCGGCATTCCTCGACCGCCATCCCGAGACCGTCGCGGCGATGAAGCTCATCAAGCAGGCGCCGCCCGCCGCAGGGTTCGCCGACAGCGCGTTCCATGGGCTGAACGCCTTCTGGTTCACCAACAGCGCCGGTGCCCGAGTTCCCGTGCGGTGGTCGGTCGTCCCACAGCAACGGCCCCAGGGCACCCCTCACCCCGAGGCGCCACCGTCCGGCAAGGACTACCTGTTCGACGACCTCATCCGCGCGGTTGCGCAGGGTCCGTTGACATGGCGGCTCCTGCTGACCGTCGGTGAGCCGGGCGACCCGACCGACGACGCCACCAAGCCCTGGCCGCCGTCGCGCCGGTCCGTCGACGCGGGCGCCATCACGATCAGCGCGGTGCAGACCGAGCAGGGCGGCAACGCGCGCGACATCAACTTCGACCCGCTGGTGCTGCCCGACGGCATCGCCGCCTCCGACGATCCGCTGCTGACGGCCAGGTCGGCCGTGTACGCCCGCTCGTTCACCCGTCGCGCCGAGGAGCCCAAGTCGCCCAGCGAGGTTCAGGTCAGCGAGGTGCTCAAGTGACCGCGAAACCCGCGACGGCGCCGACCCGGTTCGCCCTTCCGTCCCGGATATTGCACTGGCTGATGGCGCCGATGGTGATCGGACAGCTCCTCATCGGCCTGGCCATGATCGCCTCGCTGGCCTTATATCCGCTGCTACTGGCTGTCCACCGGCCGCTGGGGATCCTCATCCTCGTCTTCGCTGTGGTGCGCCTGGCCAACCGGCTGACCCACCGCCTCCCCCCGTTCCTGGCCACGATGAGCACGGCAGAACGCCGCATTGCCACCTGGTCGGAGTACCTGCTCTACGCCTTGCTGCTCGCCCAGCCCCTCGTCGGGTGGGCGATGCTCTCGGCGGCGCGGTTCCCGATCACGATGGTCGGCACACTCCGGCTACCGGGCATCACGCCCCACAATCTCGACGTGTACGCCGTGCTCCGGGAGGTGCACGGCGTGCTCGCTCTCCTTCTGTTCCTGGCATTCACCGCCCACGTCTGCGCGGTGGTCTTCCATACGGTGGGGCTTCGCGACCGACTGCTCGATCGTATGGCGCTCTGGCCCACCAAATCGGAGGCGCCGACAGACGGAATATGATCGGCACGATTCAAGCTCGAGGGGACCACGAGGGAGTGGAGAGCCATGCCGAACGAGAAGCAAGCCGACCGGATGACGTCCGGCAAGGGGTTCGTCGCCGCGCTGGACCAAAGCGGCGGCTCGACGCCCAAGGCGCTGCGCTTGTACGGCATCCAGGACGACGCGTACTCGGGCGAAAAGGAGATGTTCGACCTCATCCACCAGATGCGTTCGAGGATCATCACCTCGCCCGCGTTCACCGGTGACCGGGTCCTGGCGGCGATCCTGTTCGAGCAAACCATGGACCGTGAGATCGAGGGCCGGCCGTCGACCACCTACCTGTGGGAGACCAAGGGCGTGGTGCCGATCCTCAAGATCGACAAGGGCCTGGCCGAGGTGTCCGACGACGTGCAGCTGATGAAGCCGATGCCGGGACTCGACGACCTGCTGGACCGCGCCGTGGGCAAGGGCGTGTTCGGCACCAAGGAGCGCTCGGTGATCGGCGGCGCGAACGCCGACGGGATCGCCGCGGTGGTCGCGCAGCAGTTCGAGGTGGCGGCCCAGGTGCTGTCGCACGGGCTGGTGCCCATCATCGAGCCCGAGGTGACCATCTCGATCCCGGACAAGGCGCGGGCCGAGGACATGTTGCGCGACGAGATCACCAAGCATCTCGAAAACGTGCCCGACGGGCAGCGCGTGATGCTCAAGCTGACGCTGCCCACCGAGGCCAACCACTACCGCGCCCTGGTCGACCACCCGAAGGTGATGCGGGTGCTCGCGCTGTCCGGCGGTTACTCGAGGGACGAGGCCAACGCACTGCTGGCCAAGAACACCGGGGTGATCGCGAGCTTCAGCCGCGCGCTGACCGAGGGCCTGTCGGTCGACCAGTCCGACGAGGAGTTCAACGCCACGCTCGACAAGGCGATCCAGTCCATCTACGACGCCTCCGTCGCCGGCTGAGGCCGGCGGGGTCGCCTAGTAGCGGTGCCGCGCGATGCGCGGGCGCCCATGCCCGGCTTCGCCCTCGTCGGACACCAGCGCCGGGACCATCTCGCTGGTCACCAACCCCTCGCCGCTCGTGACTTCGTCGACTATGTCGAAGGATTCGGCGATGTTCGCCGGGGTGTCGATGACGATCGTCACCACGGGCACGCGCCGGCCCAGCGACAGCAGCTTGTCACCGTGCGGTTGGCGGTCGCCGTGGAAGCCCCAGATGCCGCGCAGCACCGTCGCGCCGTCGATCGCGTCGCGCCGCCAGAGGCGCTCGACCAGCGCCCGGTGGATGGGAACACCGCCGTGCCGGGCGGATTCCGAGGTGTAGATCATCAACTTCTGCCACAGCGGCAAGCCACGCTCGTCGACCCCGGGTAGAGCGTGCGGGCGCTCCAGCAGTTCGCCGTCGCGCTTGCAAACCCGGACCCGTTCCAGGGTGATCATCGGCCGCCTGAGCAGCCCGCCGAGTTCGGGCAGGACGCGCCCGATCCGCTCACCGGATCCGACGGCGATGATCATCACCGGCACGTCGCCGTTGCGCCCGAAGAAGTGGGCGCGTTCACGCCGTCCGTGCAGGGTGCCGTCGACGCCCAGGAAGACCGATGCGCCGGCGAGTTGGCGCCGGTACATCAGGTCGCAGATCGCGACGTGGGCGGGAACACCGTAAACGCGTTCCCGGCGCCCCACATAGATCGTCAGCTTGACGGCTTCGTGCAGTTCTTCGGCAAGCTCCAGCGGCCCGATGCCGTCGCGCAGCAGCCGGGCGCGTTCCAGGGTGAGCAGCCCTCGTTGCTTGATCGCGAGTACCGGGTCGAGCAGCGCCTCGATCTTCGGTCGGGTGTCCACCGCGACGATCGCCACCGGAGGGTCTTCGGACAGGCTCAGGGATTGATCGGTTCTGAAGTGCCGTCCCGTCCCGAAACCGCCGATGCCGCGGAGTACCACGCTGGTGGCCAGCTGGTGTTCGCTGTAGAGGCCGAGCAGCACGTCGGAGACGAAGCCGTCGCCGGTGCGCCGCCGCTCGGCCAGGTAGGTGGTCAGCTTCAGACAGTCGTCGTCCACGGCCGCTCCTCACAGTGCAGTGCCGCTGAGATCCTACTTGCCGGGCCGCGCCGGCCGTCACCGCCAGCTACCGAGCGCGTCGACGATCATGCGCGTCGTGAGTTCGGCTCGGCGCCGCGAATAGCCTTGCGCGCCAGAAAGAATGGGATACACCGCGCCGCCGACGATGGCATCCGCCGCCGAGTCCGCGGCCGTGTCATCGATTCCCTCCGCCAGCAGACGGGCCCGCACGCAGTCGTGCAGCGGCGCGCTGAAGCCGGCGCGCAGTTTGACCGCCGTGTCCGCGTGCTCCATGCAGGCGACGGTCAGGATCCGCAGCATGGCCGAGCCGCGTGCGGTGGTGAGGCGGACGACCAGCTTGCCCACCCACCGCACCAGGTCCGCGGCCAGGTCGTCGGAATGGTTGACCGACCCGAGGATCTTGTCGGCGTCCTCGAGCATGACGTCTGCGACGAGCGCGGGGCGGCTGGGCCACCAGCGATAGATGGTTTGCTTGCCGACTCCGGCCCGCGCCGCGACGGCCTCGATGGTCAGGCCGTCGAAGCCGCGCTCCAGCAGCAATTCGCGGGTGGCGGTGACGATCGCCGTGCGCGACTTCTCGCTGCGGCGCCTCGGGGCGCCGGTCTGCAGACCCGCCTGAGAGAGATCGGTCGGCATTCGGTGATCCTCGTTCCCCTCAGGTTCTTGCCCACCCACCAGGTGTGCCGGCGCGCTTTACTTCTCCCGGTCAGCGCCGTAATCTCCGACAAGACGAGACGGTCCGTCTTGTAAAGGGAGGGTATCAGTCCGTGCGGCCAAAGCTAGCTCCCTCGCGGCCCGGCTCGAAGATCACGTCATGACGCTCGGCCTGACCCCCGAACAGCAGGAGCTCGCCGCCGCCGTTGGGCAGTTCGCCGGCCGGCACGCCCCGATCGCCGCGACGCGCGAGACGTTCGACGCGTTGGCGGCCGGAAAGTTGCCCGACTGGTGGGAAGCGTTCACTGCCAACGGGTTTCACGCCGTCCACCTGCCGGGGGGCGTCGGCGGGCAGGGTGGTCGGCTGAGCGACGCCGCGTGCGTGCTGGAGGCGGCGGGCAAGGCACTGCTACCCGGCCCGTTGCTGCCGACGGTCGCCACCGGAGGGGTCGCGCTGCTGGCCGAGGCGAGCCCGGCCGTCGAATCGCTGATGCGCGACCTCGCCTCCGGCGCACCGGCGGCCCTCGTCCTCCCCGACGGTGGTGACTTCCGGGTGCGCGCCGAGGGCGGTCGCCGGCTGCTCACCGGCGTCTCCGACGTCACCGCCGGCGTCTTCTCGGCGCGCACGATCCTGCTCGGCGCGCGGACCGAGGACAACGAGGTCGCGTGGGTGCTCATCGACACCGGAAACCCCGCTGCCACAGTGGAATCCGTCGACGGTACCGATCTGGTCACCGACGTGGGCATCCTCCGGCTGACCCACTACCGCGCGCCCGACAGCGACGTGCTCACGGGCATCGACCCGGACCGCGCGCAGTGCGTCGGGGTGGCGCTCATCGCCGGCACGATGGCCGGCATCGCGCAGTGGTGTGTCGAAGCGGTCACAGCACACCTACGCATCCGCGAGCAGTTCGGCAAGGCGATCGGCACCTTCCAGGCGCTGCAGCACAACGCCGCGATGTTGTTGGTGAGCAGCGAGTTGGCGACCGCCGCGGCCTGGGACGCGATCCGCGCCGTCGACGAGCCTATCGACCAGCATCAGATCGCCGCGGCAGGGGCGGCGCTGATGGCGATCGCGCCCATACCCGATCTCGTGCTGGACGCCCTGACGATGTTCGGCGCGATCGGCTTCACCTGGGAGCACGACCTGCACCTGTACTGGCGGCGGGCGATCAGTCTGGCGGCCTCGATCGGGCCGGCCAGTCGCTGGGCCAGGCGCCTGGGCCGGCTGACCTGCACCCGGCAGCGCGACATGGCGGTCAACCTGGGCGACGCCGAATCGGAATTCAGGTCGACGGTCGCCGAGACGTTGGATTCGGCTCTGGCGCTTCGCAATGACGGGCCCGGGAAGCAGGGCGACTACGAAGAATTCGCCACGGGACCCCAGCGGACGGCCATCGCCGAGGCGGGTCTCATCGCCCCGCACTGGTCGCCGCCGTGGGGAGTCGGGGCGGGCCCGCTGCGGCAGCTCATCATCGACGAGGAGTTCGCCAAGCGACCCACACTCGTCCGGCCCTCGCTCGGCATCGCCGAGTGGATCCTGCCCTCGGTGCTGCGCGCCGCGCCAAAAGAGCTGCAGGAGAGATTGATTCCGCCCACACAGCGCGGCGAGATCGCGTGGTGCCAGCTGTTCAGCGAACCGGGCGCGGGTTCGGATCTGGCCGCCCTGGCGACCCGGGCCATCAAGGTCGAGGGCGGCTGGCAGATCAACGGCCACAAGATCTGGACGTCGGCGGCGCACCGGGCGGATTACGGGGCGCTGCTGGCCCGCACCGACCCGGAAGCCCCGAAGCACCGAGGCATCGGCTACTTTGTCGTCGACATGCGCGCTCCCGGGATAGAGGTCCAGCCGATCAGGATGGCGACCGGCGAGGCCCACTTCAACGAAGTCTTCCTCGACGACGTCTTCGTTGCGGACGAGATGCTGCTCGGTGACCCGACCGGCGGCTGGGACCTCGCGATCGCCACCATGGCCGAGGAGCGTTCGGCGATCAGCGGTTACGTCAAGTTCGACCGGGCCGCCGCCCTCCGCCGGCTCGCGGCAGAGCCGGGACCCGACCGCGACGACGCGCAGCGCGCGCTCGGCGAGCTCGACGCCTACACCAACGCGATTAAGGCGCTCGGCGTGCGAGAAACCATCCGGCTGCTCGATGGGCAGGCCTCCGGGCCCGCGTCGAGCATCGCCAAGGTCGCGATGAATGTGCTGTTGCGACGCACGTTTCAGGCCACACTCCAGTTGACCGGGAGGCTGGCGATGGTTGCCGACTCCGACCCCGCGGTCGTGCGGCCGTACCTGCATCTGCCCGCCGAGCTGATCGGCGGCGGCACCAGGGAAATCCAGCTGAACATCATCGCGCAGCTGATCCTGGGCCTGCCCCGGAAGTAGGTCGGGGCAGTCGGGCTACCGCAACTGCTCGGTCGGCACCCCGTAGCGGTCCTGGTAGGCGCTCACCCGCTCTCGCACTTCGCCGGCGTCCAGCCCGGTGTCCGACCATGTGTAGCGCCCGCGCCCACCGTCGCCGGGGTGGGCGGCCAGGAAATCCCGCATCTTCCGCGCCGTCTCGGGTCGCAGCTCGCGACCGAGCTTCCGATAGACGTCCCCGATCGTCGTCCACGGATCGTTGGCGAAATCGCGGTACAGCACGTCGATGATCCGTCCGTCCGGGACGGCACCGCTGTCACGCAGCGCCATCTCGCGGTCGAGGCCGACGACGATCTCCTCGTAGTTCTGGGCGGCGCACTCGGCGATGGTGGATACGTCGCTGCCCATGCGCCGCAGATGGTGGGTCAGCGCGGCGATCGACGAGATGACATTGAGCGGATCGCGGTGCGTCTGCACGATCAGTGCGTCGGGGTACGCCGCCAGGAGGTCGTCGAGGCGCCACAGGTGTGCCGGTGATTTCAGCAACCACTGGCCGGGCACACCGGATTGCAGGTGTTGCAGGAAGATTCGGTGGAAGCGGTAGGCCCCGGCATGGTCGGCTTCATAGAGCAGCCAGCGGTAGTAGCCGGGCAGGCGATACTGCACGGAGAAGATCATGCTGGTGAACTCGCTGGCGGTGATGCGGACGCACTCCTGTCCGACCAGAGCGCCCATCGGGTGAAAGGCCAAGAAGCCCGGAATGATCTGCTCGGACATCTCGATGCTGGCCTGCGTTTGCGCAATCCGCGGATCGGTCCGGTAGGTCTCGGGCTGCGGGGCCGGGCACGGCGCGTCCACCTCCCACGTCAGCGGGGCCCGCAGGTCGGGATCCTGCGCGAGCAGGTCGTAGAGGATCGTGGTCCCGGTGCGCGGCTGGCCCACGATCACGATCGGCGCCTCGATGGGTCGCTGCGCGATCTCAGGATGAGCTGTGCGCCAGGCGATCACGTCGAGGCGGTTCTTCAGCGCGCGCATGATGTCGAGGCAGGCGATCTCCACGCCGATGTCCGACAGGCGGGCCTCACTGACGAGTCCGTCGGTGAGGCGGCGCAGCCCGGCCTGCCAGCCGTCCTCGCCGAAGTCGTCGCTGCCCGCCTCGGTGCAGGCGGCGGCGACGAGCCGGTCCGGGTCGAATCGCTCCCGCAGCGTCACGCGCGCTCCTCGCGTCGGCGGACCGCAACCGCGACGGCGGGCGCCGCCGGGTTGTCCAGCCAGCGCACCACCACGAAGCCACGCCGGCGGCCGCCGGTATCGAGCCAGTGGCCAAACCCGTAGTCCCGCTCGGAGATTGCGATGCGGACCCGGCCGTCACCTTCGGGGCGTAGCGCACGGTTGGTCACCGAGCTGTTCCGGCGGCGCGGCTCGAGGCACTCGTGCCAGATGCTCTCCAGCGTGACGTTCCAGTAGCGGGTGTCGGGCGGCTCGATGTCGAGCACGAGCGCTTCACCGGGATCGAGCCGGAACGTCCCCATCATGTAGAGGTTGTCGGGGGTGGTGTCGGCGGCACCCAGGTCGGCGGCCGCCGCCGTCATCAGGGTGTTGGGGCGGTCGAGCAGCTCCGGCTTGATCGTGCGGTGCAGCGTAACGAGTTTCATCAGGGTCCACGCCATGGCGGTGAACTGTTCGGCGAGTTCGTCGTCGGACAGCGCCGACGGTGGCCGGGGGTCCAGGGCTTCGATGCGCAGTGTGGCCAATTCCTCGGTTGCCGGGTCGCCGATGTATTCCCGGACGACGACCGACGATGCGTCTTCGGGGATCTTGACCCACTGCGCACCGGCGAGATTCGCGGGCTCGTCGGCCGAGAGCACCAACGCGAACCGGCCGTCGGTCGGTGTGAGGTCCGTGTCGCTGACGTAGTTGGCCATCCGCCGCGGGGTCAGGCCCGTGCCGGCGAGCACCTGGAATCCGAGGTACGCGGTGGTACCGAGGACACCGGTGATCCGGTAGCGCCGGTCGCCGCGGATCATCGCCAGGTAGTAATTGCCGTCGGGGTTCGGCCCGCCGATCATCCTTGTGTCCGAACACATGTCGAAGAACGACGGCCGGTCCGGGTCGGCCTCCACCGACAGCTGCGAGCAGAGCGAGGAGACCCGCGCGATGACCCGCAGGCCCTCGACGAGTTCGCGCTCGGATTCGGCGTCCTCGAGCACAATCGCGGTGACGTCGGCGAGCATCTGCTGGAAGAACTGCCACGCGGCACGAGACAGCGGGGCGACCTGGTGAGACGCCGCCGGCACCACGATGTGAGACATAGTCTTATAATTAGACTATGTCTCACCGATTGGCAACCGACCTCCCGGGAAGTCGTGAACGAATGCCGCTCGTCGAACGGAGGCGCACGGCGACGCGTCAGCGCATCGCGCGGGCGGCAGCGCAGCTGGTCGGCACCGTCGGTCTGGCGGGTGCGACGGTGGACCGGATCGCGGACTCGGCGGCCATCGGGCGGGCGACTTTCTTCCGTTACTTCAACTCAAAGGAAGATGCGGTGGCCGAGGGCATGAACGCCCATTGGCTGAATCGCATCACCAACGCGCTGGCCGCGCAGCCGGCGGCCCTGACCGCCACCGAGGCCGTGGTCGGGGCCTTCAGCGAGCTCGCTGTCGGATTCACCGAAATCGAGGACCAGGTGCGTGAATTAGCCACGCTTACCCGGTCATCCGAGACGCTGGATGCGTGGACGTTGCGCATGTATGTCCGGTACGAGTCGGCGATCGCGGAGCTCATCGCGCCGCGGATACCCATGTTGGCCCCCCAGGATCCCAGGCCGCGGTTGATCGGTGCGTTGGCGATGGCCGCGGTGCGCATCGCCCTCGACGACTGGCTGAGCCATGGGGGATCGCTATCCGACCGGGTGCATCAGGGTCTGGCCGCGATCGCGATCGCGTAGGCGCATTCTCGCGGGGGCGGGTTACATCTGCGCCCAGACGATCTTCGTCTGCAGGTAGGTCTCCAGGCCCGCCCTGCCGGACTCATAACCCCAGCCGGACTGCTTGTAGCCGCCGAAGGGCATGGAGTGGTCAAACTGCATCTGACAGTTCAGTCCCACGGTTCCGGCCTTGAGCCGCTTGGCGATCCGGTGTGCGCGGCCGAGGTCCGAGGTCCAGGCGGTGGCGGCCAGCCCGTAGGTGCTGTCATTGGCCAGCGCAACCGCCTCGTCCTCGTCGTCGAACGGTACGACCGCGACCACCGGTCCGAAGATCTCCTCCTGGAACAGCCGGCTCGTCGGGGCGACGTTGGTGAGCACGGTCGGGTGCACGAAGTAACCCTTGCGGTCGAGCCGGTGCCCACCGGTGACCACCTCGACACCGTCGGCCCTGCCCTGGTCCAGGTAGCCCAGCACCCGATGCAGCTGTTTTCGGCTGATCAGCGGGCCGATCAGGCTGCCCTCGTCCTTGGGTCCGCCCTGCGGCAGCCCGTTCGCGACGTTCGCCAGTTGCTCTACGAACTGTTCGTAGACGCCGCGCTGGACGAAGATCCGGGATCCGCAGACGCATGCCTGACCAGAGTGGATGAACGTACCGAACGCCGCCATCGGGACGGCCTTCGACAGGTCGGCGTCGTCGAAGACGACCACCGGCGACTTTCCGCCGAGTTCCAGCGTGACCTTCTTCAGGTTGCTCTCGCCCGCCGCGTGCACGATGGCCCGGCCGACTTCGGTCGATCCCGTGAAGGCGACCTTTTCGACGTCGGGGTGCGCGGTGATCGCCGCCCCCGCAGTGTGCCCGTAGCCCAGCAGGAGGTTGGCCACCCCTTCGGGCACGCCCGCCTCGTGCAGGATGTTGTCGAGCACCAATGCCGACAGCGGAGTCTCCTCGGCGGGTTTGACGACGCTGCTGCATCCCGCGGCGAGCGCCGGGGCGAGCTTGCAGCAGAAATTGAAAACCGGCCCGTTCCAAGGGAAGATCAGCCCGACCACGCCATAGGGCTCCTTGAGCGTGTACGCGTGCTGGTGCGAGTCGATGCCGGTGAGTCCCCCGGTGTGGATGTCGGCCGCGATGCCCTCGATCTTCGTGCACCAGCCCGCGTAGTAACGAAAGAACTCCGAGCCGACGGTCACGGTGCCCTGGGCCTGCAGCGGGGTCATGCCGGCGTTGAGTGATTCCAGCTCGGCGAGCAGCTCGGCGTTCTGGTCGATCAGCTCGCCCACGCGCCACAGGATCTTGGCCCGCTCGCTGGGGGGCTGGTCGCGCCAGATGCCCGACTCGAAGGACGCCCTGGCCCGCGCGACGGCCTCGTCGACGGCCTCGGGGCCGCAGTCCCTGAACTCGGTGACCTGTTCTTCGGTGGCGGGATCGACGACCGCGATCGTCTCTCCTGTGCCGGGTCGGTCGCGGATCTCGTCGAGCACAGCCTGCACCGTCATGGCTTCCCCTTCGCGCGTCTTTGCGACTTGAACGCGGCTTCGATGCGTGAGCAAAGCCGCACCAGCGGGAAGTTACGCGCTTAACCAAGGGATGTCCAGCGTCGGCGCGGGCCGCTGCGGCCGACCGGTTCGCCTACGTCGACGCGCGCACGACGAGGCGGGCGATGTCCGTTGGTTCGGGCGGGGGGTGGGGCGGGATAACCCAATTCTGTGAGGACGGCGCTGATGGCCGCGTCGGCGACCGCGGCCGGATTGAACTCCACCGTGGTCAGCGGGGGAGAGCTCAGCACCCCCATCGGGGTGGCGTCGACCCCGATCACGGCGAGGTCGCCCGGGCATTGCAATCCCGCCTCGCGGATGCCGTAGAGGACCACACAAGCAATCTCGTCGCTCTGGGCGCACACCGCGGTGACACCGTCGTGCACCCACTCGGTCACCACCGCCGCCGCGTTGGCCTGGGTGAGGTCGGCGACGCGAACGGGCGACAGACCACGGGCCCGCGCCGCACCGGCTACGCCTTCGAGCCAATAGTCGCCGAGCGGTCGCCACCGGGGAATCCCGGTGTAGGCGAACGCGATTCGCCGATGCCCCCGCGCGACCAGGTGCTGGACTCGGAGCTCGCCGACCGATAGGTGCGGGTCACCGAGCGAGGAAAGCGCCCCGATGTCGATATGCGGAATGGCGGCGGCCTCTATCGCGTCCAGCACCGTCTTGCTCAACGGGAATAGGCTCGTGACCGCCACCGGGTCCAGACCCTCGACCGCGTCGATGACATGCTGGTCTTCCTCGGTCTCGAAGAGCTGCACCGCGAGCAGGCCTTGGCGCGCCAGCTCCGTCGTCATCCGACTCCCGGCCAGCATCGGCATTTCCCCCACCGCCACCCGTGGGATGACGTAAAGAACCACACCGCCCGTGCCCCGCGCCAGATTTCGGGCGGCAAGGTTCGGCCGATAACCGGTGAGCTTCGCGGCCCGGTACACCGCCTCACGGGTTTCCGCGGAAATCCTGCGCCCCTGGACGTCATTCAGTACGTAGCTGACCGTCGCGGTCGACACGCCGGCGAGGCGGGCCACATCGGCGGTCGTCGGCCGCATTGCCTTACTCGAGCTCACCCGCGTCGCCTTCCAGCCTGGCCATGGTTCATGGTGGCATGCCCCGAACGTCGGCAACGCGCCATCCCGGCACCTTGCGCGAAGCATGAGCGGCGGCGACTTCGGACTAATAGTAATTGACTGCCGCGCCGCTTTGACGGCAATCCGAGTGGTCGCCGGCTGGGCGCAGACGGTCCGTCGGGCGCAGCTAGGGCCTTCCGGCGTTGGAAGACAGCGATTCCGAGGAATCGGGCGTTCCGCATTGCGCCGGCGCCGCCCATTGACACTGTGACGCACGCCATTGTCTACTAGTCGTCAACGTGGGAAGGCCGGCGGGTGCACAGAGACGATCTGATCCTGATCAGCGTGGACGACCACATCGCCGAGCCTGCCGACATGTTCGACGCGCACGTGCCCGCCAGGTACAAGCACCTGGCCCCGAGGGTCGTCATCGAGCCCGACGGCATCCAGCAGTGGTATTACGGCGAGATCCGCGGCCGCAACATGGGACTCAACGCCGTCGCCGGCAAGCCCCGCGAGATGTACAACGTCGATGCGTCACGGTACGACGAGATGCGGCCGGGCTGCTTCAACGTCGACGAGCGGATCCGCGACATGGACGCCGGCGGCCAGCTGGCTGGCCTGAACTTCCCGAACTTCACGGGCTTTTCCGGCCAGGTCCTCAACCAGGGCCCGGATCGCGACATCAACCTGGTGATGATCAAGGCCTACAACGACTGGCACGTCGACGAGTGGTGCGCGGCCTATCCGGGCCGGTTCATCCCGTGCGGCATCCTGCCGTTGTTCGACGTCGAAGAGGCCGCCAAGGAGGTCAAGCGGCTCGCCGGAAAGGGGTGCCACGCCGTGACGTTCTCGGAGAACCCCGAGGCGCTACAGATGCCGAGCATCCACACCGAGTACTGGTATCCGCTTTTCGAGGCCGTCTGCGAGAGCAACACCGTGCTGTGTACCCATGTCGGCTCGGCGTCGCGCTCCCCGATGGTGTCGACGGACGCTCCCCCCAGCGTCATGATGACGGCGTCGTCGATGATGAGCATGTTCACCTTCACCGAGCTGATCTGGGCACAGTTCTACGCGGACTTCCCCGACATCAAGTTTTCGCTTACCGAGGGCGACGTCGGGTGGATACCCTACTTCCTCTGGCGGGCCGAGCACGTCTATAACCGGCACTCGGGGTGGACGCTGGCGCGTTTCCCGCCGGGCTACAGCGGGCCCACCGACGTGTTCCGGCGCCACTTCTACACGTGCTTCATCAGTGACAAGGTCGGCGTTCAGAACATGGATTGGTTCGACGAGGACATGTTGTGCTGGGAATCCGACTTCCCGCATTCGGACAGCAGTTGGCCGTTCGCCCCCGAGGACGTCATGGAGACCATGGGCCACCTGGACGACTCGGTCATCAACAAAATCACCCACGAAAACGCCATCACCGCCTACTCTTTCGACCCGTTCCGCCACGTCCCGAAGGACCAGGCCCGGGCGGGCTACCTGCGCGGCCGGGCCACCGACGTCGACGTCGTCACGCATGTGGGCCACCGTGCCAGCCAGCGCGACCGCGACGCGTGGGCCCGGATGACGCAATTCGCGCTTCAGGCCCAGGCAACGGCCGAGGCCGGCGGTGTTGCGGGACGCGCAACGACGCTGGGCAACTGACCGGTGCCGGCCCGAGCCCCCTTCGAGGGTTGGCGCGTGCTGGAGCTGTCCAACGGTATCGCGGTGTCCTACTGCGGCAAGATGTTCGCCGACGCGGGCGCGGACGTCGTGAAAATCGAATCCTTGCAAGGGGATTCGATGCGCTCGTGGTCGGCGGGCGGCCCGCCGGGGACCCTGTTCGGCTACCTGGCCGCGGGCAAGAGGTCGGTCGCCGGCGGGGCGCAGGCCGCGGTGCTGCTGGCCGGCGCCGACATCGTGCTGACCGACCTGACCGACGGTTGGACGCTCGACGGCCTGAGGGCGCGCACCGGCCCTTCGGCGGTGGTGGTGGCGGTGACACCGTTCGGGACAACGGGCCCCTACGTGGACGAGGGGGTGGTCGCCAACGAGTTTATTCTGCAGGCCCTGTGCGGATCGATCGCCGGCCGCGGTTGGCCGGGGGATGAGCCCGTGCAGGCCGGCGGCCGCCTCGGCGAGTGGCTGGCGGGCGTGTTCGCGGCCGCGGTCGCGGCCGCCGCCGCCCGGCACGCCATCCGGAGCGGGCGCGGCGAGATCATCGACGTCTCCACCTACGAGGCGATGGCGATCGCGATGGGTGGGCTGTCGGCCATGTCGGCCAGCGTGCTCGGCGCGGATTCCCGCCTGCAGCAGCGGAGCCTCGAACTGCCGTCGATCGTTCCCACCGCTGACGGCCTGGTCGGCTTCTGCACCATCACGGCGCAACAATTCCAGGACTTCCTGGTGATGATCGACCGTGCCGATCTGGTCGACGACGCCGAGCTGGCCTCGTTCGACGGGCGCGTCTCCCGGCGCGACGAGTTCCTCGCCATGGTCACCGCATGGACCCGGACCCGGACCACCCGGGAGATCGTCGACCTCGCGGTGGCGTTCCGAATCCCGGTGGCTCCCATCGGTTCACCCGCGACCCTGCCCGAGGTCGATCATTTCGTGCGGCGGGGTGTCTTCGTCGAGTCCGCCTGTGGGTCGCTCCACCCGCGGGTGCCGTATCGCGGCGACGCGATGCTGACGCGGCCGCCGGGGGCGGCCCCGCGCCTCGGCGCCGACAATGGGCGCGTGCACTGGGCGGCCCGCCCGGTGCGAGTCGGTGGGGATGCGGACGAGCTTCCCTTGGCGGACATCCGGATAACCGACTTCACCGCCTTCTGGGCCGGGCCCGTCGCCACCCAGCTGCTCGGCGCGCTGGGCGCCGACGTGATCAAGATCGAGGGCGTCCGCCGGCCGGACGGGTTGCGGTTTGCGGGCGGCCGCCCGCCTACCTGGGACCACTGGTGGGAATGGGGCCCGGTGTTCCTGTGCAGCAACAACAACAAGCGCGGCATCAGCACGGAACTGGGCACCGACGCCGGACGGTCGATCGCCCTGGACCTCATCGCCGCAAGCGATCTCGTGATCGAGAATTTCTCGCCGCGGGTGATGGAGAACTTCGGCTTGGAGTGGGAGACCGTGCACGCCGTCAACCCCCGCGCCGTCATGGTTCGCATGCCGGCCTTCGGTCTGGACGGGCCGTGGCGCGACCGCGTCGGCTTCGCGCAGACGATGGAACAGGCGACGGGGATGGCGTGGATGACGGGTCACGCGGACGGGCCGCCGGTGATCCCGCGCGGCGTGTGCGACCCGATCGCCGGGTTGCACGCCGCCTTCGCCGCGATCGCCGCGCTGGTGGTCCGCGACCGGGACGGCTCGGGGTTGCACGTCGAGTCGACCATGGTGGAGTCGGCCCTCAATGTGGCCGCCGAGATGGTGCTCGAGTACTCCGGCAACGGAATCGAGTTGTGCCGGGCCGGGAACCGGGGTCCGGGCGCAATTCCGCAGGGCATTTACCCCTGCCGCGGCGACGACGAGTGGGTCGCCCTGGCCGCGCTGGACGACCCCGCCCGAACGTCGTTGGCGGGCTTGATCGGTCAACCCCCGCTCCGGGCGGACGAATGGCGTGATCGCGCCGACGAACTCGACAAACTGATCTCGCATTGGACCACGGGGCGCCCGCCGGCCGAAGCGGTCGCGGCGTTGCGCGCCGCCGGGGTGGCGGCGGCACGGGTTTCACCGGCCTCGGCCCTGTTGAGCGACCCGCAACTGCTCGCCCGGGGCTTCTGGGAGAGGGTCGATCATCCCGCCGCCGGATCGTTCTTGTGCACCGGCATGCCGTTCGCGTTCGCGGGCCGGCCGCGTCGCTGGATTCGCCGGGTATCGCCGCTCTACGGGCAGCACACCGCCGAGGTGCTGACCGGTCTCCTGGAGCGCGACGAGCGGGACCTCGAGGTGTTGCGCGAGCGGGGGATCATCGGCTCGCGGCCGGCGGGATTGTGACATGGCCGTCACCCTGTGCGTACCACCGCGGACGGGCGAATTGTGCACACCGGTACGTTTTTTGGTGCGGCGGGACTCCGTGGTGATGGAGCTGACCGCCCGGCACCTCATCACCGGCGTCGAGTGGGACGAGACCGAACGCGCGGTGGCGATGGTCGTCGAGATCACCGACCCGCAGACCGCACGCCCCGTCGACGTACGGATCGACGTGGTACCGGCCGGAACCTCCCGTGCCGAGGGTCGATCCAAGAGTATCGGGCGCATCAGGCGTGGCGGGCAAGACTACGAGGTCGTGGGCACCTACCTGGGAGTTGTCGCGGATGAGAACTGAGTCGAAAAAGCCGACGGCCGCGATCGTGGGGGTGCACAACACCCGGCAGGGTCGCCGCCTGGATGGCGAAACGTCGCGAAGCCTGGCGCTCGAAGCGATTCGTGGCGCGCTGGCCGACGCCGGCCTGAGCCTCGACGACGTCGACGGAATCAGCGCCGGCGCCCTGTCCACCGCACTGATCTACGATCTGCGCCTTGGCCCCGCCTGGCAGGGGCTGGGGTTCGGGGTGGGCATGGTCACCGAGGCGGCCACCGCCATCGAGCACGGCATGGCCGACGTGGTGGTGCTGGTCGCCGCGCAGGCCGGCGAATACCGTGACCACGAGGCGACCGCGCCGTGGACCCGGCCCGAGAACGAATTCGTCGCGCCGTGGGGAATGTTCACGGCCGCCGAGTTCGCCCTGATCGCCCGCCGCCACATGCACGTCTACGGCACCACGCGGGAACAACTTTCGATGGTGGCGACGACGATCCGCAACAACGGGTCGCGGAATCCCGAAGCCGTGTATTACCAGCGCGGGCCGTTCACCACGGCCGACATCACCGCGTCGCGGCCCATCGCCGACCCGTTTCATCTGCTGGACTGTGCCACGACCTCGGAAGGAGGGTGCGCGTTGGTCGTGGCCAACATCCACAAGATGGACGTCGCGAGCCGGCCGATCTATGTGCTGGGTAGCGGCGCGGACTTTCACGGCCCCTCCTATCAGCACCCGCCAGCGTGGGACCTCGCCGGGAGGCGCGACGGGTACAGCAACGGCGTCGTGGGCAGGCGGGCCGCCGAGCGTGCCTTCGCCCACGCGGGGCTGCGCCGTGACGAGGTCGACGTGCTCGAGCTCTACGACCCGTTCTCGTTCGAAATCATTCGTCAGCTCGAGGCATTCGGCTTCTGCGGCGAGGGTGAGGGGGGACCCTTCGTCGCCGACGGCCGCATTGCCGTCGACGGCAGCCATCCGATCACCACCGATGGAGGAACCATGTCGTTCAGCCATGCGGGCTCCAACCCGCAGATGATGCAGCGGGCCATCCGAGCCGTTCAGCAGCTGCGGGGTCAGGCCGGTGACCTGCAGGTGGCCAACGCGCATATCGCGCTGTGCAGCAACGGGGGAGCGGGAGCTTTGTTCACCACCGTGCTCATCTTGGGAGACGAGCCGCGGTGAGCGTCCTGCGGCCGCAGCGTGGGCCCGTCCCGCACACCGGCAGCGCGCTCAGCTCGCCCTTTTGGGAGGGATGCCGTTCGGAAGAGTTGCGCTACCAACGCTGCGAGGTCTGCGGTGTGGCGAGCTTTCCACCGAGTGAGCATTGCCGCCAATGCCTTTCGGCACAGCTGCGCTGGGCACGAAGCGACGGGCGGGGGACGGTGTACAGCTGGACGGTGGTGCGTCGGCCGGTGACCGTGGAGTTCGAACCTCCCTACGCGCCGGCGATCGTCACGCTCGACGAGGGCTACCAGATGCTGACCAACATCGTCGGCGTGGAACCCGCCGGCTTGAAGATCGGCATGCGCGTCAGGGTGCAGTTCCATCCCGTGGCTCCCGGGATGACGCTGCCGTACTTCACGCCGTCGTCGTGAGCCCGCGGGCCAGCGCCGATGGTCTGCCGGCAACCGCCTATCTCGTCCTGGGGGTGCTGGCGGCCAACGACGAGCGGCTCACCGCCGGGGAGATCAAGACGCGCGCCGAGTTGTCGGTGGGGCATTTTTATTGGTCACCGTCGGTGAGTCACGTTCGCAGAGAATTGAACCGGTTGTTGGCGCGCGGGATGGTCAACGAGATGGGCGCTTCATCCGGCAGGCGCGCCATCACGCTGTACGAGACCACCGATGCCGGGCTCGACGCCCTGCGCCGGTGGGTGCAGCACTTCCCGGGCGAGGACCAGGTCGTCATCAAGCACCCCGTGATTCTCAAGACCTGGCTGGCCCGGGGAGAGGACCCCGACCGCGTGATCGAGACGCTGGATCGTCATCTCGAGGCGACCCGGGTCCGGCTGGACGAGGCGCTGTGGTCGCGGCAGCGCTCCCGCGAACTCGGCATCACCGGTGACCCGAAGCAGCGATTCTCCTTCGCCGTCCTCGACTACGCCATCCGCGGTCTGTATGCCGAGATCTCCAACATCACCCAGTTGCGCGACGAGATCGCCGCGGGCACAACGCGGGATCCCGTCAAACGGGTGCGACGGTCGAAGGGGCAGATTCGCCGTCGGGCACCCCGGGACTAGTCCCACGCTCGTGGTACGCGGTGCCGCGAGGCTCGCGCTCCCAGAGCGTCTCCCCCTCTCGCACCGCGGTCGCCTCGGCGATCAGCTGGCGCTTGAGGACCTTGTGGGTGGCCGTGCTGGGCAGATCGGCGGCGACGCGGACGTAGCGTGGGCGCGCCTTGGGGGACAGGTCGGGCTGCGCTGCGAGGAACGCCTCGAATCCATCCGGGTCCAGCGCCCGGCCCTCGTTGAGCACGATCGCCGCCATCACCTGGTCACCGACACGTTCGTCCGGCACGGCGTACACCGCGACGCGGTTTATCGCGCTGTGGCGCAGCAGGATTCGTTCGATCGGGGCGGCGGCGAGGTTCTCGCCGTCCACCCGCATCCAGTCGGCGGTGCGGCCGGCCAGGTAGATCCAGCCGTCGGCGTCTTTATAGGCGAGGTCCCCGGACCAGTACATGCCGTGGCGCATGCGTTCGGCGTTGGCCTCCGGATCGTTGTAATAACCGGTGAAGAAGCCCGAGCCTGCCGTGTTGACCAGCTCGCCCACGGCGTCGTCGGCGTTGACCAGTGCCCCGTCGGCGTCGAATTGGGCGACCGCGCACTCGGTGACGGTGTCGCTGTTGTACACCGCCACCCCGTCGATGCCCCTGCCGATGGAGCCCCTGGGGGTTCCCGGCTCGCGTATCACGATGACGGCGTTCTCCGTCGATCCGAAGCCGTCTTCCACCTGGACGCCGAAGCGGCGCCCGAATTCCTCGATGTCCTTGTCGTTGGCCTCGTTTCCGAAGGCCACCCGCAGCGGATTGTCGGCGTCGTCGTCGCGCTCGGCCGTGGCCAGTATGTAGGCGAGCGGCTTGCCGACATAGTTCATGTACGTCGCGCCGTAGCGGCGCACCTCGTCGAGGAACTGCGTCGCCGAAAACCTCGCCGGCACGATCGCGGCCCCCGAGCAGACCGCGGGCGCCCATCCCGCGACGACGGCATTGGAGTGGAACAGGGGCATCGACACGTAGCAGGTGTCCTGCGGGGTGAGCGCGAACCGCTCGACCAGGTTGAGGCCGGCGAACGTGGCCATCAGGTGCGAGACCTGGACCGCCTTGGGGTTTCCGCTCGTCCCCGAGGTGAAGATCATCATGAACGCGTCCATCGCGGAGACCTCGCGGTGGGGCACGAGTTCCCCGGCGCCGCGCAGGAACTCGTCCCAGTCCGGCGCCGAGACGTCCAGGATCCGCGTGTCACCGAGGTCCAGGCCGTCCAGCAGGGGCCGGTGTTCGGCGTCGGTCACCACGAACTGGCAGTCGGCCCGCCGGACGTCGGCGGCCAGCGCCTCGCCTCGCCGGGTGGTGTTGAGCCCGCACAGCACGTAGCCACCCAGGCCGGCGGCCGCCATCTGTGCCAGCATCTCGGGCGTGTTGCCCAGCAGGGTGCCGATGTGCAGTGGTCCGTGCGGATCCGCGGCGTCGATCAGGGCCGCGGCCCGGGCCGCCGCGTGCGCCAGATAGTGCTGCCAAGACCATTGCAGGTCAAGGTGTCTCACGGCGATCGCGGGGTCGTGCAGACGCTTGCGCAGCAGCGCCTGAATCGTGTCGTCAGTCATTCCGATCCACCTTCACAGCGCCCGTCGCACCGGCGAGACGAGACGGTGCGTCTCATGGTAGCCAGTCCCTATCCACCGACCATGATCAGGCCGCCGTCGACCGCCAGCAGTTGGCCGGTGATGAAGCCCGAGCCGGGACCGGCGAGGAACACCAGCACCGGGCCGAGATCGCGCGCTGGGTCGCCCAGCGCGCCGCCCAGCGGGATCATCATTTTCATCTGCTGGTCGATGAGCCCGCTCGCCTCGGGCCCGAGGAAGTCCCGCAGGCGGTCGGCCCCGGGGGTCTGCACCGCCGGCGCCAGGGCGTTGACGGTGACCTTGTCGGCCGCCCAAGCCTTCGCGGCCGATCGCGTCCACGCCTGCACGGCACCCTTCGTCGCCGCGTACACAGCCGAGACCGGGCTGCCCATAACGGCTTCCGACGAGCCGAAGTTGATGATGCGGCCCCCCTTGGGGTCCTGCTCCTTCATCACGGCATACGCGGCCTGATTGGTGAGGATCGTCGCCTTGACGTTGGTGTCCAACAGGAAGGAGATCTCGTCGACGCCGATGTAGCCGGGTATCCCCGCCTGCCACAGCCCGGCGGCGTTCACCAGCACGTCGAGGCCGCCGAGCTGGTCGGCGGCCCGTCGCACCATCGCGGCGACTGCGTCGGCGTCGCGCACGTCGCACCGCAGCCACGCGGCGGCAAGGTCGTCCGGCGGCGGAGTCTGGTGATACGTCGCGGCGACCTCGGCCCCCGCCGAGGCGAGGGCTTCGACGGCGGCGGCGCCGATCCCGGTCGCCCCGCCGGTGACCAGGATGCGTCGGCCGTGCAGCGCCTTGTCCATGAGTTTCTCCTATGTCAAGCCGCTGCCAGTTGGCAAGGCTTTTGGCGGTTGTTGTGGTCGGTGTGAAGGTGGCGAAAGACGACGCGGGCGAGGCGGCGCTTGAGGCAACGAAGAGCTTCGGGGGCGGAGTCGCCTTGAGCGAGGCGGTGCCGGTAGTAGGTCTGGCCTAGGCCGTCGAGGCGAATCTGGGTGACGGCGATGCGGTGCAGCGCAGCGTTGAGCTGGCGGTTGCCCGAACGCGTCATCCGGACCCGGCCGTGGGTGTTGCCCGACCACACCGGCACCGGCGCCACACCGCTATGGCGGGCGAAAGCTGCCTCACTCTTGAATCGGGTGACGCCAGCGGTCTCGCCGACAAGCTTGGCCGCGGTCAGCTCCCCGCATCCGGGCATCGCCAGCAGCACCGGGGCGACGGCACGCACATGCTCACCGATGCGTTTAGCCAAGGCGTTGATCTGTTCGGTGAGTCGAGTGATGTCGGCCAACTCGTCGCTGGCCAACTCGGCGAGCAGACCGTCGAGGGTGTTCAGCCAGTCACCGAGGATGACCCGGTGTTTGGCCAGGTCCAATGACCGAGCCACCGGGGCGCGCTCGGGATCGAGCTCGTGAATACGCCAGCGCAGCCGGTTGATCATCGCAGTCCGTTGTGCGACAAGGACTTCGCGGCGATCGACCAACAACTTCAACTCACGTGACACCTCGTCGTGAGAGGCGACGGCAGATCTGGCTCGCGCAGAAATGCCCGCGCGACCGCCAACGCATCGATGGGATCGGACTTGCCGCGCGTGCGCGCCGAAGCCCGCACCTGAGCCATCATCTTCGGGGGAACCCGCACCACGTTCTGACCAAATCCGAACAGGTCGCGTTCCAGACGCGCCGACAAGTGCCGGCAGTCCTCGATGGCCCAGACGACGTCGTCGCCGAAATGTTCGCGGGCCCACATCACCGCCTCGGCATGCCCAGCGGTGACCGCCGTAACGGTCTTCTCACCAACCTTGCGGCCCACCTCGTCGACGGCGACAAAGGTATGCGTGCGCTTGTGTACATCGGCTCCAACAACAACCATGGTGGTTGCCTCCATTCACTGAGAGGTGACGGTTGGGCCGGTCGGCGGACAAACCTCAGTGGGGGCGGTGCCACGCTCCTATCAAGTCACGCCGGCCGGTCCTTCACACCTGGTGCCGACAAAACGCATGCACGCCAACCCGAAGGCGGCACCGACGCTACGAGCCAAGCACCAGATGATCAGGATCCCACCACCGCGATCAGCGGCACCTCACCCTGACACTGACGCAACGCTAGCCGCCGAACGTCGAGTTGTTGCGCGAAGATGGCCGAAATTGGCCCAACAACTCGACGTTCGGCGCGGGCAGCCCGCCGACGATTTCGTGACCACTGGCTAAGTCCCTCTTCGGAGCGCGATCGACTCAGCCGCCCCCGCGGGGCTCTTTTGCGGCCACCCCCCACAGGACCTCGAACAGGTTTCGCTGCATCTCGACGAACTCGACGCTTTCCACCACGAGCGCAAAACTCTCCCGCTTCGACGAGATCATCGCGACTGCCGCGTCGCCGATGATCATCGTCATCGTGAAGACATATTCGGCGGGCACGTAGCGGGTGCGCCGGTAGTCCTCATCACTCGATGGCCAACCGCCCGGCAAGTCCTTCTCCGGCGACCGCAGGACGTGTAGCCAGAGTTTGCGTTCCCGCCGTCCGGCGACGTACTCGTCCATCGCCTCGACGCCCGGCACGGTCAGCAGGTCGCGCATCGACAGGACGCCCCGAAGGGGCGACGGCCAATCCAGCGTCTCGAACAACGCCGTCCTGATCCCGCTGACCCCCTCCAGGTACCGCACACGCGGAGCCGTGCCGCCCTTGGCGTACATAGCCCGCAGCTGAGGGATCAGCGATTCGAGCATCCGCCGCCGCTGACTCCACTCGTCCAGCAGGTGTTGCGGATCCGCCGCTCGCACGATTGTCGTGGGGCGACCACCGGCCCGCCCTCCCCGGTGGCTACCCCCCTCGATCAGCGAGAGGAGGCCCCGCTGAGCCAGCCGCTTGGCGATGTCGTACGCGTTTGTCCGGCTGATCTGCGACGCCTCGGCGACCTGGGCGACGGTGGCCGAATCCATACTGAGTGCCGCGAGATAGAACCGAGCCTCCTTGGGTTCGAGACCGGCTTCGACGAGCTCAGCCCACATCGCGCGTCCCACTCACCTCCGTCGCGGCCGCGACGTTACCGCGTCTGACCGGCCGCGGGCCCCATGGAAAGTCAAGATCTGTGGAGCATATCCGGTGCGCCTGTCTCAGTGGCTGACCGGCTTCTGCACACCGACGCCGGTGAGGGACCGGACTTCCATCTCGGCCTGCTTGGCGGGGTCCTCCCGCCGGCGGCGGCCCAGCTGCGTTCCGACGACCCCGAGGGCGAACCCAAGGGGGATCGAGACGATGCCCGGATTGGCCAACGGGAACCAGGCGAAGTCGGCATGGGGAAACATCGCCGCCGGGTTCCCGGAGACGGCGGGCGAAAAGACGATGAGCACAAGGCAAGACGCCAAGCCGCCGTAGATGCTGAACAGGGCGCCGACGGTGTTGAATCGCTTCCAGAACAACGAGTACAGCAAGGTCGGCAGGTTGGCCGAGCCGGCGATCGCGAATGCCAGCGCCACCAGAAACGCCACGTTCTGTCCCATGGCGAGGATCCCCAAAACGATGGCCATGACGCCAATCACGGCAACGAGCGCCCGTGAGACGCGGACCTGCTGTTCTTCCGTGGCATTGCCGCGCTTGATCACACCGGCGTAGACGTCGTGGGCGAGCGAGGTCGCGGCCGTGATCACCAGGCCAGAGACCACGGCCAGGATGGTTGCGAATGCGACGGCGGCGATCACGCCGAGGAAAATGCTGCCGCCCAACCGGTATGCGAGCAGCGGTGCAGCGGAGTTCTCCTTGCCGGCGGTCGACAGCACGGTGTCCGGGCCGACCAGCCACGCCGCACCGTAACCGATGGCCAACGAGAACAGATAGAAGACGCCGACCAAGCCGATCGCCCAGGTGACCGAGCGACGCGCCTCTCGTGCCGTCGGAACCGTGTAGAAGCGCATCAGCACGTGCGGCAGGCCGGCGGTGCCCAGCACCAGCGCGACGCCCAGCGAGATGAAATCGCGTTTGGTGGTCGGTGTGACGCCGTATTTGGCGCCGGGTTCCAACAGGTTACGTCCGGCGATTCCCTTGGTAATGGACGCGTCCGCCTTCGCCTGCGCGTGGGCGAGCAGTTGGGAGAAGTTACCCCGCACCGCGAGCACCACGAGGAAGAACATGATGGCGGCCCCCGACACCAGGAGCGCCGCCTTGACCATCTGAACGTAGGTCGTGCCCTTCATGCCCCCGATGAGCACGTAAGCGATCATCAATGCGCCCACCACGGCCACCACGGCGGACTGGCCGACACGGCTGTTGATGTTGAGCAGCAGGGCGACAAGCCCGCCGGCGCCTGCCATCTGGGCGAGCAGATAGAACAGCGAGACGGTGAGCGTGGACAACGCGGCCGCCGTGCGGACGGGCCGCTGCCGCAGCCGATAACTGAGGACATCTGCCATGGTGAAGCGCCCCGTGTTGCGCAAGAGTTCGGCGACGAGCAACAGCGCCAGCAACCACGAGACGAAAAAGCCGATCGAGTAGAGGAAGCCGTCGTAGCCGTACACGGTGATGGCACCTGACACGCCGAGGAACGACGCCGCCGACAGGTAGTCGCCGGCGATCGCGAAACCGTTTTGCGCACCGGAGAACTCACCCCCGCCGGTGTAGAAGTCGGCAGCGTTCGTGGTGCTCCGGCCCGCGCGGATCACCAAAGCCAAGGTGACGATGACGAAGAACGCGAACACCGCGATGTTGACCACCGGATCGCCGACATGGGAGGCCGCCGCGAGGTTGACGGTCATCAGAGCGCCCCTTCGAGCTTTGCCCGAATGGCCGCGGCACGCGGATCGAGCGAGCGGTTGGCGAATCTGACGTAGAGCGCGGTAATCGCGAAGGTGGTGGCGAACTGGCCGAACCCGAGTACCACACCGAGGTTGATGTTGCCGCAGACCTTGATCGCCATGAAGCCGCGCGCGTACATGGCAAGCAGCATGAAGGCCAGGTACCAGGCGAGGAAGAAGGCCGTCATCGGGAACGTGAACCGGCGTAACCGCCGGCGCAGATCCCGGAACTCCGGGCTGTCCTGCACCTCCTGGAAGGTCTGGAGGTCTGACGTCCCGGTGCGGGCGTCGATCAGGGGTTGTGGCACGTCCTACCTCCGGGTGCAGCGGCCGGTGTCGAAGATTCTCGACCGTGTGGATGAGTGGCCTATCCAGTGATGCGGACCACTATAAAGTCCTCCAGGACATACCGCCAGCCATGCAACTGGGTCGAGGAGGCCGCGTGGTGTCGAGCAGCCTCGACAATTAGCCCGCGACCTGCGGTGCGAAGCGCAAGCGGTCTGTAAATTGTCGAGAAAATTAGACAATCGCGACAATGAAGCGGGGCCTCGTCGGGAGTTGACAGCTCTTCAACTGGGTCTATGGTGGGATCTGAGTTCAGTCATACCCCGAAATGAATGTCGACAGATTCAGACATTCTGAGCGCCGCCCCGTATCCAAGGAGTCTCACGTGTCCCTCGCCCCGCTGCCCAGGGTGTCCGTTGCCGCAGTTCAGGCGGCGCCGGTCTTCCTCGACCTGCAGGCCTCCCTCGACAAGGTCGAGGAGCTGGTTCGTACCGCCGCTCGCGACGGCGCCCAGCTGGTGGTTTTCGGGGAGGCCTTCCTCGCCGGGTTCCCCGCCTGGAACGCCGTGCTGCCTCCGATCGACCAGCATCCGCTGCACGAACGCTTGGTCGCCGCGTCGATCGTGGTGCCCGGACCGCACACCGACCGGCTCAGCCGCATCGCCCGGCAGAACGGCGTGGTGCTTTCCGTGGGGATCAACGAGCGCAACCCGAACAGCCTTGGGCAGCTGTGGAATTCGAACCTGGTGTTCGACCGGAACGGCCGCTTGGTGAACCACCGCCGCAAGCTGGTGGCCACCTGGTACGAGCGCCTGACATGGTCCCACGGCGACGCCTACGATCTGCGGCCGGCGGAACTCGACGGGTGGCAGCTCGGTGCCCTCATCTGTGGCGAAAACACCAACACGCTCGCGAGATTCACCCTGCTCGCGCAGGGCGAGCGCATGCACCTCGCGACCTACCCGCCCGCGTGGCCGTTCGACGGGCGCACGGAGAACTTCGAATACGACCTGGCCGAGAGCATCCGACTCCGCAGTGCGGCACACGCATTCGAGGGCAAGGTGTTCGTCGTCGTCGCGGCCACCACCCTGGACGAGGTGGCCATGCGCGAGATTGCCCAGGGCGACAACCGAATCGAGCGGGCACTGACCGCGGCACCGCCGGCGTCGATGGTGGTCGGTCCCGATGGCCGGCTCGTCGCCGGCCCGCTGACCGCCCCCGAGGGGATCCTGCACGCGGAAATCGACCTGCAGCGTGAGGTCGTGGCCAAGCAGGCCCATGACATCGTCGGCACGTACAACCGCGCGGACATCTTCCAGCTGTCGGTCGACACGCGCCGACCCGCGATACTTCGCGCGCCCCACGAGTCGGCCGAACACTCTGCGGTCAACGGCGCCGCCGCCCACACCGGCGCTCGGCCGCTGACCGACGAGCGCGCGAGTACCATGGTAGAACTGCGCTCGGACGACGCGTCCGTCGGATCGTCTTAGCGATCCGACGAATTCTCGTCGACCCGGAGCAGGTCGACATCGGAGACCAGCTTGAGGTGGTCGTCCATCGCGGCCGCGGCAGCGTCGGGGTCCTGCCGTCGGACGGCCTCGGCGATACGTCGGTGACCCTCAAGCGATGCCCGTGGACGTCCGCGCTGCGACAGCGACTCGATGCGGCTCTCCCGGATGAGCCCCGCCATCTCGCGCATCAACTTCGCGAGCAGCGCCGAGTGCGCCGCCACGGTCAGGGCCTCGTGGAATTGCTCGTCGCCCGCGACGCCGCGGTCACCGTCGGCGATTTCGGATTCCATTGTCGCCAAGGCCGATTCGATCGCCGCCAGCTCGTCGTCGGTGCGTCGCGCCGCGGCCAGCGCGGCGATCTTCACCTCGAGCGCCTGCCGGGCCTCGATGATGTCGGGCAAGCGATCCGCGTGCTCCCGCAGGGCCGCGACGGCCCGTTCCTCGCTCGGCCGCCCGACCAGGACGGCCCCGTCGCCGTGGCGAACCGCCAGCACGCCCTGCACCTCGAGGGCCACCAAGGCCTGGCTCACCGAGGCGCGGCTGACGCCGAGTTTCGCGGCGAGTTCCCGTTCGGCGGGGAGGCGGTCCCCCGGAGCCAGTCCAGCGTCGTCGATGTACGCGCAGATCTGTTCGACGATCACCTCATAGAGGCGGGGACGGCTTACCGGACGAAGTTGCTGGGCCACTGGGTCACTCACTCTCCTCGCAGCAAACGGTACCCCACTCCGCAATCATCGAGCGCGACGCGGGTGAGACCGGCGCGGACTTGACGCCGGCCGTCGCGCCGTGGGTAGAGTGGCTAGTCCACTGATCCACTAGGCCAGCGGACGCCAGCCTCGACGACACGCCAACGACGGAAGTGGTGGGACATGACCCGCGTAACCGAATCGGACCGGGCCCTCGCGGGGGTCCTCGTGGTCGACCTGAGCCGCGCGCTGGCGGGGCCGCACGCCGCCATGATGCTCGCGGACCTGGGTGCCGACGTGATCAAGGTCGAAGCACCCGGGGCGGGGGACGACACCCGTGGCTGGGGGCCGCCGTTCATCGAGACCGACGGCGGTCAACTGGAGTCGACCTACTTCCTCTCGGCCAACCGCAACAAGAGGTCGGTCGCGCTGGACCTCAAATCCGACGAGGGCGTGCGCGTGCTCGAGGCGCTGGTGCGCCGCGCCGACGTCCTGATCGAGAACTTCCGCACCGGCGTGCTCGACCGGTTGGGGTTTTCCACCGAACGGCTCGCCGAGCTCAACCCGGGACTGGTCATGCTGTCGATCACGGGATTTGGTCATGACGGCCCTGATGGGGGCCGCGCGGGGTATGACCAAATTGCCCAGGGCGAGGCGGGTTTGATGTCGCTGACCGGGTCCGGCCCCGACGACATCCAAAAGGTCGGCGTGCCGATCGCCGACCTGCTGGCCGGCATGTACGGCGCCTTCGGCGTGGTGTCGGCCCTGCTCAACCGCGCGGCGACCGGCAGGGGCCGGGTGGTGCGGACGTCGCTGCTGGCCGCTGTCGTGGGCGTCCACGGGTTCCAGGGAACGAAATGGACCGTCGCGAAACAGGTGGGTCGTGCGCAGGGCAACCACCACCCCTCGGTCTGCCCCTATGGGCTGTTTCCCACCGCGGACGGCGCGGTGCAGATTGCGGTGGGCAGCGAAGGCCTGTGGCGGAAGTTCTGCGCCGGTTTCCACCTCGATCCCGAGGCTCCGGGGATGGCCAGCAACCCCGAACGCGTCGAGAACCACAAGGCCGTCAACCAGGCCGTGGAGGCCGCGTTCGCCGGCTGGGACACCGAGAGACTGCTGGACGAGCTGAAACGCATCGGGATCCCGGCCGGTCGGATCCGCAGCATCGACCAGGTCTACGAGTGGGAACAGACGCGCTCGCAGGGCCTGCTCGTCGACGTCGAGCACCCCACCCTGGGCAGCATCACGCTGCCCGGGCCCCCGCTGCGCTTCTTCGACTTCGACGGTCGCGAGGCGGCCCCCGTCCAGCATCAGTCGCCGCCACTGCTGGGCGCAGACACCGAAGCCGTCGTCTCCTGGCTCAACGACGGGGAATCCAAATGACGCGAACCGGCGCCCGCGAGGCCGTCGCGAGGCTGGTCGATGCCGGCTCGTGGCGGTCCTGGGACACCCCGGCGGACGTCACCGGCGACTCCGCCTACGGTGCGGAATTGCGCCGGGCGCAAGAACGCACCGGCCTGGACGAAGCGGTGCTCACGGGCGCCGCCACCGTGCGCGGCCGGCGAGTGGCAATCCTGGTGGGTGACTTCGGGTTTCTCGGCGGTTCGATCGGCGTGGCGGCCGGCGACCGGCTGGCCATCGCGATCCGCCGCGCTACGTCGGAGCGGCTGCCCCTCATCGCGTTGCCCGCCTCCGGGGGCACTCGCATGCAGGAGGGCACCACGGCGTTCGTCCAGATGGTGAAGATCACCGCCGCCGTGGTCGAGCACAAGGCCGCTCGGCTGCCCTACCTGGTGTACTTGCGCAACCCCACGATGGGCGGCGTCTTCGCCTCGTGGGGCTCACTGGGGCATGTGACGATCGCCGAGCCGGGCGCCCGCATCGGCTTCCTGGGGCCCCGGGTCTACGAAGCGCTGTTCGGCAAGCCTTTTCCCGCGGGAGTGCAGACCGCCGAGAACCTGTACGGCTGCGGGCTCATCGATGCGGTCACCCCGCTGGACGAACTCCCCGGGGTGGTCGACCGCGCGCTGCGCATCATCGGCACTCCGCCGCCAGACCGGATCCCCGCGGCACCCCGACAGGCCCCCGCCATCGATGTGCCGGCCTGGCGGTCCATCACGGCATCGCGCCGGGCCGACCGGCCGGGTGTTCGGGAACTGCTGCGCCACAACGCAACCGAGTTGCTGCCGCTCAACGGCACCGGCCAGGGCGAGACCTACCCGGGCCTGCTCTTGGCGCTCACGCAGCTGGCGGACACGGCGTGCGTGCTGGTGGCCCATGACCGCAGCAGCCAGACGCGGCAGGATCCCCTGGGCCCGGGGGCGCTGCGGGAGGCCCGTCGCGGGATGCGGCTGGCCGCCGACCTCGGGCTGCCTCTGGTCGCGGTGATCGACACGGCCGGCGCGGCGCTGTCCCGCGAGGCCGAAGAGGGTGGTCTGTCCGGCGAAATCGCGCGGTGCATCGCCGACATGATATCGCTGGACGTGCCCACGGTTTCCGTGCTGCTGGGCGAGGGCAGCGGCGGCGGGGCGCTCGCGCTCCTGCCCGCGGACCGGATGCTGGCCGCGCAGCATAGTTGGTTGTCGCCGCTCCCCCCGGAGGGCGCCAGCGCCATCGTCTACCACGACACCTGCCACGCGGCCGAGATGGCCGAGATGCAGGGGGTGCGTTCCGCCGATCTGCTGGCGCACGGCATCGTCGACCGCATCGTCCCCGAGTGCAACGACGCCGCCGACGAGCCCATCCAGTTCAGCAAGCGGATCGGCGCGGCCGTGCGTGAGGAGTTGGCGCGTCTCATGCTGGAAGCCGATGGCAAAAGCGGGATTTCGGCGCGTGTCGAGCGGTTCGACCGCATCGGGCGCACCCAGTCGGCGGTCGGACGTGGCCCCGCGCAGCCGCAATTCGCGAGCTGACCCGAGGCCCGCGCCGCGAATCTCAGATTGAGACGCTCACCCGGCGCCGCCGGCGGTCTCATGGAGGGGTAACCAACAACCCCAGGAGATGAGCGGGAAATGACAACCCAACACCACCGTATCGCGAAAGTTCTGGCCGGCGCCGCGGCGGCGGTCGGTCTCGGTCTGGCGGCGGCGGCACCGGCCGCGGCGCAGCCGAATTCGGTTGACAACGGACCCAACCCGTTCGGCGGTTTCAGCTGCACCTGCCAGCGGGCGGCTCCCGCCGACGGCCCGACGCTGCAGCAGCAGATCGCCGCGGGAATCCGCCAGGGGCACGTGGCCGCGGTGCCGGGACTGCCGGCACCCGCCGGTCTGCCCGCGGCGTAAGCCCGGCACACCATTAGCTCCGTCACATCCAGGAGCGATCGGGAATCTCAGGGGACCGCAAGCCCGTTGCCACCAGGGTGGAGCCAGAGCCAGACCCGGTCGCGCAGGTGCTGCGCGCGCGCAGACAATTCCTGCGCACCGGGTCGCTGCAGGAGTGGGGCGTTCGGGAAGACGTCCTGCATTCATGGCGCCGATCCAGGTCGTTGCGGGTGCACCCGGACCGCGTGGAGCTGCCGTTCGTCCGGCAATCCAGGACCGACTCCGAGCTGATGACGGCGGCGGCCCCGATCCTGCGCCGCATCGCCGACGATGTCAGCGGACAGCCGGTTTGCGTCATCTTGACGACGGCGGAGGGCGTCGTCTTGGAGCGGCTGGGTGGTGACTCGGCGCTCGTCGAGGCGCTGGACGCGGTGCGTTTGGTGCCCGGATACAGCTTCGCCGAGAAGTTCGCCGGCACCAACGGGATCGGGACCACCCTGGAACTCGCGCAGCCCACCTACATCGAGGGCGGCGAGC
Organism: Mycobacterium saskatchewanense; assembly: GCF_010729105.1. Classification (NCBI taxonomy): domain Bacteria; kingdom Bacillati; phylum Actinomycetota; class Actinomycetes; order Mycobacteriales; family Mycobacteriaceae; genus Mycobacterium; species Mycobacterium saskatchewanense. The sequence continues at coordinate 3,745,021 of NZ_AP022573.1, forward strand.
ACTACATGGCGCCCCTCGGGCGGTTGACCTGTGCCGCCGCCCCCATCCGTGACCCTTCGACGCGCCGGATCGCCGGTGTCGTCGACCTCACCGGCTTCACCGACCAATCCGCCCCGCTGTTGTACGCGCTCGCCAAGAGCGCCGCCAAGCAGATCGAGGACCGGATGAGGCTGTTGGCGCGCGAGAGCGAAACGGCTTTGCTCGAGGCGTACCTGCAGCACTGTCGGCGGTATCCCCATGGTGTGCTGGCCGTCGGTGGGGACGTCGTCCTGATGAACCGCCAGCTGCGTCGAACCCTGGAAGTCAACGATCGAACGGCGTTGTCGGAACGGGCGTCGGAGTTCCGCGGCTCGGCGGTCGTCGGCGCCGTGCTGACCGTGGAGCTGCCCAGTGGTGCCGCCGCGCGCGTGCGGGCGGTGCATCGGTCACCGGGGCGGGGCGGCCGCGCCAACTTCGTCTATCAGGTGCACATCGACGTCGCCGAGGCCGATTCGCCTCCGCCCGTGCACATCCCGCACCTCGCCGGGACCAGCAGCTCCTGGCGTCACGCCGCGCAGCAGGTCGACCGAAGCTGCCGCGAGCGGGAATGGCTGGTGCTCAACGGAGAACCGGGATCGGGCCGGTCCGCGCTGGCCCGTGCGGTCGCCCAGCACCTGCGACCTGAACGCACCGTTCGTGTGCTTTCCTGCCGCACCATGGATGCCGCGCAAGTGCTCACCGAACTCGAAGCGGCAACCGTGGGTCCGGACTTCGCCACGGTGATCGCCGATCTGGACCGCACCGACGGTACGGCGCTCGAGCCGATCGCCGACCTGCTGCGCTCCCGCACCGGGCGGGGCTGGCTGGCGGCGACGATCGGACCCGGGTCCCCCTCACCGGCCCTCGAGGCGCTGTTGGCGGTCTTCCCGCGCACCGTCGCCGTGCCGGCGTTGCGGCACCGGATCGAGGACCTCGACGAGTTGGTGCCCTTCCTACTGCACGAGCTGACGCGCGGCGCGCCCGTGCGGCTGCATCCCGAGGCGATGTCCCAATTGCGGAAGTTGCCGTGGCCCGGCAACGTCGGGCAACTGCGGGAGGTGTTGGCCCGCACGGTCGCCACACAGCGCTCGGGCGTGATCGTGGCGCGTCAACTCCCGCCCGAATGCTGGTCGGTGTCCAAGCACACGCTCTCCCGGATCGAGGCCCTGGAACGCGACGCGATCGTGCGCGGCCTGCTCGAAAACGGCGGCAACAAGGCGGGCGCCGCCGAGGCCCTCGGCATGTCCCGTGCGACGATCTACCGCAAAATCAACGAGTACGGCATCATCTGACGCCGGCGGCCTTCACCCATGCCGCAAACGCATAGACGGTGCACGCCAGGCATTTCCCAACGGGTCCTTCCGCTCCTAGCGTGATGGTTAGTCGCCATGTCGCCCAGGCAAACCGGAAGGACGCCGATGAGCACCACCATTCCCCATTGGGTCAACAATGCGGAATTCGCCGGCAGCAGTACCGCAACCGCGCCGGTCACCAACCCGGCCACCGGCGAAACGACCGGCCGGGTCGCCCTGGCCGGCATCGACGACGCCCGGGCGGTGATCGATGCCGCCGCCGCTGCCTATCCCGGATGGCGTGACACGTCGCTGGCCAAGCGCACCGCGATCCTGTTCAACTTCCGTGAACTGCTCAATGCGCGGAAAGATGAGCTGGCGGCGATCATCACCGGCGAGCACGGCAAGGTGCTCTCCGATGCGCTGGGCGAGATCGGTCGAGGGCAGGAGGTCGTCGAATTCGCCTGCGGCGTACCGCATCTTCTCAAGGGCGGATTCACCGAGAACGCCTCGACCAACGTCGACGCGCACTCGTCGCTGCAACCGCTCGGCCCAGTCGCCGTCATCAGCCCGTTCAACTTTCCCGCGATGGTCCCGATGTGGTTCTTTCCGATCGCGATCGCAACGGGCAACACGGTGGTGCTCAAACCCAGCGAGAAGGACCCCTCCGCGTCGCTGTGGCTGGCCCGCCTCTGGGCCGAAGCGGGTCTGCCCCCAGGGGTTTTCAACGTGCTCCAGGGTGACAAGACGGCCGTCGACGAGCTGCTGGTCAACCCGGGTATCAAAGCGGTGTCGTTCGTCGGGTCCACCCCGATCGCGCGGCACGTCTACGCAACCGGATGCGCGGCCGGCAAACGCGTGCAGGCCCTCGGCGGCGCCAAGAACCATGCCGTGGTCCTGCCCGACGCCGACCTCGACGTCGCCGCGGACGCCATGATCAACGCCGGGTTCGGCTCGGCTGGTGAGCGCTGCATGGCCATCAGCGTCGCAGTGGCGGTCGGCCCGATCGCCGACGAGTTCGTCGCCAAGATCGCCGAGCGGGCCGCCACGATCAGAACGGGTGACGGAACCCGGGATTCGGACATGGGGCCACTCGTCACCCGGGAACATCGCGACAAGGTGATCTCCTACATCGATGACGGCGAGACCGACGGGGCCAAGATCGTCGTGGACGGCCGCAACGTCAGTGTCGACGGCGCAGACGGCGGATTCTGGTTGGGGCCGACGCTGATCGACCACGTCACCACCGACATGAGCGTCTACACCGACGAGATTTTCGGTCCCGTGCTGGCGGTGGTGCGCGTGGAGTCCTACGACGACGCGCTGCGGCTCGTAAACGCCAACCCCTACGGCAACGGCACCGCTCTCTTCACCAATGACGGTGGCGCCGCCCGCCGATTCCAGAAAGAGGTCGAGGTGGGCATGGTGGGCATCAATGTCGCCATTCCGGTCCCGATGGCCTACTACAGCTTCGGCGGTTGGAAGGCGTCCCTGTTCGGCGACACCCACGCCCACGGCGTCGAGGGAGTGCACTTCTTCACCCGCACCAAGGCGGTCACCACCCGCTGGCTGGACCCTAGTCATGGCGGGATCAACCTCGGATTCCCGCAGAACGCCTGAACTTCGCGTCACCGGTGCAGCCAGACCACCTGCTTCAGCTCTCGTGCCGGCAGCCGGAAATATGGTGGGATCGCTCGCAACACGGTCGGGCTCATGGGAATGATCTCGGGCCGCTCGAGGCGGAACGTTTGTCCGCGCCAGGTCACCGCCGCCCGACCGGATGCCATGATGTTTCGGCACCAGTCGACGTCGGCGCCGTACGACAGCCCGATCACGAACCCGTCCTCGAACGGAAAGGCCCCGACCGGGGTCACATAGGTCCGGCCGGAATGGCGGCCGACGTGTTCGAGAAGCGCATACGGCGAGTGGCGCCTCCCGCGATCGGCCGAATGATCTTGTTGTATGGCTTGAGTAGGGTGGGGCGCAGCTTCTTGTTGTGCTGCACGATCTTTGCAACCGCATAACTGGCCAGCAACCAAGTCAACGCCACGGATCCCACCATCAGGACGAGCCCGCGGGCCGCGTGAAACAAAGTGCGGGGTGCGTACATCTGCGGAGCGTATCGCCCATCGACGCCGGCCGCGGCGGCCGAAGGACCCCTACGTCGGGGACCAAGGCCCGCGCCGATCCCACCGTTCGCCCGGCACAATGAAACGATGAGATGGCTGTGCCGGCTGCGGGCTGGTGCACTCCTCGCCCTGATCGGCTACGACACGCTGATCCGCCCAGCCCTGTTGGACTGGGGCGCCACCGATGCGGAACGGCGGATGGCGCTGCCGGGCGACGAGATCGTTCAGGAGGTCATGAGCCACCACACGAGGGCGGTGACCATCGGGGCCCTGCCCGCCGTGGTTTGGCCGTGGCTGGTGCAGATCGGCGATCGCCGGGCGGGGTTCTACAGCTACGACTGGGTCGAGCGCTACGTGTTCCCCGGCACGGTGCACTACGCCGAGGGTCGCCACTCCGCGAGCCGCATCCATCCCGAGCTGCAGGCGATCGACGTCGGCGACCAGATCGACACCGCATCGTTCGGCTCGGTCAGGATCGGAAGCCCGGTGACGGTGCTGCGGCCCAACCGCGCGCTCGTCATCGGGACCTGGGCGTTCGTGTTGGTGCCGTTGGGCGACAACAGCACTCGCCTGTTGGTGCGTGGCCGGGACTCCGGATGGTTGCGGCCGCTGGCACCACGACGCTCCGGACTGCTTCGGGCGCTCGGCGCGGTCATCGACTATGCGGTGGGTGAGCCGCTACACGCTGCCATGGTTCGCCGGATGATGCTGGGCATCAAGGAGCGCGCCGAAGCCACGTCGCCGGAACTCTAGTTTCCGGTGTGGCCACCAACTGTTTTCGCCTATCAGCGTGGCGATCGCGGGGACGGTCAACGTCCGGACGACGAAGGTGTCGAGCAGCAGCCCGCAGCCGATCACGAACCCGGCCTGGACCATCATGTCGAGGGAACCGAACATCAGGCCGAACATGCTCGCGGCGAAGATCAAGCCCGCCGAGGTGATCACGGAGCCGGTTTTGGCCACCGTGCGCAGGACGCCGACGCGCGCGCTCTGCGCGGACTCCTCGCGTAGGCGGGAGATGACCAGCATGTTGTAGTCGGCACCCACCGCGATCAGGAGGATGAACGCCAACAGGGGGACGGGCCACGCGATCGCGTGACCGAACATGTGCTGGAATACCAGCACTCCGAGGCCCAGGGCGGCGAAATAATTCAGCGCGACGGTGCCCAGTAGGTAGAGCGGGGCAACCACGGCCCGCAGCAACAGGATCAGGACGACGCCCACGATGAGCAGGGTGGTGGTGGCCAGGCGACCGAAGTCCGCCGCCAGCAGGCGTTGGAGGTCGGAGTTGAGTGCGGTGAACCCGGCGATAGAGACGGTGGCCCCGGCCAACGAGGTGTTGGGCCGGGCGGCGTCGGCGGTGTCGATGATGGTTTGGTCCAGCGCCATCGCGTCGGCGGAGTAGGGATCGTACGAGGACGCGACGGCGAACCGCGCGGTGCGACCGTCCCGTGACATGAATTGGCTTGCCATCTCACTGAATTGGTGATTCTCAAAGGCGTCCGGCGGCAGGTAGAAACCCGAGGCGGTGTCCGATCCCGCGCGGGCGGAGCTCTGCAGCTGGGCGGCTATCTGGCTCATGCCGCCGAGCAGCTGGATGTTGTTGTCGGCAAGGGTGTGCACGCCGGTGGCCAACGCCTGGGCGCCCGAGGCGAGTCGGCTCACGCCGTCTTGCAGTCGGCGGACGTTGCCGACGATGTCAGCGGGGTCGCCGGCCACGCCGAGGGACTGCTGCATGGCGGCGGCGGCGCCTTGGATGTCGGCCAGCGTGCCGGCCAGGGTGGTGTTGTCGCCGAACTGATCGCTGAGCTCCGCGACCCGGTCGAAGAATCCGCCGTTGCGCAGGGTGACCAGCACCTGCGTCTCGTCGCGGAGTTGGGCGCACTGCGGTGTGGTGGCGCACCACGGTGAAGTGTTGAGACCCTCTGCGAGGGGATCGATGGCCGCGATGGCGGTGGCGGCCTGTTGGGCAAGGGGCCGTAGACCCGAACCGGTGCGTGCGGCTTGATCCACGGCGGGTGCGGTGGCGGTGAGCTGTTGCAGCAGGGGACGGGCGGTCTGGAGCTTGGGGCCTCCTCTTTCGGCTCGGCTCAGGAGTTCGGTCAGTGGGGTGAGCGCGCGACGCAGGGTGGTGTCGAGCCGGCCCAGGCCGTCGGCGAGCTGGTCGGCCCCGTTCGTGAGTTTCGTGAGATCGTCCCGGTGGGCTTGCCCGTCGGCGACGGCCTTGCCCATCTTGTCGCCCAGTTGCCCGTTCTGCCAGGACAATCGAGCCTCATCCAGCCGCTCCCCGGTGGGGCGGGTCACCCCGGAGACCCGGGTGACCCCGGGGAGCTGCGCGACCCGCGCGGCCAGGGCATCGAGGTCGGCGAGGCCTTTCGCCGTGCGCATGTCGGTGTCGGATTGAATCAAGAGGAACTCGTTGATGACGGTGTCTTTGGGGAAATGGCGATCCAGCAGCCGATATCCCTGGTTGCTTCCGGTGCCGGCCGGTTGCCCGGTGCGGTCGTCGTAGCTGATCGTCATGGTGGCCACGACGCCGCCCAGCGCGAGCAAGATCACCAGGCTTGCCACCAGCAACGGCACCGGCCGTCGCACGACCAACACGGCAATCCGATTCCAGTAGCCGCGGGACAGGTCTGGGCGGGGATCTCCGATGCCGCGTTTGGCCGCCAATGCCAGCAGGGGCGGGAGCAGCGTGACGGTGGCCAGGAATCCGATCAGCACCGCGACGGCGCAGGCGGGACCAACGCCCTGAAAGGCGCTCAGGCGCGCAAACACCATGGAGGCCAACGCTAATGCGACGGTGGCCGCCGAGGCCAAGATGACGCGACCGACGCTGCCGCAGGCTTGGACGATGGCCGGTTCCGGGGCGGTGCCGCTTCGTCGATGCTCGTGGTAGCGGCTGATCAGGAAGACGCTGTAGTCGGTACCGGCGCCCAGGAGGACGGCCGTCATGAACGCGATGGTGAATTGCGAAACCGGCAACCCGATTTCACCCAACGCCGACAGCACGCCCCGGCCGACGGCCACACTCGCGCCGATCACCACCAGCGGCAGCAGGGCGGTGGCCACGGAGCGGTAGACGAGCAACAGGATGAGCGCGATCAGGGCGGCGGTGGCCACCGAGATGACAAGCAGCTCGCCCTCTCCGGAAGCCCATTGATCGCGGAAGGTCGCGGCCGGACCGGTGACGTGCGAGACCGTCCGCGATCCAGCGAACGCAGAGGCTGCGCTCGCGCGCACGGCGTCGACCGAGTCGGCCGACCTGGGGTCGCCGAGCGTGCCGGCGATACCGACCGGCAGGAACCACGCTTTCCCGTCTTTGCTGACCGCGCGGGTTCTGGTGGTCGGGTCGCCGAGCAGGTCCTGCACCAGCAGAACGTGTGATTTGTCGGAGCGCAGTGCCGCCACGAGCCGGTCGTAGCGTTGTAGCACCGAGGGGGTCAGACCCGCGGGGTCCTCCATCGCCACCACGATCGAGGTCTTCGCGCCCCGCTCGCCGAATGCCGTCGTCATGCGGTCGAGCGCTTGAAACGACGGCGCGTCGTTCGGTAGCAGCTGTACCGACTGCTGACGCACGACGGTCTCGAGCGGCGGGACGGCGACTATGAAGACCGCGGCCATGCCGATCCACGCGCCGATCAGCAGCGTTTTGTGTCGGGTGGTGAACGCGCCCAAGGCGGCAAGACGCGCGCTGTATTCCCCGGTGCGATTGAGCAATCGTCCCCCTACGATCATTGGTGAAAAGCTTCACCAAAATGATTGGTGAAATACTTCACCAAAGTGAGCCGGCGGCGCAAGCCCGGCTGCCGAACGGCAGGAGTCCACATTCGTATGGCGGTGCATCGCGGTCTCACCGCTGATCAACGGCGTGAGCAGCGCCGCCGACAGCTGATGCGGGCGGCCCTCGACGCCATCGCCGAGCAAGGCGTCGGCGGTCTGCGCGTGCGGGCCGTCAGCGCGAGGGCACAACTCAACGATCGCTACTTCTACGAAAGCTTCCGCGACTGTCAAGAGCTGCTGGTCGCGGTATTCGAAGACCAGTTCAACCGGGCCCTGACAGGGATCATGACGACCGTCGCAGAGTCGCCACCCGCCCTGCAGCCCCGCATCCGCGCCGTCATCGAATTCGTATTCGCCTTCATCGACGAGGACCCGCGGCGATCGCGCCTCCTGATCGAGCTGCAAACGGCCGAGGCGCTGGCCGACCGTCGGCGCGAGGTGGTCGACGTCCTCACCCAGGTCACGATCGGGCAGGTTCGCGCACTGGTGGGCGACGCCGCGGGGACCGACGACAACGTGATGCTGACGGCGCTGACGGTCGTCGGCGGTCTGCTCGAACTGACCACCCAGTGGTACCGGCACGACATCGACGTCAGCCGATCCCGCATCGTCGAGTTCATGACCGCCCTCGTCGTGACCACCACCGAGATCACCGGCGCGCTCGAGCGCGAGCTCGCGTCACCGAGTGTCGACGAGGGCGCTGGGCGTGCGGTGCCGATGGTCCATCGGCCGGAGGACGAGCGGCCCTAGGCCTGCCCCGGGGCCGGCGGCGACGATCGACTCATGGCGGACGTCCGTGCAGAACACATGTTGATCGAGTCGGCGATTCCGCGGTTCGACGCGATGATCGCCGAGCACGTCGTGGTCGCCGCCGACCCGCCGGCCACCTTCCGGGCGGCCAAGGCGTTGGACCTGCTGACGGTCCGCACACCGCTGCTCACGGCGTCGATGTGGATTCGGGGATTACCCGAGCGGCTCTCGGGCAAGGCCGGCCCGCCGCCGCCGAAGCTTGTGGTGTCGGGGGAGATCGCGCTGCCCGGTTGGCTGGGGTTGGGGGAGCGACCCGACCGCGAGATCGCCTTCGGCGCGGTGGGTAAGTTCTGGCGGCCGGTGATCGAATGGCGCGACGTGGCGCCGGCCGACTTCGGCGGGTTCGCCGATCCGGGGTGGGGCAAGCTCGCCGCCAACTTCTCGGTCGCGCCGTACGGGGCGGGCCACACGTTGCTGAGCTACCAATGCCGGACCACCACAACCGATCCCGCCGCACGTCGGCGTTTCATGCGCTACTGGTGGCTGGTCCGGCCATTCGTCGCGCACATCATGCGCGCGACGCTCAACTCCATCAAGGCCGCGGCAGAGGGTGCCGCGGCGAGTCGCTGACCAAGCGTCACCGCCGAACGTCGAGTTGTGTTCGGAAAATCCGCAAAATCGCGTCAACAAGTCGACGCTCGAGCGCCGGCGCCCCGGCCGGCGGTGGCCCCGGCCGTCGATGCGGGAGAGGGCCGGTCCCCCTTCCGGTCACCGAACCTCGATGCCGCGCTTCGTGATTCGCCCTCGCCTACGGCGTCTTGAGGAAGACGTCGTTGAGCGTGACGCTGCGCAGGTTGCGCGAGCGGATGATGTCGACCAGCTGGGGATAAACGTGAGTGACGGGCAAGTGGTTGAGGTGGCCGATGACGATCGATTGTGGGGTGAAGTACTGGTCGGCCATCTGGAGGATGTAGTCCTCGGTGATCAGCGTGGAATCCGAGAGCGAGCCAGACCACAGGACCGGGACGGTGTAGCCGAAGTCGGCAGCGACGGCGTCGACGCTGGCGTTGCGCTTGGCGTAGGGCGGCCGCCAGTAGGGCTTCGCGCCGATGCCGTAGGTCTTCTTGAGGAAGTCGTCGTTGCGCTTGAGCTGTTCGGCGATCTGCCCCTTCGGCAGCGTTGTCAGGTCCGGGTGCGACCAGGTGTGGTTCCCCAGTTGGATCTGCCCGCTGTCGACGAGCGGGCGCAGCGTCTCGAGGTTCTCGGTCCAGGAGTCGTAGACGCCGTTGACGAAGAACGTCAGCCGGATCCCGGTGTCCTTGGCGAACTGCGTGTAGGCGCGCACGACCTCGCTGTTGACGCCGTCGTCGACGGTCAGTGCCAGCAGGTCGCCGTCACCGGGAATCTTCGTCAGCGCGCCGCCGCCGGGCAGCGGGATGCGCGCGCTGGGGGGCGGGGGCTGCAGGAGGGCCGCCGGGGCGGTCGGTCCAGAGGTCACCACGTCCGGCGGCGGCGTCTGGGCGAACGTCCGGGGTTGCGGGTCGACCACCAGCCGGGCGGCGCCCACCGCGGCGACGGTGGCCGCCGCCAGGCCCCCGAGGAAACGACGCCGGTTGAGCTCCGTCGCGGCGCGGCCCCGATCGGACGCCCCCGCAGCGGAAGCTCTGGAGGCGCGGGTGCGGTTGCGCGCGGCGCTTTTGCGATGCGACGTCGGCGTGCGCGACCCCGAGCCGGGGGGAAGCGGGTAGCCGAAGTCATTTGCCACAGCAGCGAACCGTACCACCGCCGCCGACAATATGTCGGCTACGTTACGGGAGGGTCAGCTGTGAATTCGGCATCGAAATGGCTTCATTTTCCACTTCTTTTTCCAGGGCCGCTCGGGGTCCCTGGGGGGCGAATCGCGGTCAGTGCGGTTGCCCGTCGCTGCGCTGCGGCAACGGCACCGGCTCTGTACTGGGCGTGCCCAGCGTCGAGGCCAGCCACGGCAGTGACGAGGCGAAGGCCTGCGCGGCGAACGGCCAGTCGTGCCTGCCCGGCTGGGAGACCACCGCGCAATCGATTCCGTTCGCCGTTGCGGTCGCGCACAGCGCGTTTGCTGCAGCGTCCTGACCCTCGGGGTTGGCGCCCGGATCGGTGTTCGGAGGCCCGGCGCTCGGGTTGGCCTCCTCGGCGACGTTGCGGGGCCCGGCCGACCCCGGGACGTCGAACCACCCCGACAGCCCCGTGTAGCGCCCATGCCGGTTCATCACGGTGATGGGGTCGAAATCCGACCATGCGGCGGCGTTGCCGCCGAACAGTCGGGCGATGGACTGATCCTTGGGGCCGACGTTGGGGCTGCGATCACCGGCAATGTCCACGAATGCCCGGAACAACTCGGGGTGCATGACCGCCAGGTCGACGGCGCAGGTGCCGCCCATCGACCATCCGGCGACGCCCCAGTTCTCGCGGTTGGCGCTCACGCCGAAGTTCGAGACCATGAACGGCACCACGTCTTTGGCCAGGTGGTCGGCGGCGTTACCGCGGCTGCCGTTGACGCATTCCGTGTCGTTGTCGAACGACCCGGTCGGGTCGACGAACACCAGCACCGGCGAGAAGCCGTGGTGGGCGGCGGCGAAGCCGTCGATTGCGGTGAAGGCGCCCCCCGGGCCCAGCCAGTCGGCCGGGGTGTTGAAGGCGGAGCTGATCATCATGACCGTCGGCAGCCGCGGCGGCGGATTGCTGTTGAACCATGCCGGCGGCAGATAGACCAGTTCCTGGCGGTGCGGGAAGTGGGACGCGGTGGAGTCGACGTCCACCGGGACCACCACGCCCTTGGCCGGCCGAGTGCCGGCCAGCTGCATCTCCGTCACCCGCAGCCGGTCGATCTGGTCGGGCAGGGGCACCGACGTCAGCTGATTCCACGCGGCGAGGGCGGTGGGGAAATAGCCGACCCAGGCGTTCAGCGCCAGGCCAGCGCACAGCGCACACAGCGGTACGGCGACGGCCGCGAACCCGCGTCGCCACCATCGCGTGCCGGGCCAACCCAGCAGCAGTACGGCGGCGGCGAGGCCGGTCATGGCGATCCAGAGCCACAACCCCGTCGGCGCCGGGTCCCCGGCCACGCCGAGCGACCCGAGGTACCAGTAGGAGAGGCCGGTCAGCGCCGCGGCGGTCACCAGCGCCCCCGGCAATACCCACCGGTGCCAGCGGCGCTTGCGCCACTCAACCGCCGCAATCACGACCAGCAGCGCCACCGCCTGCATCGTCGGCGGCAACCAGCCGTGCAGCAAGGACAACTGTCCGAAGAACTGTTGCAACGGTCATGACCTTCGATCGGCCCCGGGGACGGTGAGAACGGACCCACTATCCCATACCGGCCCCCACCATCAGGCCCGCCATTCGGGCGTGTAGCGCGATCCGGCCGGCCGGTCAGGAATCGCGGATGACGCTCGCGAAAGAGCGCAGGCGCAGGCTGTTGGCGACGACGAAAACGCTCGACAGAGCCATCGCGGCGCCGGCCAGCATCGGGTTGAGCAGGCCGAGTGCGGCCAACGGGATGGCGGCCACGTTGTAGCCGAACGCCCAGAAGAGATTCGCCTTGATGGTCCGCAGCGTCCGCCGGGCCAGCCGAATCGCGTCGGCCGCGGCGCGCAGGTCCCCGCCCATGACGATGAGGTCGGCCGCCTCGATCGCCACGTCCGTCCCGGTGCCCATGGCCAACCCGAGGTCGGCGGTGGCCAGGGCGGCGGCGTCGTTGACGCCGTCGCCGACCATGGCGACGACCTTGCCCTCGGCCTGCAGACGCTCGACGGCGGCGACCTTCCCCGCCGGCAGGGTGTCAGCGATGACGTGCGCGATCCCGACCTCGGCCGCGATCCGGCGGGCGACTACCCGGTTGTCGCCGGTGAGCAGCACCGGCGTCAGCCCCAGGAGCTTGAACTGCCGGACGGCCTCGGCGCTGGTGTGCTTGACGGTGTCCGCGAGCACCAGCAGCCCGTGCGGGTGGCCATCCCAGCCCACGGCCACGACGGTTCTGCCCTCGCGCTCCTCGGCCGTGGCGGCGGCTGCCAACGATGTGTCGAGCGGCCGGGTGCGGTCGGCGACCAGGGCCGGGCGTCCGACCACCACGTCGTGACCGTCCACGACACCCCGAACGCCGCTGCCCGCCAGGTTGGCGAAGGCCGTGGGCGCCGGTAGGGCGCCGAGGCGCGCCTCAGCGGCCGCGGCGATCGCCCGGGCGAGGGGATGTTCGGAGGCGTCTTCCAAAGAGCCGGCATACCGCAGCAGCGTCTCGGCATCCGTCTCGGGCCCGGGGACGACGCCTACGAGCGACATCCGGCCGGTGGTCACGGTGCCGGTCTTGTCGAGCACGATCGTGTCGACCTCCCGGGTCGACTCGAGGACTTCGGGACCTTTGAGTAAAACGCCCAGCTGCGCCGCGCGGCCGGTGCCGACCAGCAGAGCGGTCGGCGTCGCCAGTCCCAGCGCGCACGGGCAAGCGATAATGACGACCGCGACGGCCGCGGCGAGGGCCGCGGTGATCGGGAATCCCGCCAGCAGCCAGCCGGCGAGCGTGGCCAGCGCGACCGCCAGAACGACGGGAACGAAGACCCCGGCTACGCGGTCCGCCAGCCGCTGCACCTCGGCCTTGCCCGACTGGGCGGCCTCGATGAGCGCGGCCATCTGCGCCAGCTGGGTGTCGTCGCCGACCCGGGTGGCCCGCACGATCAGGTGCCCGCCGACGTTGACCGTGCCGCCGGCCACGCCGTCGCCGGCGCCGACCTCGACGGGGACAGATTCGCCGGTGAGCATGCAGGCGTCCACGGCTGACGAGCCTGACGCGACGATCCCGTCGGTGGCGATCTTCTCGCCGGGGCGCACCACGAACTCGTCGCCCACCGCCAGCCGCTCCACCGGGATGCGGGTCTCGGTGCCGCCGCGCAGCACGGCGACGTCCTTGGCGCCGAGTTCGAGCAGCGCGCGCAGGGCGGCACCCGCCCGGCGCTTGGAGCGCTTCTCGAAGTACCGGCCGGCCAGGAGGAACAACGTGACACCGGCGGCCACCTCGAAGTAGATGTCGCCGGCGCCGTCCCCGCGCCGGACGGTCAGCTCGAAACCGTGGCGCATGCCCGGCTCGCCGGCCGGCCCCCAGAACAGGGCGTACAGCGACCAGAGGAAGGCCGACAACGTCCCGATCGAGACCAGAGTGTCCATGGTGGCGGTGCGGTGGGTGAGGTTGGTCCAGGCGGCGGCGTGGAAGGCGCGCCCGGCCCACAGGACGACCGGGGTGGCCAGGGCCAGCGAGACCCACTGCCAGTAGCGGAACTGCCACGCGGGGATCATCGCCAGGGCGATGACCGGGACGGCCAGGACCGCGGCGACGGTCAGGCGGGCGCGCAGCGCCCCCAGCCCGGGGTCCTCGCCACCCGGCGCGCGGCTCGGGACCAGGGTCGCGGTGTAACCCGCCTTCTCGACCTCGGCGATCAGCGTTTGTGGGTCGTAATCGGACGGCGCGGTCGCGGTGGCTTTCTCGGTGGCGTAATTGACGGTCGCGGCGACGCTGTCCAGCCCGTTCAGCTTCTTCTCGATCCTGGCCGCGCAGGAGGCGCAGGTCATGCCCGAGATCGTCAGCTCGATGCGGGCCACCGCGGCCGTCGTCATGCGACCCGGACCGCCTCGTAGCCGGCTTCGTCGACGGCGCTCAGCACCGCCGCGTCGTCGATCGCGGCCGAACCGGTGACCACCAGCCGGCCCGTTTGCGCGTCGACGTCGACGCCGTCCACCCCGGGGATCCGGGTCACTTCGCTGCGCACGGCGGCTTCGCAGTGCCCGCAGCTCATGCCGCTGACCCGGTACTCGGTCGTCACCATGCCACTCCCTTCGTGCATACCCGGCGGGGGTATCTGCAGACTCAACTGTAGCTCCTCCGGCCGTATTCCCGCCCCCCGCGTGGTCAGCAGTACGAGATGCCCATGTCGACCGACACCTGGGTTCCCGTCACGAACCTGGACTGGTCGCTCGCCAGCCAGGCGACGGCGTCGGCGATGTCCTCGGGCTGGGCGATGCCCTCGGGCAGCAGCGGCTTGTTGCGGCCACGGAGTTCGGGGTAGGTGTCGCCGGCCGACCGGATCGCCTCGCGCATCTGCCCGCCGCCCATCGGGGTGGCGACCGCCCCCGGGTGCAGGCTGTTCACACGGATTTTGTGGCGCCCGAGCTCGGCGGCGAAGGCGCGCGCCATTCCGGTGATGGCGTGCTTGCTCGCGGTGTAGTGGACCATGAACGGCTCCATCCTGACGCCGGCGGCCGAGCCGATGAGGATGATCGAGCCGCCCCGGCCGGCCTCGATCACGTGCGGCGCGCAGGCCATCACGGTGTTCCAGGTCCCGGTCACGTTGGTGTCGATGGTGTCGCGGAAGGCCTCCGGGGTGATCCGGTCCCACGCGGCGGGGCTGCAGATCCCGGCGTTGGCGACCACCACGTCGAGTCGACCGAGCTCGGCCACCGCGTCGTCGACCGCGGCGCGAAGCGCATCGAGGTCGCGGATGTCGACTGCCGCGGTGACGATCCGGCCGCCGTTGCCGCTCACCAGCCGCGCCGTCTCGGCGAGGTCGTCGGGCGTCGCCGACTCGTAGGGGACCGTTGCAGGCAGGGGGCCGGCGATGTCGAGCGCGATGATGTCGGCGCCTTCGCTGCTGAGGCGTACCGCGTGCGCGCGGCCCTGTCCGCGCGCGGCACCGGTGATCAAAGCCACCCGTCCCGGAATCAACTGGCTCATCGTTTCGTGGGTCCTTCCTGGACGTCCTGCGGTGCGAGGACAGGGCGAAGCGTAGCGTCGCCCTGGCAGCGCCGGGCAACCGCAGGAGGCTCCATGACCGTGACCGTCGTCGACGCCGGACCCCGACGGGTGAGCCGGTCGGTGGAAGTCGCCGCGCCGGCGGCCGAGTTGTACGCGTTGGTCGCCGACCCCCGGCGCCATCCCGAGCTCGACGGTTCTGGAACCGTGCGCGGCAACATCAAGGCCCCCGCCAAACTTGTTGTGGGATCGAAGTTCTCGACGAAGATGAAGATGTTCGGGCTGCCCTACCGCATCACCAGCACCGTGACCGCTCTGGAACCCGACCGCGTGGTCGAGTGGCGCCATCCGGTGGGTCACCGCTGGCGGTGGGAGTTCGAGCCGCTCTCTCCGGCGCTGACGCGGGTGACCGAGACCTTCGACTACCGCGACGCCGGGGCGATCAAGAACACGCTGAGGTACTACGAGCGGATCGGTGCCAAGCGTGCGAACGCGGCCGGCATCGAGGCCACGCTGGCCCGGCTGCGCGGTCGCTACACCGCGCGATAAGTCGTTGTGGAGCAGTGACACCGGCACATTGAACGTGAGCGCGGCGGAAGCCGTGGCTCGATTTCACCACACCGGGGGTGATAAAAACTCACGCCGCCGGCCTGCCGGCGCTGTCGGCGCTGCCCGGCCAGTTCCTGCTCAAGGATCTTGTCCTGATCGGGGTCGCCTTGTGGAGTCTGGGCGAGTCGCTCGCGGCCGGCCTGGCTTCGCGGACCGGGGGTTGAGCAAAGCGGACTTTTTCGGAAGGGAGTGCTGCAGGCTATAGAGTCGGGGTCACCAGAGCGGAGTCGAGACCTTGACGGAAACCGTTGGCGTGACGTTCGACGTCGACGCGCTGCGCCGAAAGTACGCCGTCGAACGGGCGCGCCGGTTGCGTCCCGACGGCATCGCGCAGTACGTCGAAACGGCGGGCCCGTTCGCCCGGTTCGCCGAGGACCCCTGGGCCGACGGCATGTTCACCCGTGCGCCCCTTCATGGCGAGGTCGACGTGGCGATCGTCGGCGCGGGCTTCGGCGGCCTGTTGACCGGAGCGCGGCTTCGCCAGCTCGGCGTGGAGAGCGTGCGGTTGATCGACCGGGCGGCCGACGTGGGCGGGACCTGGTATTGGAACAGGTATCCGGGCATCGCCTGCGACGTCGAATCCTACGTGTACTTCCCGCTGCTCGAGGAACTCGGCTACATGCCGTCCGAGAAATACGCCAAGGGCGCGGAGATCTTCGAACACTGCCGCCGCATCGCGCGGCACTACGACCTGTACCGCGACGCCTGCCTGCAGACCGACGTGCGCGAGATCCGTTGGGAACCAGGCAGTTACCGCTGGGTGATCCGCACCAACCGGGGTGACGAGATGCGGGCCAGGTTCGTGTCGATGGCCAACGGGTATCAGGCCAAGCCCAAGCTGCCCGGCATCGACGGCCTCGGCTCGTTCCGCGGCCACGCGTTCCACACCAGCCGGTGGGACTACGCCTACACCGGCGAGCAGCTGGAGAAGCTGGCCGGCAAGCGCGTCGGGATCATCGGCACCGGGGCCACGGCGATCCAGTGCGTGCCGCACCTCGCGGCCGCCGCACGGCAGCTCTACGTCTTCCAACGCACGCCGTCGTCGGTGGACGTCCGCGCCAACCGACCCACCGACCCGCGGTGGGTCGACACCCTGCAGCCGGGCTGGCAGCGCCGGCGGATCGAGAACTTCCAGATCCTGACCGCGGGCGGCCACGCCG
The DNA here is from genome assembly GCF_010729105.1 of Mycobacterium saskatchewanense. Taxonomy (NCBI): domain Bacteria; kingdom Bacillati; phylum Actinomycetota; class Actinomycetes; order Mycobacteriales; family Mycobacteriaceae; genus Mycobacterium; species Mycobacterium saskatchewanense. The sequence goes on from NZ_AP022573.1 coordinate 3,761,534, forward strand.
AGGAGGACCTCGTCGCGGACGCTTGGACCAGCATCACCCGCAAGCTTCCGGTCATGCGGCACGGCGGCCAGGGCGTCGCCGACGGCGCCGGTCCCGAGCAACGGGGCCGCGACATCGAGATCGCGGACTTCGCCAAGATGGAGGAGATCCGTGCGCGGGTCGAGGAGGTCGTCGCCGATCCCGCCACCGCGGAGGCGCTCAAACCCTGGTACGGCTACTTCTGCAAGCGGCCCTGCTTCCACGACGAATACCTGCAGGCGTTCAACCGCGACAACGTCACGCTGGTCGATACGCGCGGGCTCGGCGTCGAACGCGTCACCGGGTCCGGCGTCGTGGTCGACGGAGTCGCCTACGACCTCGACTGCCTCATCTTCGCAACGGGTTTCGAGGTGGGCACCGACTACTGCCGGCGTACCGGGTTCGAGCTCGTCGGCCGCGACGGGATCACCCTGACCGAGCGGTGGCGCCACGGGGTCCGCACCTTCCAGGGCTTGTGCGCGACGGGCTTCCCCAACTGCTTCATCGAAAGCATCGCCCAGGCCGGGCTCACGGTGAATTTCCCTTACCTGCTCGACGTGCAGGCGACCCACGCGGCGTGGATCATCGCGTGGGCCCTCGAGCACGGCGTCGCCGAGGTCGAGGCGTCCGCCGGCGCCGAGGCCGCCTGGGTCGACACGGTTGTCGCCCGGTCGGCCGCGACCGCCGAGCGCGCCAAGACCTGTACGCCGGGCTACTACAACCGCGAAGGTAAGGCCGACGCCAAAACCCGGCAGGGCAGCTTCTTCTTCGGTGCGCCCACCGAGTACGCCGACCTGTTGCGGGCGTGGCGGGCCGACGGAAGCCTGGATGGCTACCTGATCCGCGGCGGCGAGGCCGGGTCGTGACCAGTCGGCAAGCCCGCCGGCTCTACGGCGTCGGCCGGGTGCGGGCAGCGACGCGGCGCCGGCAATCCCCCAAAGTGGCGATCATCGGGGCGGGCTTCGGCGGTATCGCCGCGGCAGTGGCGCTGCGCCGCAGAGGAATCAACGACCTGGTGATCATCGAGAGCGCCGACGGCGTGGGCGGAACCTGGCGGCGCAACACCTACCCCGGCGCCGCGTGCGACGTGCAGAGCCACTTGTACTCGTTCTCGTTCGCGCTGAACCGGGGCTGGAGCCGCACCTACGCTCGGCAGCCCGAGATCCTGGCCTATCTGGAATCGGTGGTCGACGACTTCGACCTGGGCCGCCACCTGACCTTGCAGACCTACGTGCGGCGCGCGCAATGGGACGAGCGCGGCCGGCAGTGGGAACTGCAGCTGCAGCAGGCGAACAGCGACACCGTCACCACGGTGCGCGCCGATGTCGTGGTCAGCGCCGTCGGGCTGTTCGGCGCCCCCAAGCTGCCTGACATCGAGGGCTTGTCCGGTTACCGCGGCCACCTGATGCACACGTCGGCGTGGGATCCGGGCGTGGACTTGGCCGGCAGGAACGTCGCGGTGATCGGTACCGGCGCCAGCGCGGTGCAGGTGGTGCCGGAACTCGCCCGAATCGCCTCGGGCCTAACAGTATTCCAGCGAACGCCGCCGTGGATGGTGCCCAAGGACGATCGTCCGTTCACTCCGCAGGAGCTGTCGAGGTTTCGCCGCAATCCCTGGGCGGCTCGTAAAGAACGGTGGCGAATCTGGAAGCAGTTCCACGACTTCGCCGGGAATGCCGTCGAAGACCCACAGGTGGCAAATCGCGCGCAGGTCGCCACCTCGTTTCTCGAGCGCGTCGTCGCCGACGATCGGCTTCGCGCCGCCCTGACTCCCGACTATCCATTCCGTTGCAAGCGGGTGCTACTCGGCGACAACTACTACCTGGCGCTTCAGAAGGACCACGTCAATCTGGTAACCGACCCGATCGCACGGGTGACCGAGACGTCGATCGCCACTGCCAGCGGCGAATTGGTGGACGCCGATGTCATCGTGTGCGCCACCGGATTCCAGACCAACCGCTATCTCGCGGGCATCGAGATGATCGGACGACGGGGCGAAAGCCTGCACGAGCGCTGGGGCGACGACCCGAGCGCGTATCTGGGCGTCGCCGTCAGCGGCTTCCCGAACTTTTTCATGCTCTACGGCCCCAACACCAACCAGGGTGGCAACTCGATCGTCTACATCCTCGAGGCGGGCGCGCGCCTGGTGGCCAGTGCGGTGAGCCGGGTGGCGCGTCGAGGGGGCTACGTCGAGGTGCGCCCCGCGGCCGAAAAGCGGTTCAACGAACGGCTTTCCGCGGACCTGGAACGCACCATATGGACCAAGTGCGACAGCTACTTCCGATCGCCGAGCGGGCGCATCGTCACCCAGTGGCCTTACACCGAGCTGGAGTACGCCCGCCAAACCTGGCGGTTGCGGCCGCGGGACTGGCTGCACCGCACGGGTTCGTCGTCGGAGTGCGGGCCGCCACTGGCCGATGCCGAAATCGGTGACGCCGCGAATCAATTGGCCGCCGGCCAGATCGGCTTAGGCGCCGTTGATGTCGTCGAGCCCGTCGCGTTCGGTGACCATTTCGTCGAGGAGTAGTCGGCCGGCCGCGCAGCGCGTGGCCAGTCGCGGCGGGGCCAGCTTTCCCTGCCGGGTGTGTCCATCGGCACTATGCGCAAGGGCGCCGCATTGGTAGTGGATCGCCGCGCGGCTGCTCATCGACTCGGTGTCCCTACCGGCCCGGGTCACCGGCCACCTCGATCTCACCGGCCGCGGCCGCCGCGCGCAGTTGGTGGAAATCGTCGAGCGACTTGTCGGCGTAGGCATACGACCACTCGGCGACCGCGGCGTGCACGGTGTCGTTGGTGCCGACGTATCCCCGCAGGATCGACGCATTCGCACTCTGGGAGTGCGCCCTCGCCAGCAGCACGGCACACGCCGCGACGTATTCGCGAAACGTCTTGGGCGACATGCCCTCGGTGTCCACGGTGCCCTTCATGTCGTGGAACTGACGGACGTAGTAGTCGCGACCGTCCTTGCGCGTCGTGCCGAGGAACACATCCGACACCGCCTGCAGGATCCGCTGACCGTCGACGACGCGTACGCCTTGGCCCTTCGCCTCGACGGCGGCGTTCAACGAGTCCGGTTGGCGCCAGCCCCCGTATTCGACGAGCACCGACCCGGTCGCCTCTTTGATCTGCAGGATCAGCGGTGTGCCGTGGGGACCCACCAGGATGACGAGGTAACAGCGGGTGCCGACGCTGCCCACGCCGACCACCCGAAGCGCGACATCGGTGACGCGGAAATGCGACAACAGCAGGGCGACATCGGCGGGTACCGCGGCCAGGTACTCCTCGATCGACTCCAGCAGCGGCCCTTCCACGTCCTCGTCGACGTGCTGCAGAAGCGGGGGCGCTTCCCGCAGGCGCGGCGTCCCCTGCGGGCCGGCGTCGGTGATCTGTTTGAAGACCCGCGCCGACGTCCGGGTGCGGGCCCGGGATGTCGTTCGCTGGATCACTCCGAGCATGCCTTTGGATACCTTGCCCGTGTAGCGCTCCGGCTCCACGCGTAAGTAGTACCGGTCCAGAACGTCCGACTCGAGCATGGCCTGAAGACCGGTCTGGTAGCCGACCAACGCGTGTTCAACGGTGCGTCGGATAGCGCCGGCCGGATATCCGGCGTGGCGGCCACCGACGATGGCGCTGGTGATCAGGCGCTTGACGTCCCATTCCGCGGGCGCAACGGCGGCCTCGTCGAAGTCGTTGAGGTCGAAGACGATTGAGCGATGGGGCGCGGCGTACATGCCGAAATTCGAGATGTGGGCGTCCCCGCAGCACATGACTTCGATCCCGCTCGACGGGCTCGCGGCCAGGTCGGCGGCCATGACCGCGGCCGACCCGCGGTAGAACGAGAACGGGTCGGCGAGCATCCGGGCGAAACGCAGCGGGACGAGTTCACGCAACCTGCCCTGGTTCTGGGCGGTGAGGATGTCGGTGGCCGTTCGCCCGGCGGAAGTGAGTTGGGCGAGTGCGCGCCGGGGCACGGCTTTTCGCAGCGCCCGACCGCGCGCCACATCCTCATCGGGCTCCTCGAGATCGATGAGGCGCTCACGCAACACCCGTTGCGGCATCCGATCAGCATACGCAGTCGAGACGCCGCCGCGGGTCCATTCCGCTGGGGCCGGGCGCGGTCCGCACTTATCTTCAGGCTGATTCTCACGGCTGTCGGCAGGTGACCGGGTCGTTAACATTCTTAAAAATGTTCGAATGCCGGACGACGGTCCGGCGGATCGGTGAGTGACGGCCGGAGATGGGGTTCGCGTGGTGAGGCTGCTGTCACGCCGCCTGCCCTGGCTCGACATCCTCGGCATCATCGCCATCGTCGTCGCCGCGACAGCGGTCGTGATCAAGAACCTGCCATCGGCGGAGACCAGCCAACTCCTCAACGTCTCTTACGACCCGACCCGTGAGTTATACGCCGCGATCGACAAAGCTTTCATCCCGCAGTATCGCGACCGCACCGGGATCACGTTGGACATCAAGGAATCTCACGGTGGTTCCGGCCGGCAGTTGCGTAGCGTCCTGGACGGCAGCCAGAAAGCCGGCGTCGTCTCTCTGGCGACGATCGGCGACGTCCAGGCGTTGAGCCGGCGAGGGCTGGTCGCCGCCGACTGGCAGCACCGGCTGCCGAACAATTCCGTGCCCTACACGTCGACCATCGCCTTCGTCGTCCGTCGGGGCAACCCCAAGGGCATCCATGACTGGCCCGACCTGGTCAAGGCCGACGTGTCCGTAGTGACCCCCGATCCCCGCAGCTCGGGCAACGGCCAGTTGAGCGTCCTGGCCGCCTGGGGCAGCGTGACCACGCGCGGCGGCAGCCGGGCCCAGGCGACCAGTTACCTCAAGGCGCTTCTGCAGCATGTGACGGTGTCCGCCGCCGGTGCGCGCGGTGCGGCAGACAGCTTCGCGCTGGCCAGGCTCGGTGACGTGCAGCTGACTTGGGAGAACGAAGCGCTACGCGAGGTAGCAGCGAACAAGGACGAGTTGGAGCTGATCTACCCGCCGGTGAGCATCCTCGCCGAGCCCGCGGTCGCCTGGGTCGACGCGAACGTGACCGACGCCAAGAAGGCGGCGTGCGCCAAGGCATATCTCGACTTCTTGTTCAGTGACGCGGCGCAGGAGCAGGTGGCGCGATACGGCTACCGCCCAGTCAAACCGCAGATCCTCGCCGCCCACGCCGACCGGCTGCCTCCGCTCACGCTCTTCCCGATCGGCGCGATCGCCAAGGACTGGAGCGATGCGCGCGAGCAGTTCTTCGGTACCAACGGAATCCTCGAATCGTTGTCAGCGCCGGCAGGAACATAACGGAAAGAGCCGTACACGTTGAGCTTTGGTGTGAACTACGACTTGGTGAAAGGCCGGCACGACCTCGTTGCCGGTCTGACCGTCGCCGCCATCTCGTTTCCTCAGGCGATGGCTTATGCGCTGATCGCCGGGGTGGATCCCAGGTTCGGCGTGTACTCCGCGATCGTCGTGACGATCGTCGCCTCGATCTTCGGGTCCTCCTCGCATCTGATCAACGGCCCGACGAGCGCGATATCGCTACTGGTCTTCACGGCGCTGGCCTTCATCGATTCGGAGAACACCACCGAACTGTTCGAGGGGCTGTTCCTGCTGGCTGTTCTGGTCGGCGGCCTCCAGATCGTGATCAGCCTCTTCAGGCTCGGCAACCTCACCCGCTACATCTCCGAGTCCGTCATCATCGGCTTCATGGCCGCGGCCGCTTTCCTGCTGGCCGTGGGTCAACTGGGCAACGCGCTCGGTGTGCGCGACAAGGGCAACGGCCACATGCAGGTGCTCCACCGCGTGTGGCTGACCCTGACCCGCGGCGACCACATCAACTACCGGGCGCTGATACTCAGCGTCGCGGCGGTGGCACTGGCCGTGGTCCTGCGGAGGCTGGTGCAACGCTTCGGCTGGCCGCAGGTCGACATGCTCGCCGTCCTCATCATCACCGGGCTCATCGCCTATCTCGCGGGGTGGTCGGTGGCCGGCGCGAACGGCCGTACCGCGGTGTCGGTGGCCGCCAAGATCCCGCGGAGCCTGCCGACCCCACACGTGCCCGACGTTCACACCAGCTGGTTGCCGCACCTGTCCACCGGTGCGCTGGCCATCGCCTTCGTCGGCATCATCGAGGCCCTGTCGATCGCCAAAGCGATTGCGTACCAGACCCAACAGAAGATCGACTACAACCGGCAGATCATGGCCGAGGGCCTGGCCAACCTCGCCGGGGGCTTCTTCCAAAGCCTGCCGGGCTCGGGTTCGTTGTCGCGGTCGGCGATCAACTTCCAGTCCGGCGCGCGCACACGCTTCTCCGGGATCGTTTCGGCCGCCACGGTGGCCGCGGCGTTGCTGTTGTTCGCACCGTTGCTGCGTTACGTTCCGCAGGCGGCGCTGGCCGGGCTGCTGCTTGTAACGGCTGCGCGGCTGGTCGATGTCAAGCGCCTGATCTACACGGTCAAGGCATCCCGCTATGACGCCGGCCTGGTGGTCGTCACCGCCTTCACCGGCGTCGCGGTCGATCTCGACAAATCAGTCCTGCTCGGCGTGATCCTGTCGATCCTGCTGTTCGTGCCGCGAGCGGCGAAGCTGAAGGCCAGGGAGCTCATCGTCACACCCGAACGCGTTGTGCGCGAACGCATCGCCGGCGACCCCGCCGACGCGTCGATCGTCATCTACGACCTGGAGGGCGAGCTGTTCTTCGGGGCCGCACCGGAATTGGATCGCTACCTGCTGGAGATCAGGAAGCGGATCCAGGCGGATCAGATCAAGTATGTGGTGTTGCGGCTGAAGCGGGTACGCCACCCCGACGTGGTGTGCATCGAACGCATAGAGCACTTCCTCCGGGACGAGACGGCCCGCGGGGTGACGGTGCTGCTCGCCGGAGTGCGACCCGACACGCTCGGCGTCTTGACGAACGTTGGCTTCGGCAAGTGGTTTCCCGAGGGGCATGTCTTCCCCGAGGAAGACGAGGAGTTCTCCGCGACCCTCAAAGCGGTCCGCCACGCCCACAATGCGCTGGCCCAGCTGCGGCTGAAGGAGCCGTTCACGTCCGCGCCGGAATTGGCCCCGCACCCGGACCTCTATTACCTCGTCTGACGCCGCGGTCAGACTGCGGGGCTGCCCGCCTTGATCGCCGCGATGACACCGCCGTCGACGAGCAGGTCGGTGCCCGTGATGAAGGAGGCCTCCGGTCCGAGCAGGAACGCGGTCGCCGCCGCGATGTCGCCGGGGGTCCCCAGGCGGCCGGTCGCGGAGGCCGCGATCATCGCCCGCATGCCGTCGCCGACCGGGGAGGCGAGCTCCTGCTGACCCATCGGTGTGGAGATGACGCCCGGGCTGATCGAGTTGACCCGCGCGCCGCGGGCTCCCCACTGCGCGCTCGCGGCGCGCACTCGAACGTGGTTGGCCTGCTTCGCGATGCCGTAGGCGATGCCGGGTTCGGTGATCTTGTGGGGGCTGACGAAATCGAGCCCGAGGAGGTCGCGGCCGGGGGTGTGGGCCAAGACGCGTTCCTGTTCGGCGGAGAGCGCCGGGAACATGTGACCCGCCATGCTGGCGACGACGACACCCGCGCCGCCCGGAGCGACGACCTGGCCGAATTCTTCCAGCACGAGGGCGGTACCCAGGAGGTCGACGGCCAGGATCGCGGCGGCGGAGGCCTGCGCCGGGGACAGCCCCGCCGTGTGCACCACCTGGGTGACGGCGCCGAGCGAGGCGGCATGGTGGGCGAGCGCGCGGACGGAATCCGGCGACGAGACGTCGACGGCGCGGCTTTCGACGTGGTAACCGGCGCTTGTCAGCGCCCCGGCGACCGCGGTCAGCGCCGCCTCGTCCTTATCGGCCAATAGCACCGTTTTGCCGGGACCGAGGCGGTGGGCGATCGCCTGACCCATGCCGCCCACGCCGAGAACGGTCAACACCTCTCGAGCCACTGGCGCTCCACATCCGTTTCGGTCTGGGTCGACTCGGGATGTTAGCCGGTCGCCGGCGCCTAAGTCGGCAGAACGGATTCCTCGTGGTGCGGATGACCGCTGTGCCGGACGGCCCTACCCTGGAACGGCGCGCGGAGGGTCGCGGCCAGGTGCCGGTGGTTGACAATCAACCCGGCGAGCGCCACCGCCGTGTAGACACCGCAGAGCAGGAGCCGCCCGTTCGTCGAGACGATCGGGAATTGGACGACGAACAGCACCAGCAGTGCCCACGCCGCGCTTCGGGGAAAACGCAGCGCCAGGATCAGCGCCACCCCCATCAGGGTTTGGGTGGCCGTGAGCAGCACCTCCTCGACCTGGCGGGAGTCGAGTGCCAGGGTGGGGCCGCCACCGCCGAGCAGGTGGGCCACCGGCAGCGATCCGACCAACAGCGTCCACTGGTTGACCTTCGAGGAGATCAGCGTGGCGATGGCCGCGGTGCCCTTGCCCCGCGCGGCGAAGATGATCGCGATGATGAATTCCGGGGCCTCGGAGGCCAGCGGGGCGAGCCACTGGACCAGCAGGAACCGATCGATGCCCAGTTCGGTGCCCGCCGCGACCAGGTTGTCGGCGAACGGCTTGGCGCACAGCAGGATCACCGCGCCGGACGTGAGGAACAGGCCGACGACCGCGACGCGCCGCCCCACGTCGGGGAGTTCGCCCAGCGCGGCGGCGGTACCGATGAGGTCGGGCTCTTCGACATCGCCGTGGCTGACCTTGTAGAGGTAGAACCCGAACCAGGCCAGCAGCGCGAGCCCCAGCCCCAGGTGGATCTGCCCGCTTGCCGGGATGATGAACGCGACCAGGCCAGCGATGAGCAGAAACCCCAGTTCGACGCGATTGGCTGGCTGCAGCGCCAACCCGGCGGCCTTGCCCGCCCCGGACCTGCGCGCCGCCACCACACCGACCAGCACGACCACCGGCCAGCCCAGGCCCATCAGCAACCGGTTGGATCCGGTCATGTTGGCCGCGGCGTATTGCGTGTAGTCGGCGTTGTGGCCGGACACGTACGCGTAGTAGAGGTCGACCGCGTACTCCGGGAGGACGGCGACCAGCGCAAGGACCGCAATGGCGACCCCGCCGGAGACATCGATTTGCGCGGCCTCTGCGGCCCACGCCAGCAGGAAGCTGGCCGCGACGACGGCGGCACCGAACACCAGCAGGGCGGCGACCGGGTCCGGACGCAACCCGAGGAGCCGGACCACGACGGCCGGCACGATGAAGACCGCCGTGATCAGCGCCGACCGGGTCAGGGTGCGCGTGCCGGCGTGTGTCTTGGTCGAGGCGGCGGCAGCGGGCCTGTCGGTGATCATCGTCATCCTTCGGTTTGGGGGAGAGGTGCCGCTCGCCGGATCGATCTGCCTACCCAAGCTACCCCGCGACCGCCCATCCCAGCAACGCACGCCGCTGGCGCCGCACCGGCGTGTCGGAGTCCTTTCTTTGCTGGCCAGGGCGCTGCTAATGCCGAAGTTAGGCTGCCCTGATTCTAAAGTTGGGCAAACCTTCCGCCGTCGACGGTCCGGGCCCCCGGATTCCGGCATTGGTCGCGACGTCGGCGCGATCGCAAACCCTGCGGCGCCGTCTGGCCGCACGCGACCCCGGTCCACGCCGGGCGGCGGTCGCCGGGACCCGCACCGTTCATTTTCTCGAGTTGTCGACGTTCATTTTCTCGAGTTGTCGATATGAATCCTCGAATGTTCGCTTCAGGTCGAGAAGTGTCGCCGCGGAGGAGCCAAGCGCCCGCGGATCGACGTCAGCGCCGCCGGCCCGGGTGCTCGCCGTGCTCGAGCTCCCGGCGAGGCCGAAGCCGTATCGTGGGCGGTAAGTCGCGCTTCCGACCGCTGGTGAGAGGCGCTTACGCTCGCGGTATGGAACTGCGGCAGCTGCGCTATTTCGTGGCCGTCGCCGAGGAACTGCACTTCGGCCGCGCCGCCCAGCGGGTGCATATCTCGGGGCCGGCGCTGTCGCAGCAGATCCTCGCGCTGGAGCGCGAACTGGGCACCGACCTGTTCGTGCGCGACCGGCGCAGCGTCCGCCTCAACGAAGCGGGACGCTCCCTGCTCGCCGACGCCCGCCGGATCTTGTCGATGGCCGACGATGCCAAGCGCCGACTACAACGGGCCGCCGCGTCGAGCTCGCCGGTGCGCCTGGGCTACGTCAGCTGGTTACCCGAAGACATCACCGGCATCGTCGGCCCGTCCGTGGCGTTGCGCCTCGACGAATGGGTGTTGCCGTCGCACACGCAGGCCGACCGCGTCGCGGAAGGCACGCTCGACGTCGCGCTGGCGTGGGTCACCGCCGAACATATCGGCGCGCGGGAGCTGACCGCGCATCCGCTCCGTCTCGAGCCGTTGCACGCCGTCCTACCCGGGCAGAGTTCCTCGGAACCCGTTGCCGCCCAAGGTATCAAGGTGCTCGTCGACGCCGACGAGTCGGCATGGTCGTCGTGGAATCGATTCGCCGGGGACTTCGCCGCGCACACCGGCGCCCGCATCGTGAGGATCGACGACGGTGGCGTCACCGGGGTCGCGTTCTACGCTCATGTCCGCAGGATCGGCGCCCCGGTGCTGGCGTCACCCAAGCGGCACACCGCGGCACTTCCCCCGAGTCTGGGCCGGCGACCCGTCGCCGCGCCGGTACCCCTGTGGACGTGGTCGCTGCTGCACCGCAAGGACGACGACCGGCCCGGTGTTCGCGGTGTGGTGGAGTCCCTGCTGGCGGCCGCACGTGGCCGCGATTGGCTGACAGCGCCGGCCGAGCGGTGGTGGGTCCCGCCCGACGACCCACACCTGCGCGCCCTCAGCGACCTGCGGTAGGAATCCCGCCGAAGCACACGTAAGGGATTGGTCCTGGACGGCGGCCCGTAGGTGCGCTTCGGTGGATGTAGCACGGCGTGGGAGGCGAAAAATGGTGGCACACAAGTACCTTGTAGAGGAGCTGGCCGACTTCGTCGTCGGCGCGGAGCCCGCGGACCTGGCCGGCCGGGCCAGGGCGCTGCTCAAACGCAACGTGCTCGACAGCATCGCGTGCGCCGCCGGCTCGCTGGACGGCGAACTGATTCCGACCATCCGGCAACAGACCGACGAGTTCAGCGGCGTTCCCACGGCGACGCTGGTCGGCGGCGGCCGGGCGTCGGTGGACCAGGCCGCTTTCTTCAATGCGGTGCTGGTGCGCTACCCCGACCTGCTCGACACCTACCTGACTTCCGGAGGGCTGTGCCACCCCGCCGACAACTTCGGGCCGGTGCTGGCCGTGGCCGAGCACACCGGCGCCGGCGGGGGCGACTTCCTCCTCGCGCTCGCGATCGCCTACGAGGTTCAGTGTCGGTTCAGCGCTCAGGTTCCCGTCATGGCGCGTGGCCTCAATCATGCTCTGCAGCTGTCGATGTCGGTCGCCGCGGGCGCGGCGAAGCTGCTCGGGTTGGACGCCGAACAGACGGCCAACGCCATTGCGGCGGCCGCCGCCGACAACGTGTCGCTGGCGGCGGTGCACGCCGAGCCCGTCGCGCACTGGAAGGGCATCTCGCCGGCCATCACGGGCATGCGCGCGGTGTACACCACGATGCTGGCCCGCCGCGGCGTCACCGGGCCCAAGGCGCTGTTCGAAGGACCGCACGGCCTGACGCAGCTGTTCGAGCAGCCGATCGATCTGCGCACCGACGACCGCGCGCTCGCCTGCGTCGAGGAAACGTACCTGAAGAAGTACTGCGCGCTCATCCACGGCCAGGTCGTCATCGACGCCGTGCTCGCAATTCGCGGCGACCACGCTCTGCGCGGCCACGACGTCGCGCGGGTCGACCTCGAGGTGTTCCAGGGCGCGTATGACTTCGCCGGCGGCGGCGCCTACGGGGACAAGAGCCGGCCGCTGACCAAGGAGCAGGCCGACTACAACCTCAAGTATCTGAGCGCCGTGGCGCTTCTGGATGGGGGAGTCGGGCCCGAACAGCTGGAAAACGAACGGGTTCGGCGCGACGACGTGCAGGACCTGCTGGCCCGGGTGGACGTGAAGCCGGGCGCCGACCTGACCTCCGACTATCCCCGGCGCACCGCCGCGCGCGTACGCGTGGTGACCCGCGACGGGCGCGAATTCAGCAGGGAGCAAGCCGATTACGAGGGATCCCCGACGCGGCCCCTGTCCTGGGAGCGGGTCGTCGACAAGTTCGCCTGGCTCGCCGAGCCCTTCTGTGGCGAGGCGTTGCGGGCCGACATCGTCGCCGCGGTCGATCGGCTGGAGGACATCACCGTTGCGGACCTGGCCGGCCTGCTGGGGGCGGTGAGCCCCACTCCGCGTGTTCGGCGCAGTAGGCCGCGGTTCTGACCGTCGCGCGCGCCCCCTTGCGTGGCTCGCCGCCCGCGCTGGATGATCGGTGGCCATGCGCAACGATCGCGGCATCAACCGGTGGGAGCTGGTCACCTGCGGGATACAGGGACACGTCACCTATGCGCCCGACGACACGGCCCTCGCCGACAGGCTGAGCGGCAACACCGGACTGGGTGAGGTGTGGCGCTGCCTGCGCTGCGGAGAGTTCACCCTCGGGGAACCCGAGGGGCGCGGCCAGGCCGACGACGCGCCGATGATCTTGCGCGGCAAGGCTTTACGGCAGGCCATCATCCTTCGCGCCCTCGCGGTGGAGCGCCTCTTCCGGGCGGTGGCGATCGCCTTGGCGGCGTACGCGGTGTGGAAGTTCCGGGGCGCCCGCGGGGCCATCCAGGCCACCCTCGACCGTGACCTGCCGGTGTTCCGCGCGGCCGGATTCAGGGTCGATCAGATGACGATCGTGCACGAGCTGGAGAAGGCGCTCGCCGCACGCCCCTCCACCTTGGCGTTGCTGACCGCGATGCTGGCCGCCTACGCGCTCATCGAGGTGGTGGAGGCCGTCGGGCTGTGGCTGCTGAAGCGGTGGGGCGAGTATTTCGCCGTGGTGGCCACGTCGGTTTTCCTGCCGCTGGAGCTGCACGACCTGGCCAAGGGCATCACGATGACCCGATTGGTGACCTTCACCATCAACGTCGCCGCCGTGGTCTACCTGTTGGTGTCGAAGCGCCTGTTCGGCCTGCGCGGTGGGCGCAAGGCCTACGACGCGGAGCGGCGCGGCGAACAGTTGCTCGACGTGGAACGGGCCGCCGCCCGGGCGTGATCTCGCTCGGCTCGAACGGAGATTCCAATGGGCATCTACGCGATCACCGGATCGGGCTCGGGGATGGGCCGGGAGACCGCGCTGCGGCTCCGGGACGGTGGGCACACCGTGATCGGCGTCGACATCGAAGGCGCCGACGTCAGCGCCGACCTGTCGACCCCCGACGGGCGTCGGCGTGCCGCCGAGGGCGTCTTGGCGGCCTGCGGAGGCAAGCTCGACGGTGCCGTGCTGGCCGCCGGCCTGGGCCCGAGCCCGGGCCGGGACCGTCCGCGCATGATCGCCCAGGTCAACTACCTCGGGGTGGTCGAACCGCTGGTGGCCTGGCGGCCGGCGCTGGCGGCGGCCGACAAGGCGAAGGTCGTCGTCATTGCGAGCAATTCGGCGACGACTGTGCCGGCGGTGCCGCGGCGAACCGTGCGGGCATTGCTGGCGGACGACGCCGACAAGGCGGTGCGATCGGTACGGCTGCTCGGTCCGGCCGCACCGACGATGATGTATGCCGCATCGAAGATCGCGGTCAGCCGATGGGTCCGCCGGCATGCGGTGCTGTCCGAATGGGCCGGGGCGGGGGTGCGGCTGAACGCCCTAGCGCCCGGCGCCGTCATGACGCCGCTCCTGCAAGAGCAGTTGTCGAATCCCCGGCAGGCCAAGGCGGTTCGATCGTTTCCGGTGCCGGTCGGCGGCTTCGGTGAGGCGGGGCAGCTGGCCTCATGGATGTGCTTCATGCTGTCGGAGGCCGCCGATTTCCTGTGCGGGAGCGTCGTGTTCGTCGACGGTGGTACCGACGCCTATTTCCGGGCCGACGACTGGCCGAAACCGGTCCCGGCGCGCCGGCTGCCCGGTTACCTGCGTAGGTTCCGCGGTGTGTGACGGCGGCCGCGTATCGCCGCTCTTGTGGGTGACACCACAACCCGGCTTTCCGCGCCATTCACCCGGGCGCGGAGATCCTGTAAAGGGACTACCGTGCAATGCAATGAGTCGGCACACCCGCCGAACGGACGAAGGATCGATAGTGCCAACACTGCAGGCCCTGATCGGCCGAAGCGCCAGCCACCTCGATGTCGTCTCCCCGATCAAGGCGCGCGGCCGCGACGCGCTCAACGCCGTGCTCAAGAATAGGCAGCACCACGCCGGACCGCGCATCCGCCTCATGCCCCGGGGTGCCGAGCGCTGCTGACGCGTTTCGCCCGTGCGTGACCACCTGAATCGCGCCGACTACTGGAATCACAACGCCGCCTACCACCCTTGGCTGGTCGGCATCGCGGCGCGCCGGCGCGGCTGGGTCCTCGACGTGGGATGCGGAGAAGGGCTGCTGGTCCAGCGGGTGGCCGCGGTGTCGCGCGGCGTGGTCGGCGTGGATGCCGACGCGAGCGCCGTCGGCCGCGCGCGGGCGCGGTTGAGGGCCGTAGGCAACGCCACGGTGGAGCTGACGGGCTTCGAAAGTTTCGCCGCCGACCAGCGGTCCTACGACCTGATCGCCTTCGTGGCCAGCTTGCACCACTTACCGCTGCGCGAAACGCTGCTCAAGGCACGCCGCCTGCTCGCGCCGGGAGGTGAGCTGGCGGTCGTCGGCCTGTCGGCCAACAAGAGCGTCACCGACTGGACGTGGGCGGTCCTTTGCACGCCGGCCGCGCGCGCGGGTTCGTGGTTGCATGGCGAGACCCGCGACATCGGCGTGGCCGTCGCCGAGCCGCCGGAAAGCCTCGCCGAGATTCGGCGGGTGGCGGCCGATGTCTTGCCCGGGGCTCGGATCCGGCGAGGCCTCTACTACCGATACCGCCTGCATTGGCGAAAGGCCTGATCCGACAGGCTCATTCTGTTCCGCTGGACTCGGCGCCGCGCCCGCGCCCGCGCCGGCGGGCGCGCGAGGCGCGCAGATTCGCGACGTTGCCGCAGGTCTTGACGTCGTGCCAGACCCCGCTGTTGTTCTTCGAGCGGTCGTAGAACGTCACCCCGCAGCGGTGGTTGCGGCATTGTTTGAGCCGGCGCCAGGTTCCCGCCTGCTGGCTCAGCAGGATCTCGCCCCAGAGCGCGGAGGCCAGCCACCGCCAGTCGCGGCCGCCGGGTTGCAGGCGCACTTCGGTGCCGGCCAGCACGAACGACGCGGCGACCCCACGCGTTTCGGCGTCCGACGGCGGCCGCCCGGCGATGATCGCGCCGATCGTCGTCCGCAGCGAGCGCAGCCGGGCCAGGTCCGCTTCGTCGAGCGTCGGGGGCCGCGCCTCGACACCGCGCGATTGCGACCAGGCCGCTACCGCGCCGGCAGCCCAGTCCCCGGCGAGCCCGGTGTCCCCCAGCAGGTCCGGTCCGTAGCCCTCCGCGCCCGCGGTGTTCAGGAAATCCTGAACCAGTCCCAGGCCGCCGGGCGCCGGAGCGATCCCGTACCGGTGTGATGCAGACCATGCATATGACATATGCAAATGCTACTTGACTATGTCACCGCAGACAATTAGCGTGACAGATCCAAACACAGTTTACCTACGTCAAGGAGTGTGGATCATGGTTAATGTCAAAGGGGCGACGGTGGTGGTCACCGGGGGACAGCGCGGTCTGGGCAAGGCCGTCGTGCAGGAGTTCCTGGATCGCGGTGCGGCCAAGGTGTACGCCACCGCCCGGGCGCCGAAGCCGAGCGAGGACCCGCGCGTGGTGAGCGTCGAACTGGACGTCACCAAGCCCGATTCCGTTGCGGCGCTGGCGGCTACGGCCGGTGATGCGGAGATCGTCGTCAACAACGCCGGCGTTCTCGCCGCCCGGCAGCTGTTGAGCAGTGACATCGAGGAGGCCCGGGCGGTCTTCGAGACGAATTACTTCGGGGCGCTCCGGGTCGCCAAGGCGTTCGCGCCGATCCTGGCCGAGAACGGCGGCGGGGCGCTGGTTGACATCCTGTCCATCCTGTCCTGGCTGCCCGGCTCCGGCGGCTACGGCGACTCGAAGGCGGCCCTGTGGTCGGCGACGAATTCCCTGCGCCTCGAGCTGGAAAAACAGGGCACGCTGGTCACCGGGGTGCACCTGAGCTACACCGAAACCGATATGACCGACGGCTTCGACGTGCCCAAGAACCAGCCGCGCGACGTCGCTCTGGCGATCGTCGACGGCATCGAGCGCGGAGACGCCGAGGTGCTTGCCGATGACGACACCCGCTACGTGAAGTCGGCGCTGTCTGGACCGATCGAGGCGCTGCGGGCCGGGTGAGCCCGACGGGCGGACGCCGTCAACGCGTTGACCCGGGGCGTGTTTGGATAGCAGTATGGCTGAACCAGACCGCATCGTAAGCGCGACCCGGGTCATCTCGGCGGGCGCGGAGCGGATCTTCGAATTGATCGCCGACCCTTCGCGCCAGCCGAGCTGGGACGGTAACAACAACCTCGCCTCGGCCGAGCCGGGGCAGCGGGTGCGCCGGGTCGGCGACGTCTTCAAGACGAAGCTGACCAACGGCGCCGTCCGCGAGAACCACGTCGTGGAGTTCATCGAGGGCAGCGTGATCGCCTGGCGCCCAGCCGAACCCAAGAGGCTGCCGCCCGGTCACCTGTGGCGCTGGGAACTGAACCCGATCAACAGCGGTCTCACGAGCGTCACCCACACCTACGACTGGACGGCGCTGACCGACCCCGCCCGGCTGGAGACGGCGCGCTCGATGACGCCGGAGATGCTGCGCGAGTCGATGGATCGGCTCGCCACGCTCGCGCAGACGACCGATCAATGAGACGAACCCGGGTGGGCCTGCCGCCACCGGCCGGCGGCCGGCACGGCGCCTGAGGCTCAGGCTTTGGTGCCGCGCACCCACTGGAACGTGCCGAAGTTCTTGACCCGCACGCTGGTGAATCCGTTGTCCTCCAGGATGTCGCCGATCTCGTCGTCGCCGAACACGTGCGCCCCGGCGTTGGGCAGCTTCTGCCAGAACCGGGCCAGGCTTCCCGCCGTCGGGACCATGATGGCCAGCCTGCCCCCGGGGCGCAGCACGCGCGCCATCTCGGCCAGGGCCGCGGCCGGGTGCGGGATCAGTTGCAGCACCGCGGTGGAGGCCACCGCGTCGACGGTGTCGTCGCGCAGGGGGAGCCGCTGTGCGTCGGCCCGGATGAACCCGACCTGAGGGCCGGCCTCGTTACGGACCGCACGCTCGAGCATCGGCTCGGAGATGTCGATACCCAGCGCCAGCCCGTCCGGGCCCGCGGCGCGCGCCAGCGACGCGGTGATGTTGCCCGGCCCGGAGCCCACGTCGAGGGCGACGCCGCCGGGCGGGATGCGCAACCAGTCGATCGGCAGCCGCCACGCGCTGATCAACCGGCGCGACAGGGCCTGGGCGTTGTCGTAGAGCATCGAGCCGACGGGCGACGCCCACGCCGCCTGGATCGGTCCGGTGTTCTTCGGCACGGCATCGTCGCCGGAGCCGAGCAGATCGAGATATCCCTTGCTGACGTCGGGGTCCGCCGGCGGGTCGGCCAGCAGGTCCAGCGCTCGCCGCAGCGCGGGGGGCAGCGAGACGTGCACGTCGGTCATGCGCACTCCTTGAGGTCAAAGACCAAGCCATGAGCCAGAAGTCGATGGGGGGGATTTCCCCGGATGGGAGCCTACGCCGGGCCGCCGGCGACGTGGAGGCCTCGGCAATGTGGGTTTGGTTACCGCCTGACGGCGGCGTTCTCCCGCACCAGGGCGCACAGGCGCCAATGGCCCGGCACGCCCTTGAGCACGCTCTCGCCGCAGTCCGCGAAGCGGTGCCGCGACCCGGTGACGATCTCGCGCACCGTCGAGGAGACGAGGACCTCGCTGGGACCGGCGAGCGCCGCCACCCGGGCACCGATGTGCACCGCCATGCCGGCCACGTCCGAGCCCCGCACCTCGACCTCGCCCGCGTGGATGCCGACCCGCACCTCGATGCCCAGCACACGCACCGCGTCGACGAGGGCATCGGCGCAGGCGATGGCCGCGCTGGGGCTCCTGAAGGTCGCGACGAATCCGTCCCCGGCCGTGTTGACCTCGCGCCCGGAGAATCGCTGCAACTCGTGGCGCACGATCGTGTCGTGGTTGTCGAGCAGGTCGCGCCACCGGTGGTCCCCGAGCCGGGCGGCGCGCTCCGTCGAGCCGACGATGTCGGTGAACACGATGGTGGTCAGCAGCCGCTCGGAATCCGAGCCGCCCCGCACGCCGGTGACCAGCTCCTCGATCTCGTCGAGCATGGGACCGGTATCGCCGACCCAGTACAACGAGTCCTCGCCCGGCAACTCGACGAGGCGCGCTCCGGCGATGCGATCGGCCATGTAGCGAGCGTGCGCGACCGGGCTGAACGCGGGATTGTCGCGGTGCAGGATCAGCGTCGGCTGGCCGATCCGGCCGAGGGCCTCGCGGACGTCGCCCTCCCGGATCTTCCTGATGAAGGCGCGAGCCATGCTCGGCGACGCCGCGCGGTTTCCGGCGTGGTCCCACCACGCGCGGAAGGCCATGTCGGTGGCCACGGAGGGAGCGATGATGCCGAGGATGTCGAAGCCCTGCTCGACGGCGTCGGGCTCGATCGCGATCGTCGTGTAGGGATCGCTCGGCGCGATCTCGGCGCCGATCGGGTAGTCGGGGCCGCGCAGGGTCCGCGCCGCGCCGTTGAAGACCACCAGGTTGCAGACGCGGTCGGGGAAGTCGGCGGCCAAGACGATGCCGGCCAGCGACGTGAAACCGGGGGCGAAGATCGTCGCCCGCTCCGTCCCGACGGCGTCCATGACCGCGATCGCGTCCTGCGCCCACGACTTCGGCCCCATCGCGTCGACGGAGCCCACCCGCGACGACAGGCCGATGCCGCGCTGGTCGAACCGGATCACCCGGCTGAAGGACGCCAGGCGCCGGTGGAAGCGGTACATCGACGGCTCGGAATCGACGCAGTCGATGGGAATCAGGGGCCCCGGCAGCACCAGCAGGTCGGTCGGACCGTCGCCGAACACCTGGTAGGCGATGTCGACCTCGCTGCAGCTGGCGTACCGGGTCCGCGGAACCCCAGGAGGCCCAGCCATGACTTCAGGCTAGTGCAGGGCCCTGACATTTGGGACAGTCCCGATTGCGACGGCCGTGTGCTAGCGGCCGATGATCGGCACCAGATAACGGTCGGCGTACGCGCGGACGGCCGCCGGATCCGACGTGTCCAGACGGTCGGTGGGAAACACGATGATGCCCAAGGCAACCCGCAGCAGGATGTCGGCGATGTCGGCCAGCTCGGCCTCGGGGTTGCCGGCACCGCAGCGCCGCAGGGTGTGGGCGATGCCGTCCGCGAACTGGCGGATCGGGAAGACGTGCGATCTAGAGAAGAGGCCGAACAGTTCGGGTTCGCTCTCGACGATTCGCGAGTACAGCGGGGAATCCTGCACCAGGCGCACCCCGAGGGTGAACGCCTCGACCACCGCTTGTTGGGGGGTGCAGCCGGTCGTCGCCTGGTCGAGCGCGGTGAAGAACAGCTCGGCCTCCCGGCGCACCACCTTTTCGAACAGGTCGTCCTTGGTCGGGAAGCGCCGGTAGACGGTGCTGCGGCTCACCCCGGCCCGCGCGGCGA
Source organism: Mycobacterium saskatchewanense (assembly GCF_010729105.1). Lineage (NCBI taxonomy): Bacteria > Bacillati > Actinomycetota > Actinomycetes > Mycobacteriales > Mycobacteriaceae > Mycobacterium > Mycobacterium saskatchewanense. Next base: position 3,781,173 of record NZ_AP022573.1, read on the forward strand.
CGTCCTCGATGTTCGCGCGGCGCACGCCATAGGTCTCGAACACGGACCGCGCCGTGTCAAGGATCTTTTCGTCGAGACCACCCTCAGGGCTGTGGTCCTGCATGAATAGCGACCCCCTCGGCAAGCTCGGCGCACCGCTGTTATGGTGACACAAAGATACGTTTTCGTTTCTCTGCACCACCGGCGGGTATGGGGGCCACCTATGACAGCGCGATCGGCGCGCCACGATTTCGACACCGGCGTTCGGGAAGCGGTGCCGATGCCCGTGGAGGGACCGGCCGATGCGACCGGCCCCCGGCTCGGGCCGGAGTCGCTGATCTGGAAGTTCTACGGGGACAACCGCACCCAGTTCTTCGGGTTCCAGCGCACCGCCGGCGTGGAAAACTGCATCGAGCAGCTCGCCCAGGGGGTGCTCGACCACTCGGTGATCTTCAGCGACACGCTGGGTCGCGCCAAGCGCACCGCCCCGCCCCTGATGAAGACGGTCTACTCCGAAGACCCGCACGGGTGGGGCCGCCGGGTGCGCGACTTCCACAAGCCCATCAAGGGCACCATCAGCGACGGCTCCAGGTACCACGCCCTCAATCCCGAGCTGTTCTACTGGGCGCACGCGACGTTCGTCGACCAGGTCATCTACAACACCGACACGTTCATCCGCAGGTTGTCCCGCGCGGAGAAAGAGCAGATCTTCGACGAGGGCAAGGTCTGGTACGGCCTCTACGGCGTCAGCGACCGGGCCCAGCCGCAGACCTACGACGAATTCGTCGCGTACTGGGACCAGATGCTCGACCGATTCGTCCCGCACCAGACCGTCCTCTACGGCACCGGCTACATCCGCAAGGGAATTCCCGGCCCGCGCTGGATTCCCAGGCCCCTGTGGAAGGTGTTGTCCGCGCCGCTGAACGCCTACACCCGGCTCGTCCTGGTGGGGACCCTGCCGCCGCAGATGCGCGAAGTCTGCCGACTGGAGTGGGACGCCAAGAAGGAGAGGCGCTTCCAGCGCTTTGCCGCCGCCGTGCGGGCGCTGAACCCGCTCATCAACCGGCTGCCCGTGCGGGCGATCTACCTGCCCTGGGCGGCCGCGGCGTGGGACCGGACGGGCGTCGACCCGCGACGGCTGCACAACCGCCCGGCCGCCTGAGGCGCCCTCGGGCCTCGGGTGTGCATCCGGGGCGTCCTGTGCGCGTCGTGGGCTCCCGATCTGCGAAATCTCTACCCCCAGATCACACTCGACTCCTTGGGCGCACACTCGACGGGCGCCTAGGCGCGCCACGAGCTGGCGGCGCGTTGAACGGCGCGTGGACGGCGTCGAAACACGTTGTGAAGTAAGGCGGCACGGCGCGCCGGCGACGGGCGGGGACGTGGCGGTCCGGTCGAAGATGGGACAGGATCGACGGCGTGGCCGATGCCGACTTTTCGTTGCTGGATGTCCCGAGGTCGGTGCCCGTCGACGACCCCGAGGCGTTTCTGCGTGCGGCGATCGCCTGGCACTTCGGCGCGGACACCGGCTCGCCGTTCTGGCTGCGGGCGGCACGGACTCTCGACTTCGATCCGCTGGCCGATGTGAACACCTTCGCCGACCTGCGCTTGTTCCCCAACCTTGTCAACGAACTGCGCAGCGTGCCGACCGAACAGCTCATCCCGCGGGGCTACGGGACACCGCCGCCGGTGCCGCAGATCTTCGAATCCGGCGGCACGACCGGCGCTCCCAAGCGGACCGTCCAGATGCCCGACTGGATCGCGCAGGTGATCGAGTGGCAGACCGAGGACTTCGCCGCCGGCGGCTTCGTTCCGGGCCGGGCCTTCCTGTGCCTGATGCCGAGCGGCCCGCACGGAGTCGGCTACTTCTCGCGCCGGGTCGCCGAGCGACTGGGCGCGACGTTCCACGCGATCGACCTGGACCCGCGCTGGGTGAAAAAGCTGGTCGCCCGCAACGCGTCGGCCGAGGCGGCCGCCTATGTCGACCACGTCGTCGAACAAGCGGTGTTCGTCCTGCGGACGCAGCACGTGGCGAACCTGCACACCACCCCTCCGCTGCTGGAGGCCATCGCCCGCAACGACGACGTGGTGGACCTGGTGAACGAGAAGGTCCGCTACATGTTGCTCAGCGGCGCGCATGTCGATCCGGACACCCTGGACCTGCTCCGCGACATCTTCCCGGCGACCACGATCACCATGGCCTTCGGCAGCACGATGGTGCTCTCGCAGGCGGTGACCGAAGTCGCCGACGGCGGGTCGTTCGTCTTCCACCCGCGGGCGCCGTACGTGCTGTTCTGGGTGGTCGATCCCGACACGGGCGAACGGGTGCCCTACGGGCGGCGGGGCCAGCTGGTGATGAACCACATCAGCAAGGGCATGTTCATCCCCAACAACCTGGAGCGCGATCTGGCGATCCGGATGCCCGGTCCCGCCGGCGATCTCAGCGATTCGGTCAGCGAGGTGGGGCCGGTGGACACCTTCGAGGGCGAGGCCGTCATCGAAGGGGTGTACTGAGCGTGGCGCAGGGGCCGGCCGGCGCCACGGCCGATCTGCTGCAGGTCGACGCCCTCGGCCCGTCGGGCGAGTACCGGACCCGCAACCGCGAGGTGGTCCTGAGCACCTCCGGGGACCCGGTTGCCGAGCTCAGTCTGGTTCCTCCCCTGTTTGTTTCGCGCACCCTGGCCGCGCAACGCAAGGTGACGCCGCTGTCGGCCGAGCGGCGGGAGGCGGGGCTGTCCGCCGCGGCCCACATCTTCGCCACCGGGGTCGTCGCCGGACTGGACTTCGAGACGTATGTCGTTCTGGCCAGCCGGATCTCGGGACTGCCCGTCGGGGTGACCCGCGCGGGGGCGCGCGGCGTCGCTGACGCCGTCGGCGCCGCCTTCCCCGCCGTGCGCGCGGCGAGGCCGGTGGGCGCGGCTTTCGACTGGCGCGAGGAGCGGACCCGCGGTGGCGGTGCGGTGTGGGTCCGGCGCGGCGAGGTGTTCGCGGTGCACGCGGCCGGCAACGGGCCCGGCGTGCACGGCCTGTGGCCGCAGGCGCTCGCGCTGGGCTACCGCGCCGCGGTGCGGCCGTCGCGGCGCGAGCCCCTGACCGCCCACCGGCTGGTGAACGCGTTGCGGCAGGCGGGGTTTCGCGCCGAGGACGCGACGTACCTGCCCACCATGCACGCCGCCGCCGGCGAGCTCATTCGGTCGGCCGATGTCGCCGTGGTGTACGGCGGCCAGGACGTGGCGGACAAGTACTCCGGCGATCCGGCCGTGGTCGTCAACGGGCCGGGACGCAGCAAGATCTGCATCACCGCCGACCGGGATTGGCGCGACTTCCTCGACCTCATCGTCGACTCCGTCGCCAACCTCGGCGGGGTGGCGTGCGTGAACGCCACCGCCGTGCTTTGCGAGGGCGATCCCGCGCCGTTGGCTCGGGCCATCGCCGAGCGACTGGCGAAGATCGAACCGCTTCCGATCGAGGACGAGGCGGCGACGCTGCCCACCCAGCCCGTCGACAGGGCGCGGGCCCTGGCGCGCCACCTGGAGGCCAAGGCCGCCGGCACCACCCCGCTGCTCGGCGCCGATCAGGTGGTCGCCGACCTCGGAGACGGCAGCGCCGCGTTGCGCCCCGCCGTGCACCTGATGAGCGAGCCCGACCCCGGAAAGCTCGACGTCGAGCTGCCGTTCCCCTGCGTGTGGGTAGCGCCGTGGTCGCGCGACGCCGGCGTGGGGCCGCTGCGGCATTCGCTGGTCGTCACCGCGATCACCGGTGACGAGTCGCTGATCGACGACCTGCTCGCCGAGCCCACGGTCGGCAATGTGTACGCCGGCCGGCATCCGACCTTCCACGCGGCGCCCCAGATCCCGCACGACGGATTCCTTGCCGACGTCCTGATGCGCAGCAAGGGCTGCATCAGGGACTGAGGGGCCGGGGCACCAGGTCGGGCGGTGTCACCTGCCCCGGCTGTGGCCAGTTGGCGAAAGCTTCCGCGTAGCTGTGGCTCATCAACTCGAGCACGGTGCCCCACGGGTCGGTGGTGTAGGCCAGCGTCCACGGACGGCCCGGCACGAACTCGTAGGTGGGAGCCAGCACCGAGCCGCCGTGCTCGACGACGCGGTCCACCATCGCCGCGACGTCGGGATGGGTGATGCACAGATGCCACAGGCCGCGTTCGAACCACGGCTCCCGCTCCGCGGCCGGCCGCGGCCCGCCGGTCGGGGGGTCGACGAACTGGAACAGCTCGATGCCCACCGAGTTCCCGCTGAGCAGATGCGCCTGCCACGCGCGGCGGAACCGGGCGCCGAAGAGCGACGCCGTCTCGCCGTGGCCGGCGGCTTCCAGCACGCGCGGACCCATGATGCAGCGGAAGCCGAAAACCTCGCCGTACCAGTCGATCGCGGCGTGGATGTCGGGCACGGTCACGCCGACGTGGTTGATGGCAAGGGCGGGCGAACCGATCGGCATCAGAGGTCCTCCGAGCGGGTGGCCGAAAACTGCTCGGGGTGCGGCTCGTAGCCGATGTCCGCTATGGCGCCGACCCCGCTGAAGAAGTGCAGCACCCGGCTGGGCTTGTCGCCGACGTTGCGGAACTCGTGCCAGTTGCCGCGCGGGACGACCAGGAGCTGGCCGGGTTCCATGTCCAGTGTGTGGGTGAAGTCGCCGGTGAACTGGACGCTGCCCGCGAGCGGAACGACGATCATGTCGGCGTGCGGGTGACGGTGCATGTGATGGATGAACCCGGGCGGGAAGGTCAGTAGATCGCCGACGATCGCCGGGGTCCCGGTGAGCGCGCCGCTGAGCAGGTGTTGGTTGACCTGATGGTCGGTGATGTCCCACCGGGTGAAGACCTCCCGGGGAACGTTATCGAACGTGAGCAACTGCGTGTCCGCCATCGTCACCCCTCCTAAATACGTAGTGTGCATAATACTGCACGCTACGTGCAGCATAACGGATGAGCAAGGCTCGAGTCGTCGCAGCTCGACGAGCTGCGGCGGTACAATGCCGGATGCAGACGTACGCGTTACTACACGGCAGGTGGACGGTGGACGATTCGGCGGGCCGAGCCGGCGGGAGAGCGTCCGACGGTCTGGGCGAGCGGCTCCGCCAGATCCGCACGGAACGAGGCTTGTCGGTGCGAGAGCTGGGACGCCGAGCGGGATGCTCGGCGAGTCTGGTGTCCCAGGTGGAGCGCGGAGTGACCGCCCCGTCGGCCCGTGTCGTGTACGCGCTCGCCAACGAGCTCGGGGTGTCGCTGGACTTCTTGTTCGGGACCGAGGACGTCAAACGGGCGGACCGGCCGCGGCCGTCCGCCGCCGCGCGTCCGTGGGGCCGCGCCAGCGGGAGCGACGGCGCCGGGATCGTCCAGCGGGCCGCCGAGCGCAGCGTCATCGAGCTCTCGACGGGCGTGCGATGGGAGCGCCTCACGCCGGCCCACGACGGCCGGGTCGACTTCATGGAGGTCGTCTACGCGCCCGGCGGCCAATCCTCGGAAACGGGGCGGGCCGTCCGCCACGACGGCCGCGAATACCTCTACGTGCTGCAGGGCGAGCTCGAGGCAGTGATCGGCTTCGACACCCTGCGGCTGAAGGAGGGCGATTCGCTGGCCTTCGACCCCGCGGCGCCGCACCACTACCGCAACAGCACCACCGGGACCGTGCGAGTGCTGTCCGTCGTGGTGCACGACGGACAGCACTCGGCGATCTAGCCGCCGAAGCCGCCGCCGGTGGGCGCGCCCACCGTCCTGGCACCGCCCGCGCCGAGGTGGCTGGCCGCGAACTGCACGCCCTTGTCGATGAACTGGGTGTCGGTGACGTAGGTGTCGTGGGCGGCGAAGTTGAGGCCGTCGGAGCAGACCGGGTCCTCGGTGGCGCAGACCTTGATGGTCTTGGGCTGGAACATCGGGCCGATGACGACGGGCGGCTCGCCGAGGAAGTTCATCGCCCGGACATTGGGCGTCCCGAAGAGCACGACCGAGGAGACGTGGCTGGCGGTATCGGGGTCCAGCGGCTTGGGCACGGTCGCGGGGTCGACGCCGTCGGGCACGGCGGCGGAGGTGACGAAGCCCATCACCGCGGCGCCCTGCGAGTAGCCGCCGAGCACCATCTTGGTGTTGGGGCAGTCGTGGGCCATATTGACGACGTGGGCGCCCGCGTCGCGGATGCCGTCGAGGCCGGTGGCCCATTCGTTGCTGGCGGGGTAGTTGACCGGGTAGACGTCGAACGACTTGGCTCCCAATTGCGAGCGCAGCCCGTCAACGAAGGCCTGTCCCGTCGGGCCTACGCCGGGGGGCTCACCGGTGCCGCGCGCGAACACCACCTGTACGTCGGGGCAGGGCTGGGCGGCGGCGGGGACGGTGAACGCGACGACGGAGCCGGCGAGGCTCGCCGCCGCGACCGCGGCGGGGAACAGTGAACGGAGAGGGTGACGTGCGATCATGCCGCATTGGTGCCCAGCCGTCCTGGGGCCTAAACACGGAATCTCTGGCACTTTGCTAAGGGTTCGCGGGCCGGTCGGAGCCGGCGGGGCCGGAGCGCGGGCAGCGGGTCGAGTGTGGTCTGCTAAGTGAATTGGGATTCGGGCTAAGCGGTCAAGCCACGGCCGCACCCCGACAGGAGTGAATGTGGCGAACACGTGAACGCAGTGGCACAGTTGCTCGACCAGGTGGCCGACCTGGTGGCCAACCCGGGGCGGGTGTCAGACTCGGACCGCTTGCGAGCCGCCGTCTCGGGCAAGACCGTGCTGGTCACCGGGGCTTCCTACGGAATCGGCGAGGCGACCGCGCGCCGCATGGCCGGTTGCGGTGCCACGGTGCTCGCCGTCGCCCGGTCGGCCGAACGGCTCGAGGACCTTGCCGCGTCGATCAACGCGGGCGGGGGCCACGCCCTCGCCTACCCGACCGACCTCGCCGACGAGGCCGCAATTGGGACACTGACCCGGCGGATCGCCGACGCCCACGGGGCGGTCGACGTCGTCGTGAGCAACGCCGGGAAGTCGTTGCGCCGCTCGCTGCACCGGCAGTACGACCGGCCGCACGACTTCCGGCGGACCATCGACATCAACTACCTGGGGCCGATCTGGCTGCTGCTCGGGCTGCTGCCGGCGATGCGGGAGAGGGGCAGCGGGCACATCGTCAACGTGTCGAGCGTCGGCGTGCGCGTCGTGCCGGGCCCGCAATGGGGCGCCTACCAGGCGTCCAAGGGGGCTTTCGACCGCTGGCTGCGCAGCGTGGCGCCGGAGCTGCACGCCGACGGCGTGGACGTCACCACGGTGTACTTCGCGCTGGTCCGGACCCGGATGATCGAACCCACGCCCGTCCTGACCCGCCTTCCGTGCCTGTCGCCCGACGGGGCCGCCGACGCGATCGCGAAGGCCGTCATCGAGCGGCCCCGCACCAACGAACCGCCGTGGGTGTGGCCGGCCGAGTTGGCTTCGGCGCTGCTCGCGGGACCCGCCGATCGGGCGGCACGGCTGTGGTACCGGCGGTTCTTCGCCGAATCCGTTGACCGAGGGGGCGTCCGATGACGTCCGACGGCGTGATCGGTACCGCGGCCCGGGCGCTGCTGCGTTCCGGCCTGGCGAGCCCGCCGTCACCGTTGGCGGGACTCAGGCTCCTGCGTGAGGCGCGCCGCGGCGGCACGAACCCCTACACGCTGCTGGCAATCACGGCGGCGCGGTGGCCGAACCGGGCCGCCATCGCCGACGACGACGGCGTCCTCACCTACCGCGAGCTGCAGCGAGAGACCGAAGCCCTGGCGTGCGAGCTGTCCAGGGAGGGCGTCGGACCGGGCCGGGCGGTCGGCGTCATGTGCCGCAACGGCCGCGGCTTCCTCGCGGCCGTCTTCGCCGTGGCGCTGGTCGGCGCCGACGTCGTCCTGATCAACACCGACTTCCGCAGCGACGCGCTCGCCGCCGCGCTGGACGCGCACGGGATCGCCGCGATGGTCGCCGACCACGAGTTCGCCGAGCGGGTGGCGGCCGCCGGGACAACCGTCGGTCCGGTCACGCTGATCGACCCGGAGGCGGTGACCGTGCGCGGGGGCCAGCCCCGACCACGGGTCGCGGCGCCGGGCCGGATCATCCTGCTCACCTCGGGCACCACCGGACGGCCCAAGGGGGTCCCCCGCACGCCCCGGCTACGGTCGGCGGTGGGCGTCTGGGTGACCATCCTGGACCGAACCCGGTTGCGAACCGGCCCGCGGGTCTCGGTGGCGATGCCGATGTTCCACGGGCTCGGGCTGGGCATGCTGATGCTGACGGTGGCGCTGGGCGGCACCGTGCTCACCCAGGCCCATTTCGACGCCGAGACGGCGCTCGCCCAGGCGTCGCTGCACCGCGCCGATGCGTTCACCGCGGTGCCGATCGTGCTCGCGCGGATCCTTGACCTGCCGGAGCGGGTGCGGGCGCGCAACCCGGTGCCCTACCTGAGGGTGGTGCTGTCCAGCGGGGACCGCCTCGACCCGACCCTCGGGCAGCGATTCATGGACGCCTACGGCGACGTGCTCTACAACGGCTACGGCTCCACAGAGGTCGGCATCGGGGCGCTGGCGACTCCCGCCGACCTGCGGGACGCCCCGGAAACCGTCGGCAAGCCCGTCGCCGGCTGCCCGGTGCGCATCTACGACAAGAACGGCCGTCGCGTCGGCCCCCGCGTCACCGGGCGCATCTTCGTCGGCGGCGACCTGGCGAGCGAGGGTTACACGGGCGGCCCGGGCGCGGAAAAGGGCACTGAAAAGCCCAAGGCCGTGATCGACGGAATGACCAGCACCGGCGACATGGGCTACCTCGACAACGCGGGCCGGTTGTTCATCGTCGGCCGGGAGGACGACATGATCATCTCCGGCGGGGAGAACGTCTACCCCCGCGCGGTGGAGAATGCCCTCGCCGAACACCCCGACGTCGCCGACAGCGCCGTCATCGGCGTCCCCGACGAGCGGTTCGGTCACCGCCTGGCGGCGTTCGTGGTGCCACGGCGCGGCAGCCGCGTCGACGCGCAGGCGCTGCGCGAGTACCTGAAGGACAGAGTGTCTCGCTTCGAGCAGCCGCGAGACGTCAACATCGTCGGCAGCATTCCGCGCAATCCCGCGGGCAAGGTGCTGCGCCGGGAGCTGTCGGGCTAACTGTCGTGACCCGGGAGGTTGTTAACGGCGTGCCTGCTTGAAAGTGGGAGGACCTCCTGACGGAGTGGATGTGTCTGGCATTCACCCGTAGGAGGTCCTTGTGTCTCACGCTAACGCCCGTACCAATGTGTTCGCTCGTCGGTTGATCGTTGAGCGTGTCGCCGCTGGGTGGCCGGCCGCGCGTGTGGCTGAGCAACTGGGGATTTCGCGGGCAACGGTGTACAAGTGGCTGCGCCGATATGCCCAGGGCGGCAATCCTGCGTTGGCCGACCGTTCGTCACGGCCGATCCGGATGCCCAACCGCACGAGCTATCAGGTCGAGCAGAAGGTGCTCGCCGCCCGCCGACGCCGTAAGCGCGGCGCTGTGGTGCTGGCCGCCGAACTCGGTCTGACTCCTTCGACGGTTGGGCGGATCCTGGCGCGCCACCAGATGCCGCATCTGAGTGCGATCGACCCGATCACCGGCGAGGCGGTGCGCTGCTCTCGACGCAGCCCCAACCGCTACGAACACCCCACGCCGGGGGCCATGGTTCATGTCGACGTCAAAAAGCTCGGCCGCATCCCCCCCGGTGGTGGGTGGCGGCTGCACGGCCGCCACGCCGCGGTCTCAGTAGCCCACCGGCACAAGAAGACCAAGATCGGCTACGACTACGTCCACACTGCCATCGATGACTACACCCGGCTGGCCTACAGCGAAGTGCTCCCCGATGAGAAGGACCCGACGTGCGCTGGGTTTCTCCACCGGGCACTGGCCTGGTTCACCGCCCACGGCGTGCGCGTGCGTCGGCTACTGACCGACAACGCATTGGTCTACCGACGCGGCACCGACTGGGGCTGGGTTTGTTCGGCCTGGCAACTCAAACGCCGATTCACCCAACCCGGCTGTCCCTGGACCAACGGCAAAGCAGAACGTTTCAACCGCACCCTGCTCAACGAATGGGCCTACGCCCGCCCCTGGACCAACAACACCCTGCGCAGACGCGGCCTTGACCAATTCCTTCGCCACTACAACACTCGACGAGGCCACTCCGCCCTCGGCGGACAACCACCGATCAGCCGACTCGCTGCCTGACAACAACGTGTCAGGTCACGACAGCTAACCGTCAGTCCTGTTTGGGTTCCAGGGCGGCCACCCGCTTGTTCAGCCAGTTGGGGGCGAGCACCGAGATCGCGGTGGCGCCGGCGGTCGCGCCGATGACCCCGCTCCAGGCGACCGGCCCCAGCGGAGTGCAGCCGAAGAAGTGGCTGACGCCGGGAGTCTGGACGATGGCTACCAGGACGCCGGCGCTGCCCAGCGCGGTGCCGAGGACCAGCGGGCTGTGCCGGCGGGTGAGCAGGGTCTGCGCGAGCTGCGTCGTCACCAGCGCTGTCAAACCCATGGTGGAGGTGCGGCGTTCGGTGCCCGGCGTCCAGCGGCCGATGGCCCAGGCCGCCGTCGCCCCGGCGGCCGTGACGGCGCCCCGGGTGACGATCTGGCGCATCAGCGGCGCGTCGAGCGAGGGCGACGGCCCGGACAGCGTCGCCAGCTGGAAGGCGCGCTGGAGCTCCTCGGCGTCGCGGTCGACCCCGTCCTCGGATTCCTCCGGCCGCGCGTATTGCGGCGTGACGGCGACCGCGAGGGCGGGGAACATGTCGGTGAGCAGGTTCACCAGCAGCAGCTGACGGGTTCCCACCGGGGCCCGCCCGGTGCCCAGGGCCGTGCCGATGATCGTGAAGAGCACCTCGCCGACGTTGCCGCCGACCAGGATGCTCACCGCGTCCCGGACGCCGCCCCACATCCCGCGGCCTTCGACCAGCGCGTCGAGCAGCACGCCCAGATCGTTGTCGGTCAGGACGATGTCGGCGGCGCCCCGCGCGGCCGACGAGCCGCGGCCGCTCACCCCGATGCCGACGTCGGCCATCCGGATCGCGGCGGCGTCGTTCGCGCCGTCACCGACCATCGCGACCGCCTGCCCACTGGCCTGCAGCGCCGCGACGATCTGGACCTTCTGCTCCGGGCTGACGCGGGCGAACACCTGGACCTCGGCGGCGACCCTGGCGCGGTCTTCCTCGCCGAGGGCGGAGAGCTCGGCGCCGCTGATCTCCCGCGCGTTCGACGGCAGGCCGAGCTGGCTCGCGATGGCGCGCGCGGTGACCGGGTGATCGCCGGTGATCAGCACCACCCGGCGATCGGCCTCCACCAGCGTCTCGATCAGCGGCCGCGCCGAAGCGCGCGCGGTGTCCGCCAGGCCGACGTAGCCGATCAGCTCGAGGTCGTGCGCGGCGGCGTCGACGGCGTCGGCGTCGGTGTCGTCTTCGCCGGTCGGGCCGTCCCAGTGGCGTTGCGCCACCGCCAGTACGCGCAGGCCGCGCTCGGCGAGGCGCAGCACCAGCGACTCCCCCGCGCCGTGGGGGTCGACGTCGTCGTCGGCGAACCGGCAGCGCGGCAGGATCTCCTCCGGGGCGCCTTTGAGCACCAGCAGCGGGCCGCCGTCACCGGTGACGGCGCCGACCGCGGCGGAGTAGCCCCGGCTGGACTCGAACGGCACCTCGGCGAGCACCGTCCAGTCCGAAAGACCGTGCCCGTCAAGGGAATTGGCTCCGGTGAGGATCGCCTCGTCGGTCGCGTGCGCGTGTCCTCCGCCGTTGTGCGGCTGGGTGCTGCTGCGGGCGGCGGCGATCAGTACGGCGGCAGCGCGCGGGTCGTTCAAGTCCGGGAACGGTTCCTCGGGGCCGGTCCCGTGCGGCACGCTGGACACCACGCGCAACCGGTTCTCGGTGAGGGTGCCCGTCTTGTCGAAGCACACGGTCTCGACTCGGCCGAGGGCCTCGACGGCGCGCGGCGTGCGGACGAGCGCGCCCCGCCGCGACAGGCGCTGGGCCGCGGCGAGCTGGGCGAGGGTGGCCACCAGCGGCAGGCCCTCGGGGACGGCGGCCACCGCGATGGCGACGCCGTCGGAGACCGCTTGCCGCAGTGACGCCCGGTGCGCCAGGGCCAGGCCCGTCACCGTTGCGCCGCCGGCGAGCGTCAGGGGCAGCACCTTGCCGGTCAGCTCCCGCAGCCGGCCCTGGACGCCCGCCGCCGACTCCACGTCGGCGATCGCCGACATCGCCCGGCGGGCGGCCGTCCCGGCGCCCGTGGCCACCACGATCGCGCGGGCGTGGCCGGCGATGATCGTGCTGCCCTCGAACAGCATGCTGGCGCGGTCGGAATCCCCGACGGCCACGGGATCCACCTGCTTGTCCACCGGCAAGGACTCGCCGGTCAGCAGGGATTCGTCCACCTCGAGGTCCTCGGCCACCAGCAGGCGGGCGTCGGCCGGCACCACCTCGGGCGCGGCCAGGTCGATGATGTCGCCGGGGCGCAGCGATTTCGCGTTCACCGTGACCGTGCGTTCGGTGGTGCGCGCGGCTTCGAGCCGGCGGCGCGCCGTCGCGACCGTGGGGAGGACGACCCGGCGGGCGTGCTGGTCCTGCTCGGCGAACAGCTCGGCGATGGCCGCCTCGGCCCGCAACCGTTGCGCCCCGCCCGCCAGCGCGTTCGCGGTCATGACGCCCCCGACCAGCAGCGCGTCCACCGTGCTCCCGGTGATCGCCGACGCCGCCGCTCCCACCGCCAGGATGGGCGTGAGCGGGTCGGCGAGCTCGGCCCGCGTCGCGGCCAGCAGCCGCACCACGCGGCTCGCCGGCCCGCGCAGCGGCGCGACGAGCGGGCTGTACGACACGTCGTCGAGAAGCTGGCGCCACGGCGCGGTGCCGGGTTCCACGGCCAGGGGCCGGGTGCGGCTGGCCAGCCGCGAGTAGACGATCTCGGGGTCCAGGGCGTGCCACGCGGTCAGCGGCTGCGGCGTAGGGTCCGGCAGCCGCAGCACACGGGTGGCCGCGAAACTGCCCTGCAGCAACGCCGCGGCGGCGGCCGCATTGACGGGGTTGAGCCAGCGCTGCACGGCGAACGGGTTGGCGGTGCGCGGATCGCCGGTGACCAGCAGCAGCCCGGCCAGGGTGCTGCCGCCCTTGGCGAGGCGCACCGCCGATTCCGTGGCCTCGCGGGCCACCGGAAGCGCCGAGATGATCCGCACCGCGGCGGCCAGGTCGGTGCCGGTGATGATGTCCGCGGCCCACGGCGTCGCGGCCTGCGGGTCGTCCAGGGCGACGCCGACGTCGGCGATCGCCAGGGCCGCCAGCGTGTCGGTCGACGCGAAGTCCCGGTGCACCGCGGTGATCAGCAGCACGGGCCCGCGGTCGGTCCTCAGGTCGCGCACCAACGTCAACAACGGCGTGCCCGCCGGGTGGCTCACGCCGACGCTGGCAGTCAGGTCCTCTGTGCCGGCGACGTGGCGCAGCACCACCCTGGCCCCGGTGCGGTGCGCGGTCTGCAGCAGCGGGATCGCGAACGGGTCGACCTCCCAGCCCACGTCGACGCTGCCGACGCGTTCGCCGTCGACGACGAGATCGGCGTGTTCGAGCCCCTGGGCGGGCGCCGCCGACGGGCCCTGGGCGCGTATCCAGCGCAGTCGCGCGCCGGTGGCCGGTAGCTCGTCGGGGTCGGGCTCCGGGGCCTCCTCGCCGTGCAGGAGGGCGTCGGCGACCTCGTAGACCCGGTCCTCGTCCCAGCCGGGAACGTCGCCCCGCGCCTGCAGGACGGCCCGGTTGTCGCCGCGCAGCGCCGCCCCGTCGATGACGATCACCTTCACCCGGTCCAGTCGGCGCAGGGCACCCGGGTCGAGGATCAGTTGCCCGGAGTTGGCGAGGCCACGGCCCAGCACGGCGGCGAAGGTCTGCCGGCCCACGTGCGCCGCGCGCGGCACACCGGCCAACAGCGCCCCGGCCGCGTCCTCGGTGCCGCCGCCGGCCAGTAGCGCGCCCGCCGCGGCAACCAGCGACGCGTTGGCGGCCTGGTCGGCGTACTCCTCGATGGGGCCCGCCATCGAGCCCTTCGCCGTGTCGATGGCGGCGTCGATGGCGCCGCCGACCACCACATGCGACGCCTCGCCCGCGGACGCGGCCGCCGAGTTGTGGCGCGGTGCTTGCGATTTGGGGCCCGCGAAGGAGATCACCGGCACCACCGGAGCCTGCGGCCGCTGCGGCGAGGCCAGTTCCGGCTCCCGCGCGCGCCATCGTTGCCGGTGAGCCGCCGCCTCGGAGACCTGCAGGCTGCGTTGCGCCAGGTCGATGAGGGGCGTTCCGATCGCCTGCGTGAGCCCGTTGGCCACCGCCGCCGAAGCGCTCAGCGCGATGTCGGTGCCGACGCGGCCCAGCCGGGATTCCAGTACCGCGACGATCCGCGGTTGGTGGTTGAGCAGCGCCGCGGCGGCGCGGGCGCTGCGCGGCGCGACCGGCAGCCGGCCCACCCAACCGGTCACCGACGCCCCGAGGGCCATGACGTCCATGGCCGCCGCCGTGGCCGGCACCAGGATCGCCAGCGGGTTGCCCGGGTCGGCGAACGGTGCGGTCCGGGTGGCCGACCTCGGGGCCACCAGGGTGAGGTCCGCGGCGACCTGGCACACGGTCTCCCGCACCTCGTCGAGGACGGCGGCGTTGCCGGTGTCGCTTTCGAGTTCGATGACGAGGCGGCCGAGCGCGCCCTCGACGTGGGCTGCGGCGACTCCCGGGATGCGGCGGACCGGTTCCTCCACCGCGGGTGCATGCTCGTGCCAACCGGGGAACGGCAGCAGGGGATCGAGGTCGAGGTGTACCCGGCGTCCGCTCTGCCACCGCACGGGTGGGGTGACGCCACCGGGCACGCCGCCGGCGGCGTCGCCCGCGCCGATCGCCCGGCCGGTCGTCTGAGCCACCGACTGCACCACCGGGCCGGCGAGTTCCACCACCGGGCTGGCCAACTCCTGCAGCGCGCCCGCGGCCCCGGCAGCGGTCGACAGCCCGGCCCGCACCAGCAGCGCGGCCCCGCCGGTCACGCCCGCAACGACGCCGGTCACGCCCGGAATTCTCACTCGGTCACCCTTCGAATACGCCTACCGCGGCCAATAATCCTGGCGCGCTGGAGAACTGTCCACATGAACAAGCAGACGGGCCGTGTGACGACCCCGATGACCGTGGCGGGCCTGCAATTCCCGGCGGCAAGGCGTCGTCGCTGCCTGCCGGAGAGTTTACCGGGTGGGCGGCAGGCTAAACGCGCTGAACAGGCCGGCGTCCAGGAACACGGTGAGCGTCGCGATCCCGGTCGCGCCCCTGGTCAGCACGTGGATGGAATGCGCGCGCAGCACACCGTCGGCGGCGCGCCGGTATTCGGCGGCGGCGGGTTGCCCGTTGGCCGCGGTCGGCAGCATGGCGAGATCGCCCGCATTCGTCAGAGCCCGCGCGGCAAGGAATCGCAGCACCGCGTCGCGTCCGGCGAACCACACGGGCACGGGCGGCATTTCGAGTTTGACGTCGGACTGCAGCAGCTCGGTCAGCGCCGCCACGTCCGCGTTCTCGAATGCCGCGCAATACCGGTCGAGCAGCTCGCGCTGTGCGGCGTCGTCGGGCTCGGCGAGGCCGTCCTCGCTGGGTGACACCTCGGCGAGGCGGGCCCGCGCCCGCTGCAGGGAGCTGTTGACCGCGGCCGGTGTGGTTTCCAGGAGCTCGGCGACCTCGGCCGCGCTGAACTGCACCACATCGCGCAGGATCAGCACCGCCCGCTGACGCGCCGGCAGTTCCTGCAGGGCGGTCATCACCGCCAGGCGCACGCTCTGCCTCGCGGTGACCGCGTGCTCCGGCGTCAGGGTGTCGGGGATCGGCTCCAGCCACTCGAAGCTTCCGGGGTGCCCGTCGAGGCTCGCGTTCGGGTCGACCGAGCCCTCACCCAGCCCGGCCGGCAGCACGCGGCGGGCGCGGCTCTCCAGCGCCCGCAGGCAGGCGGTGGTCGCGATCCGGTACAGCCAGGTGCGCAGCGCCGCTCTCTCCTCGAACGCCGGGTAAGCGCGCCACCCGCGCAGGTAGGTCTCCTGGACCAGATCCTCGGCGTCGTGCACGGAGCCGAGCATGCGGTAGCAGTGCGCGATCAGCTCGGCACGAAACGGCGCCGCCTGCCCGGTGAAGTCCTCTTGAGCCGGCACGGTCCTCTCCTATCGCTCGGACGCTACTCGAATACAGAGACAACCGGCCGCTCGAATTCATCGGTCGGCGAGCGATGAATTCGGCCGCCGCGCCGAATCTCAATAACCGAAGGCCGGCCACTGCCGGCGCGCAAACGGCAGGAAGCGAGAACGACCATGAACCAGGCAGTGCACACCCGCGCCGACGGGCTCGTCGGCACCACCGCGATCGTGACGGGGGCGAGCCGCGGATTCGGCCGCGCCGTCGCCACCGCCTTGTCGGCGGCCGGCTCCCGGGTGGTCGGGGTCGCCCGCACCCGATCGGGCCTGGAGGCCGTGCACGACGAGATCGGCGCGGGCTTCACCGCGGTCGTCGCCGACGCCGCCGACCCCGCGGCCGCCGACCGGCTCATCGCCGAACACCGGCCACGCACGCTGGTGCTGTGCGCCGGGGCCGCGCCCCGGATGAGCCCGCTGCAGGATCAGACGTGGGAGAGCTTCAGCGAGAACTGGAACGTGGACGTCGCGCAGGCGTTCCACTGGATCCGGGCCGCGCTGCGACGCCCGCTGTCCCCGGGAAGCACGGTGATCGTGCTGTCCAGCGGCGCCGCGCTCAACGGTTCGCCGCTCAGCGGCGGCTACGCCGGCGCCAAGGCGGCGGTCCGGTTCATCACCGGCTATGCCGCCATCGAATCGCAGCGGGCCGGACTCGGCATTCGGTTCGTGTCCGTCCTGCCGCGGCTGACGCCGGCCACCGACCTCGGCGCGAAGGCCGTCGCCGCCTACGCCGAACGCCAGGGCGTCGACGTCGGCACGTTCGTGCGGTCTTCCGGCCCCACGCTCAGCGCCGAGCAGGCCGCCCGGTCGGTGCTCGAGATCGCCGGGGGCGACGCCGGCGACTCCGACGCCTATCTCCTGACCGCCGCGGGCCTGTCCCCGCTCGCCTGAGTGCCCCGAGTGCAGAGGTGCGCAACATGATGATGAAGACACCCCCGATCGTCTCGGCCCGCGACTGGGACGCCGCGCGCGAACGACTGCTCGCCAAGGAGAAGGAGCTGACCCGGGCCCGCGACGCGCTGGCGGCCGAGCGCCGCCGGATGCCGTGGCTCGAGGTGGCCGGGAGCTACGAGTTCGACGGTCCGGAGGGCCGGGCCGGTCTGCTGGACTTGTTCCAGGGACGACGGCAACTGATCGTCTACCGGGCCTTCTTCGAGCCGGGCGTGCACGGGTGGCCCGAGCACGGCTGCCGCGGCTGTTCGATGATGGCCGACCACGTCGGCCA
Source organism: Mycobacterium saskatchewanense (assembly GCF_010729105.1). Lineage (NCBI taxonomy): Bacteria > Bacillati > Actinomycetota > Actinomycetes > Mycobacteriales > Mycobacteriaceae > Mycobacterium > Mycobacterium saskatchewanense. Next base: position 3,798,554 of record NZ_AP022573.1, read on the forward strand.
CCTGGCCCACCTGAACGCGCGCGACACCACGCTGGTGTTCGCCTCGCGGGCCCCGCAGCGGGACGTTCGGCGCCTCAAGGCGCGGATGGGTTGGCGGATGCCCTGGTACACCATCACCGACGGCTTCGATTCCGACTTCGGCGTCGACGAATGGCACGGCACAAACGCGTTCATCCGCGACGGTGACCGGGTGTTCCGCACCTATTTCGTCAACAACCGCGGGGACGAGGCGCTGGGCACCACCTGGAGCTTCCTGGACATCACCGCCCTTGGGCGGCAGGAGAATTGGGAGGACTCACCCGAGGGTTACCCGCAAACGGCGCCGTATGAATGGTGGGAATGGCACGACACCTACGGCGAGCGCTCCCCCTCCCGGTGGTTCGGTGATCCCCTCCCCGGCAACCCCAACGATCCACGTCCGCCGCGCGCGAAGTGAGGCGGGCCGTACCGAGTTCGGCTTGTTTACAGGACGCGCTCGTTTAGAGGACGCGCTCGCCTAGAGGACGCGCTCGTTTAGAGGACGCGCTCGTTTAGAGGACGTGGTGATCCGCCCTGCCGACCTGGTAGCCGACCGGGAACGATTTCTCGATGACCTGCAACTGATGGTCCACCCGGGTCTCGAGTTCTAGGACCACGCAACCGTCGCCGACGGTCTTCGTCTCGAGAACGATGTAGCGCTGGCCGCCGCCGTTCACATCGGTGATCGGATCACCCGAATGCAGGTTTTCGACGGGCACCAATTCTGAGCTTCCGTGTGACTCCACCCGAGCCACAGTAGGTCAATTCACCGGGGCGCGGAATACGTTCCGGGCGTAGCGGCCTGCTTGAAAAACACGCTGATTCGACAGATCAACCCGGCGTCGTTCCGCTCGAACAGGATGCATTCCGGCCACTGGGCGGGCGCGCCGTCGATCTCGAAAGCCTCGGTCAGCTCGACGAACGACAGGCGGTCGTTCACGTGCGAGACGCGCTGCAGCCGCAGCCGGTGGCCGTCGAGGTTGGTCAGCACCTTGCGCAGATAAGCGACGTAATGCGCCTTGCCCTCGACGACGTCACAGAAGGGCCCCTCCCGCGTCAGGCCGTCGTCGGCGATCGTCGCCGCCAGGCCGTCCCAGTCGTGGGCGGCCAGGCATTCGAGGTAGCGCTCGACCACGCCGGTCACCACAAACACGCTAAGGCAACGCCGTGGACGGGGGAACACGCAAGAATGAGCCGATGAGCCAAGCCAGCGCACCGCAGTCGCCGGCCGAGGCGCCGACCTGCTACCGGCATCCGGGGCGCCAGACCTACGTCCGCTGTAACCGGTGCGGACGGTACATCTGCGCGGATTGCATGCGCGACGCCGCCGTGGGCTACCAGTGTGTGGAGTGCGTCGCGGCCGGGGGCCGGACCGTCCGCCAGCCGCGGACGCATTTCGGCGGGCGGCAGTGGTCGGCCGCGCCGGTGCTCACCTACGCGCTGATCGCGATCAACGTGCTGGCGTTCGTCGTCCAGATGGCCTCGGGCAACCTGGAAAGAGACCTCACCTTGTGGCCGCCCGGCGTCGCCGACGGCCAGTACTACCGGCTGGTGACCTCCGCGTTCCTGCATTACGGGGCGACGCATCTGCTGTTCAACATGTGGGCGCTGTACGTGGTGGGGCCGCCGCTCGAGATGTGGCTCGGGCGGCTGCGATTCGGCGCGCTCTACGCGTTGAGCGGGCTGGGCGGTTCGGTGCTGGTCTACCTGCTGTCGCCGCTCGACACGGCGACGGCGGGCGCCTCGGGCGCGATCTTCGGCCTCTTCGGTGCCACCTTCGTGGTGGGGAAGCGGCTCACCCTCGACGTCCGCTGGGTGGTGGCGGTCATCGTGATCAACCTGGTCTTCACGTTCGTCGCCCCGGCGATCAGCTCTCAGCAGATCAGCTGGCAGGGGCACGTGGGCGGCCTGGTGACGGGCAGCCTGGTCGGCGCGGCCTACGTCTACCCGCCGAGGGAGCGCCGGAGCGCGGTGCAGGCGGTGGCGACGATCGCCGCCCTGGCGCTGTTCGCCGTGCTGATCTGGTGGCGCACGGCCCAGCTGGCCGCGGAGTTCTCCCTGTGAGCTGGTGGGTCGCCCGGGCCGAGCTCGTGGTGAGTGAGGAGGTGCCCGCCCCGCCCGACCGGGTGCGCGAATTCTATGTGGACCTGGACAACCTCGGGTTGGTCCACCCGCTGATCGTCTCCGTCGAGGCGCTGTCCCGCGACGACACCGCGGACGGCTACTCCCAGAGCTACCGAGTGACGGACCGGATTCCATTGGGGCCGTTGACCATGCGGATGACCTACCACGCCCGGTTGCACGTGCCCGATCGCGGTGACGTGCGCACCGAGGCCGACCAGTCCCCGGGCGTGCGCCTGCGCGGAACGGTCAGTTTCGATCCGGTCGCCGGCGGGACCCGCGTCACCGAGCGCATCCGGATCTCGGCGCCGCGGCCCCTGCTCGCGGTGACGGCACGCGAAGCGGTCAAGGCACACGCCGCGATGCTGGCGGGCATCCGGCGCCACTTCGAGGACGGCTGAGCCGATTCGGTCAGCCGGGCTTCCACTCCGACGAAAGGGCCCGCTCCGAGAGGTACTTGGTCGCGCTCCAGCCCCCGTCGACGACGATCGTCTGGCCGTTGATGAACGCCCCGCCCGGCGAGCACAGGAACGCGACGGTGCTCGCGACGTCCTCGACCGTGCCCAGCCGCTGGTGCGGGGTCATCTCGGTGTTGGTCCTGCGGAACCGCTCGTCCTCCAGTCGGTGTGCGGTCATCGGCGTCTGAATCACCCCGGGGGCCACCGCATTGCAGCGAATCCCCTGCGACCCGTACTGGCAGGCGATGTGGGTCGTGAGCGCCGTGAGGCCGCCCTTGGCCGCCGAATACGCGCCACCGCGCATGCCGCCGACGACAGCGAATGTGGAGGTGACGTTGATGATCGCCGAACCCGGCCGCAGGTGCGGCAGCGTCTCGCGGATCAGTCGGAACGGCGCCCGCAGCATCAGGCCCAGGAAATGGTCCAGGGATTCGTCGTCGGTCTCGTGGACCGGCTTGGGGCTGCCGACCCCGGCGATGTTGACCAGGAAGTCGACGTGGTCCCAGCGGGTGACCGCGAGGTCCACGATGCGCCGGGGCGCGTCGTCGTCGGTGAGGTCGACCGCGAGCGTGGCCGCCCGGTCGGAATCCCCGATGCGGCGGGCCAATTCGGCGAGCTTTGCCTCGTCGCGTCCCGTCGCCAGCACCGCCATCCCCATCCCGGCGAGCTTCGCCACGCAGCCGGAACCGATCCCGCCGCTTGCCCCGGTTACGATCGCTACCTGCATCTCACCGGTCCGCCTCCATCAGCGCCGCCTTGATCTGGTGCTTCAAGATCTTCCCCGCGTCATTCTTGGGCAGCACGTCCCAAATGACCACCTGCTCCGGCGCTTTGAACCGGGCAACGCCGGAATCGGCCAGGAAGCTGCGCAGGCTCGCGACGTCCGGTCCGGGCAGCGCCCTCGGCACCACCACGGCGCAGGCGCGCTCGCCCGTGCGGTCGTCGGGCACCCCGACGACCGCGACCTCGGCGATGTCCGGGTGACTGCCGAGCACGTCCTCGACCTCCTTGGGGGAGATGTTCTCACCGTTGCGGATGATGATGTCCTTGGCGCGGCCGGTGACCACGAGGTAGTCGTCGTCGACCCAGCGCGCCAAGTCCCCGGTGCGGAAGTAGCCTTGCGCGTCGAAAGATTCGCTCTCGTCGGCTGTGCGCTGGTAGCCGACGAGCATCTGCGGCCCCCGGGCGCGGACCTCGCCGGCCACGAGCTTGACGTCGGCCAGCCCGACACGCCCGTCGGTGTCGGCGGCGTGGTCGGGGCGCCCCGGCGACCCGACCGTGGTGACGGGGACTTCGGTGGAGCCGTACACGCGGGTGACGACCGCCGACTCGAAATAGGCTGCGGCCCTGCGGATCAGCGACGGGGCCACCGACGCACCGCCGCAGACGAAGAACTTCAGGTCGGGCAGCCGCGTCCCGGCGCGTTGGGCGGCGGCCAGCAGCTGTTCGAGGAAGGGGGTCGCGCCGGCCATGTGCGTGCACCGCTGCGCCCGCATGAGTTGTACCGCCTCGTCGCCGTTCCACCGGTCCATCAGCACGGCGGTGGTGCCCAGCAGCAGCGGGCACTCGAACGCGTAGATGGAGCCGCCGATGTGCGCGATCGGCGACGCGACCAGGAACGCGTCGCCCGGCTCGACGAGCCAGTGGTCCCGGATCTGACGGATCAACGCGTGAATCGAATTATGGCTGTGCAGAACGCCTTTCGGGCGTCCCGTCGTTCCCGAGGTGTAGAGGACCATGCGCACGGCGTCAGGATCGAGGGCGGGCAGCGGCGCGGGAGTCGCCCGTTCCGAGAGCAGAGACGCCAACGCGGTGTGGCCTTCGGCGGCGTCGCCGCGCACCACCACGACCTCGGGCGGGGAATCCAGTTGCGCGGTGACCCGTTGCAGCATCGCGCCGTAGTCGTGGTTGCCGAAATGCGCTGGCACGAAGACGATGCGGGCGTCGGCGTCGGCGAGAATGAAGCGGAGCTCGCGGTCGCGCATCGACGGGAGGATTGGGTTGGCGACCATTCCGGCCAGCGTCGCGCCCAGGTAGATCACCGCGGCCTCGTGCCAGTTGGGCAGCATGAACGACACCACGCCGCCGGGCGGAAACCGGGCCTGCAGCGCGTGGGCCAGCGTCGTCGCCTGCTGCCACAGGGCTCGGCAGTCCACCCGCCGGTCGCCGTCCACCAGGGCCACGCGGTCGGGGGTGGACTGTGCGGCCTCGCGCAGCGAGTCGGCCAGCGTGCCGCGCACCCACCATCCGCGCGCGTAGGCCTCGGCGGCCCGTCGGTCGTCCCAGCGAACCTCCCGCCCGCCGATCAGCCTGCGCATTGCGGCAGCTTAGCCACGAACCCGCCGCATCGTCATCGAGTGACGGAAGCGGGACGCGGGGTGGGTGTTGATGGTGACCTGGGCGACCTGCCCGTCCGACGTCGTGTAGGTGCGTTGCACTTCCAATCCCGGGGACTCGGGCAAGACGCCCAGGCCGTCCGCCAGCGGCAGGGGGATCGGCACCGCGGCGATCTGCTGACGGACTTCAACGATGCTCACGCCGAAGAGGTCCTCGATCAACGGGAAGATGGGTCCCTCGTGGCGCTGCAACAGCCTGCCGACCCCGGCGAACGCGCGGTTGATGAAGTACTCGGTCCGGCACAGGGCGGCCTCGGGGGGCTGGCTGCCCGGTGCGCGCCGGGAACCGCGGACGGTCAGCCACTGCTCGCGGGGCGTCAGTCCCGTGCGGCCGGCCAGCTCCTCGTCGATCGAGACCATGGTGACGGATTCGATCGCCAGCCGGGTATCGGTGGCGAACTCCAGCAGGTCGTTGATCGACATGACGTGCTGGACATAGGAATCCGCGGCGGGCCGGGGCACGACGAGTGTTCCGGTGCGTGGCCGCGACGACACCAGGTTGTCCTCGCGCAGCCGCCGCAGCGCCTCCCGGATCGTGTAGCGGCTCACCGCGAACCGCTCGCACAGCTCGTGCTCGGTCGGCAACTGCGACCCCACCGGATACACGCCGTCCACGATTTCCTTGCGCAGGGCGCGCGCGACCTGAAGGTAGCGGTGGTCTGCCGGCGGGTGGGTGACCCTGGGTTCGGACATGGTCGTCACGTTTCCCGGCGCAGTGCCAGCACGCTGCCGTCGGCGTCGGCCGAGACGTAGAGCGTGCCATCGGGCCCGGCGGCGATGCCGGCGAACGGTCCCTGCGGGCCGGAGAACGGCGCCATGCCGAGCAGGGGCTTGGGGGTCACGCCGGGCGGCGCGCCCACGGGGAGGTCCGAGGCGATGGTGCGCCGGCACCCGGTGCTCAGATCGAGGGCGATGACTTCCCGGGCGCCGGCGTCGACGACGTACAACTCCCCGCCGAGTGTGGCGATACCCTGCGGCCGGTGCAAGCCGTCCAGAACGGTGCCGGTGCCGTCCAACTTGACCACTCGGCCACCGCCGGCCTCGACGACCAGGCATGCCCCGTCGGGGGCGATCGCCACGCCGACGGGATCGTGCAGTCCGGACGCGAGGACCGCGGTATGGCCCGACCGGATGGACAACACCCGTCCCGCACCCAGTTCGGTGGCCACGACCCCGCCGCCCGGTGTGACCGCCACCCCATAGAGCTGGTCGAAACCGTCTGCCAGGACCTCGCTTTCGCCGGTTCCGGGCCGGTACCGGGCGACCTGGCCGTTGGAGGTGGTGACCACGAACTCGCCGGGACCCAGGCTCGCCACCCCGCGCAGGAAGCCGGGATATCCCGGACTGAACAGCATGCCGGCCGTGCGCAGTTCGCGACCGGGTTCCATGACGTAGAAGTAGGTCCCGTCCGCGACGTACAGCCGGCCGTCCGCCCCCACCGCGAGGTCCAGCGGCCAGTTCAAGCCCCCCGGCAGGGCGGTCCGCACCTCGCCCCCGCACAGCACTTCGGTGATCTCGCCGGTGAAATTGGAGACGAACAGCCGGTCGCCCACGAAGGTCAGGTTGTCCAGCCCGGGGCTCAGGGTGGCCAACACGGTGCGCTCGCCGCTGCGCGGGTCGATGCGCAGCACCTGCCCGCTGTGCACCTGGGTCGACACGATGCAACCGGCCGAATCGAACTTCACCGCGTCGGGGACGCCGAGGTCCCCCGCGACCCGCTCGGGCTCGCCGCCATCGAGATCGACGCGCCAGATCTCGTTGGCGCCCATCAACGGGAAGTACAGCAGTCCGTCGGGGCCCACCTCCATGGCGTTCGGTGACGGCGCGTGTTCCAGCAGCACCCGCGGCTCGCCGCCGCCCGGGTCGAGTTCGAGCAGCCGCCCGCCGTCGCGGCACTCCCCGATGAACAGCCGGCCCCGGTGAAAGGTGATGCCGTTGGCCGACGGGACGTCGTCGCGCAGCACCCGGGTGCGGCCGGTGACGTCGCGCACGCTCACGCGGCCGTCCATGACCTCGGTGGCGTAGAGATTGCCGTCCGGGTCGAACGCCACGTCGTCGGGTGCGACGATGTCGCCGCCCTTGCCGCAGATCGTGTCGAGCCGGCCGGTCGCGACATCCAGCGCGCTGATCTGGCTGCCCGTCACCTGGGCGATATAGACGCGGCCGTCCGGGCCGGTGCGCAGACCGTTCGCCCCGAACAGCCGGCTCGGTGCGGTGAGCCGCGTCAGGCTCCAACCCTCAGCGGCCGCGGGCGGCTGCATGGCCGGGTAGCGGCTGGAATGCAACGAGGGGGCCGTCACCGCTCGCACGATAGCAACCGCCAATAGTCCAGACAATAGACAGAAAGCACGCGGCGCGGCCCTTGACGGCCGCCGCCACGCGAGAGAATCATGTTCTCTGATGAGTGCACGCCATTATCTTGTCCGGACAATTGTCTAGTCAGCGGATCGCCACGGACCTGTCCCTCGACGGGCGCGTCGTGGTGGTGTCCGGGGCCGGGGGCGGCGGAATCGGTACGGCCGTCACGCGCGCGGTCGCCCGGGCCGGCGCCACGGTGGTGGCGGTGAGCCGGGGCCGGGACAACCTCGACCGGCACACCGGCCCCCTGCTGGCCGAGGGCCTGTCGGTGGTGCCCGTGTCCGCCGACGCGTCCACCGACGAGGGCGTGCGCGCCACGCTCGACGCGGTGCGCCGCACCGACGGCGCACTGCACGGGTTGGTCAACGTCGCCGGGGGAGCGGACCCGGCGACGTGGATGCCGTCGACCCGGGTCACGCGCCGCGACTGGCGGGAACTGTTCACGCGCAACCTCGAGACGATGTTCTTCATGAGCCAGGCGGTGGCCGCGGAACTGAAACGGCATGGCCGCCCCGGCTCCATCGTGTCGATCTCGTCGATCAGCGGGATGAACACCGCTCCGTACCACATCGCGTACGGCACGGCCAAGGCCGCCATCGTGGCGGCGACGCGGACCATGGCGCTCGAACTCGCCGATGGCGTCGGCGGGTCCGCCATCCGGGTCAACGCGGTCGCGCCCGGTGTGACCGCGACGCCGGCGTCGGGCACCTACGTCGACGAGGATCCCGAACGGGACCGCCGCGCCATCGCGATGGGACGGCGGGGACGCCCCGAGGAGGTGGCCGGGGCCATCCTGTTCCTGCTGTCCGACCTGTCGAGCTACATCACGGGCCAGACGTTGCTGGTGGACGGCGGCCTGGACCTCAGATGGGGCCACCTGGGCGCCGACAACACCTCCCTGTTCCTCAAGGACGACACGTTCCGCGCGGCCATCACGCGCTGGGAAAGCGAGGACCCGCATGGACATGGCTGACGAACTGGCGGCGCCGGTAACCATCGACGTCGACGCCTACGTCTCCGAGGCGTACGCCCGCGCCGAGCGCGACAAGCTGTGGCGAAGGGTGTGGCAGCAGGTGGGTCGCGTCGAGGACCTGCCCAAGGTGGGCAGCTACCTCACCTACGACATCCTCGACGATTCCGTCCTGGTCGTGCGAACCGGCCCGGACGCCCTCGCGGCGCACCACAACGTGTGCATGCACCGCGGGCGCCGGCTGGTGGACGCCCCCGAGGGCGCGAAACTGGCTTGCGGACACCGGAAATCGTTCGTGTGCGGATATCACGGCTGGACCTACGACCAGGACGGCGCCTGCGTCCACATCCCGGAACGCGCCGACTGGCAGGGTGCCCTGACGCCGGAGAACACCCACCTGGCGGCGGTCAACGTCGACACCTGGGGCGGCTGGGTCTGGGTCAACATGGATCCCGCCTGCGAACCCCTGCGTGCCTACCTCGAACCCGCCGCCACCATGCTCGATCCCTTCCGCCTGCAGGACATGCGCTGCAAATGGCGGAAATGGCTGCACTTCGAATGCAACTGGAAGGTCGCCATGGAGGCCTTCAACGAGACCTATCACGTCGCGACCACGCACCCGCAGTTCAACAAGTTCGGCAACTTCCGCGGCTGGGCCATGGCGCACGGCAAGCACAGCAACATCGGTTACGACGCACCCAAAGACCTGGCGGAGACCAAGTCGAAGATCCGCCTGGGCACCGGCGCGGACCCAAGGGTCTCGACGGCCGAGATGCAGGCCTACACGCTGGAGGAGACCAACGCCACCACCACCAAGACACTGGTGGAAGCCGCGCGCCGCCTGGTCGACGAGCTGCCCGATGACGCGCCGGCCAGCCAGGTGCTCGAGCACTGGTTGACGTCGGCGCGACGGGACGACGCCGCGCGGGGAGTGGTCTGGCCGACGATCGACCCCGACCACCTGGCCAAAAGCGGCACCGCGTGGCAGATCTTCCCGAACTTCCAGATCGGGCAGGGCCTGACCACCGCGCTGTGCTACAGCGCGCGGCCGTACGGCTACGACCCGAACAGGTGCATCTTCGAAGCCTCCTGCTACGAGCTGTATCCCCAGGGTGCGGAGCCGCAGACGGAATGGGTTTACGCGCCCCCCGACGACCCGAGCTGGAAAAGCGTCCTGCCGCAGGACTTCTCCAACATGGCCGCCGTTCAGCAAGGCATGAAATCGCTCGGATTCCCGGGTCCGCGGCCCAACCCCTACATGGAACGCAGCACCGCCAACCTGCACCGAAGCCTCGCCGAATACATGGGCACCGGTGCGCCGCGCGAGATCAGCTCACGACAGGAAAGAGTGTTCGAACGATGAAAGTCAATCTCGGTTTCGGAGCACACAATTCGCACGACTGGGAGCGCGTGCTGGCGGGCGACTTCGGCCACCCGCCCGCGACCCCAGACTGGGAGTGCGTGCAGGCCACCCTTGCGATCGCCGACCTGGCCGAACCGCTCGGCTTCGACGGCATCTGGATGCCCGAGCACTGCGGGACACCGTATGGCATGACCCCCAATCCCATTCAGGCGCTCAGCTATTTCGCCGGGCGCACCGAACGGGTCGGTCTCGGCACATTCGTCGTGGTCGCGCCGTGGTGGCATCCGGTCCGGCTGGCACACCAGATCGCGTACTTGGACATCATCTCCAACGGCCGGTATACGACCATCGGCATCGGGCGCGGGGTGTCGAAGGGTGAGTTCGATGCCGTCGGCGTGCCCCGCGAGGAAAGCCGGCAGCGGTTCAACGAAACCCTCGACATCCTGCAGCTCGCCTTCTCCGGCGAGCGGTTCTCCTACCAGGGGGAGATCTTCACCGTCCCCGAGATGTCGCTGCGCCCCGAACCGCTCAGCCCCGACCTCTTCTCCCGTATCTACAGCTCGTCGTCGACCGCCGAGTCGCTGGAGATCCTCGCACGGCGCGGCATGGTGCCATTGTTCGTCGGCAACAAGCCCATCGAGGATGCGGGGCGAGAGGTGCAGAAGGTCAACACCTTCCGCAAGGAGGAGGGGCTGGCCCCCTGCCAACCGAAGAACGTCATGTTCATGTATTGCACGCCGGACGATCCCGCCGAGTCCGAGGAGTGGATCTGGACGGCCAACCGGGATGTCACCGTGCACTACGGGTTCGCCGACGCCTCGAACTTCAAGGGCGTCAAGGGCTACGAGGCCTACGCCGCCCGGGAGGCGACGGCCACGGCCGTTCTCGCGTCGTCGGTCACGGGTGACGCCAAAGGCCCGTCGAAGACGCCGGGCTACCACGCGTCGAACCTGCTGATCGGCACGCCGGAGGAGATTTTCACCCGGATCAAGGCGGCCCAGGAGGCGTGCTCGTTCTGCGAGCTGACGATTGTCCCGCAGTTCGGCACCATGCCCTACGCCAGGGCCATGGCCAGCACCGAGCTGTTCGCCAAGGAGGTGCTGCCGGCCGTGCAGAAGATGGACGCGCCCCTGCACCCGGCGGCGCTCCCGGAGAACGCCTTGGCATGACGAACCCGGATTGCCCCCCGTCGCAGACGCCGGTCGAGATCGATCTGGAGGCGCTCCGCGAGAAGTACCGCCACGAACGCGAGAAGCGGCTGCGCCCGGAGGGTTCCAAGCAGTACGTCGAACTGGTCGACGACTTCGCCGGATACTACGAGACCGACCCGTATTCGCCGCCGCTGGTGCGCGACCCGATCTCGGAGGACATCGACGTCGCCGTGCTCGGCGGCGGATTCGGTGGCCTCCTGTGCGGCGCGCACCTGAAGAAGGCCGGGGTCGACGACGTCCGGGTCATCGAACTGGGTGGGGACTTCGGCGGCGTGTGGTACTGGAACCGCTACCCGGGCATCCAGTGCGACAACGAATCCTATTGCTACATACCGTTGCTCGAGGAGCTGAACTTCATGCCGTCGAAGAAGTTCGCCGACGGCGCCGAAATCTACGAGCATTGCCGGCGCATCGGAAAGCACTACGGGCTCTACGATTCCGCCATCTTCTCCACCCAGGTGCGCGAGCTGCGCTGGGACGAGGAGATCAAGCGCTGGCGGGTCGGCACCGATCGCGGCGACGACATCCGCGCCCGATTCGTGGTGTTGGCGTCGGGGCCCTTTCACCGGCCGAAGCTGCCGGGGATCCCGGGCATAAAAGAGTTCACCGGGCACAGCTTTCATTCGTCGCGATGGGACTACGGCTACACCGGCGGCGACAGCGCGGGCGGGCTCGACAAGCTCGCCGACAAGCGCGTCGCGGTCGTGGGCACGGGGGCCACCGCCATTCAGATCGTCCCGTTCCTCGGGCAACACGCCAAGCACCTCTACGTCTTTCAGCGGACACCGTCGTCGGTGGACGCGCGCAACAACGTGCCCACCGACCCCGACTGGGTGAAATCGCTGCGGCCCGGCTGGCAGAAAGAGCGGCAGCGCAACTTCCACGCCTGGACCTTCGAGGGGATGGCGCCCGGCCAGCCCGACTACGTCTGCGACTTCTGGACCGAGCTGGGCCGCAACACCGCGGCCCGCGTCATGGCCCTGGACGATCCGGCGTCCCTGACACCGGAGCAGTTCCTGGCCATCCGGGAGGAGGAGGACTACAAGGTCATGGAGCGCCTGCGGCGCCGGGTCGCAAGCATCGTGACGGACCGGGACACCGCCGAATCCCTCAAGCCCTACTACCGGTTCCTGTGCAAGAGACCATGCAGCAACGACGACTACCTGCAGACCTTCAACCGCCCCAACGTGACGTTGGTCGACGTGTCGTCCACGAAGGGCGTCGAGCGGGCGACCTCGAAGGGGCTGGTCGCCAACGGCATCGAGTACGAGGTCGACTGCATCATCTATGCCAGCGGGTTCGAGATCACCACCCAGATCAGCCGCCGCTACTCCATCGAGGCGATCGAGGGACGAGGCGGCCTGTCCCTGTTCGACCACTGGCACGACGGGTACAAGACGCTGCACGGGATGACCAGCCGCGGGTTCCCGAACCAGTTCTTCACCGGCTTCACCCAGGTCGGCATCTCGGCCAACATTGCCGCGAACTACGAGCTGCAGGGCGAACACATCGCCTACATCATCGCCGAGGCGCTGGCCCGCGGCGCGGCGACCGTCGAGCCGTCACAGGAGGCGCAGGACCAGTGGTGCGCGACGATCCGGGAAGCCGCGATCGACTCCAGCGCGTTCGACTCCGAGTGCACGCCAGGCTATTACAACAACGAGGGCGGCGGTGCCGGCGCCGCGGAGGGAGAGGGGATCCGCTCCCACCTGGGCGAGCCGTACGGACCGGGCTTCTACGCCTTCGCCGATCTCCTGGCCGGGTGGCGCGCCAAGGGTGACCTGGACGGCCTGGTGCTGGGCACGTGACCGCCGAACTGAGGTTCGACGACCGGGTGGCCGTGGTCACCGGCGCCGGCCGGGGACTGGGCCGCGCCTACGCACTGCTGCTGGCCTCCCGCGGCGCCAAGGTCGTGATCAACGACACCGGCGGCGCGTTGACCGGCGCCGGCACGGATGCCGGCCCGGCGCACCAGGTGGTGAGCGAGATCCGGGCGGCCGGCGGCGACGCGGTGGCGTCCGTCGAGTCGGTCACCACCCCGGAGGGCGGCCGGGCGATCATCCAAGCCGCGCTGGACAACTACGGCAGGGTCGACACCCTGATCCACAACGCGGGCATCGTCCGGAGGGCCTCCCTGAAGGAGATGAGCTACGCCGACTTCGACGCCGTCCTCGACGTCCACCTGCGCGGCGCCTTTCACGTCGTGCGGCCGGCGTTCCCGGTGATGTGCGCCGCGGGCTACGGCCGCATCGTGCTGACCTCCTCGATCGGCGGCCTCTACGGCAATCACGGCGTCGCCGGCTACGCCGCCGCCAAGGCCGGGCTGGTCGGCCTGTCCAACGCCGTCGCTCTCGAGGGCGCCGCCGAGGGCGTCAAATCCAACGTGATCGTCCCGGCCGCCGTGACGAGAATGGCCGACGGGCTGGATATTTCGGCTTATCCCCCGATGGGCCCCGAGCTGGTGGCGCCCGTGGTCGGTCTGCTCGCGCATGAGAGCTGCCCGGTCAACGGCGAGATGCTGATCGCCATCGCCGGTCGGGTGGCCAGGGCCCTGATCGCCGAGACCCCGGGCGTGCATCGCCCATCGTGGTCGATGGAGGACGTGGCCGAGCAGATCGACGCGATCCGGTATCTCGCCGCCCCGTTGGTGTTTCCCGTCGTCCCCGACGGCCACGGCGACCACGTACGCTACAGCTTCGAAACGGCCGCACGGATGGAAGGGCGCGCGCCATGGCTGACCGCTCCGACTCCGCGCCCCCGGGGCCGTTGGCGGGGGTGCGCGTCGTCGACCTGACCGCGATGGTGATGGGGCCCTACTGCACGCAGATCATGGCGGACATGGGCGCCGATGTGGTCAAGGTCGAACCGCCCCGGGGCGACGACACCCGCTACATCTCGGTGGGGCCCGTCCGCGGCATGGGCGGCGTCTTCGTCAACGTCAACCGCGGCAAGCGCGCCATCACCCTCGACTTGCGCTCCGACTCGGGCAAATCCGTCCTGCGGGCGCTGATCGAGCAGGCCGACGTGTTCATCCACTCGATGCGCTCCAAGGCGGTCGCCCGGCTCGGGTTCGGCTATGACGAGGTGGCCGCGATCAACCCCGGCATCGTGTACACGAACTGCTACGGGTACAGCCGGCGCGGGCCCAACGGCGACCTGCCCGCGTACGACGACACGATCCAGGCGGCGTGTGGATTGCCCTTCGTTCAGCAGCAATTGACCGGGGAGCCCAATTACGTGGGCACCATCCTGGCCGACAAGGTCACGGGCCTCACCGCGCTGTACGCCACGATGATGGCGCTGTTCCATCGGGAACGCACCGGCGAGGGCCAGGAGGTGGAGGTCGGCATGTTCGAAACCATGGCGTCGTTCATGCTGGTCGAACACGCCAACGGCGCCATGTTCGATCCCCCGCTGGGCCCCGCGGTGTACCCGCGCACGGTCGCCCCTAACCGGCGGCCGTACCGCACCAGCGACGGCTACATCGCCGCGCTCATCTACAACGACAAGCACTGGAACGCCTTCGTCGACGCCGTGCGGCCGCCCTGGGCCAGCGAGCTGTACGCGACGCTCGAGCGTCGCGCGCGGCAGATCGACACCGTGTACGCGTTGCTGGCCGACACGCTGGCGCAGCGAACGACCGGCGAATGGCTCGAACTGTTCCGTGACCTCCAGATTCCGGCATCGCCGCTGTCGAGTCCGGCAACACTGTTCGATGACGACCACCTCAACGCGGTCGGCTTCTTCGAGACCGTCGACACCCCGCACGGCCCCGTGCGTTTCCCCGGCGTGCCCACCTGGTTCTCCCGGACGCCGGGGCGGGTGGCCGGCCCCGCCCCGGAACTGGGCGCCGACACCGCGGCGGTCCTGGAAGAGCTCGGGCTGGCTCCCGTACGCGTGGAGGCCGACGCCAAACCGGCCGGCTCGGCGTAACGCCCCGTCGACCGCAAAGCCCGCGCGGCCCCGCGCGTGTCTGCTCCGAATCCCGCTGCGCCGCAATTAGGCTTGCGACGATCACGAGGAGGGGCAGCGACGTATCGGCATCGACTTTGGCGCCGGGCGACAGGTTGGTCAGGGCGCATTAGCCACAAGCGCTGAGCCGGGCGGGACACATCCCGCACCGGCGCTTTCTGCTGGGCGGTCCCGGTGGGTCGCCCCGGTGCGCCGGATCGGCCGGCTGGCGATCTGGGACCAGCCCGAACGGCGCAGCGGCATCCCCGCGTTGGACGGGTTGCGCGCGATCGCGGTGGCGCTGGTGCTGGTGGGGCACGGCGGCATCGCCGGCGTCACCGGCGGGTTCATCGGTGTGGACGTCTTCTTCGTCCTCAGCGGGTTCCTGATCACGTCGCTGCTGCTGGACGAACTGGGCCGCACCGGCCGTATCGACCTGAAGGGCTTCTGGGTTCGGCGGGCGCGCCGCCTG
The DNA here is from genome assembly GCF_010729105.1 of Mycobacterium saskatchewanense. Taxonomy (NCBI): domain Bacteria; kingdom Bacillati; phylum Actinomycetota; class Actinomycetes; order Mycobacteriales; family Mycobacteriaceae; genus Mycobacterium; species Mycobacterium saskatchewanense. The sequence goes on from NZ_AP022573.1 coordinate 3,813,872, forward strand.
CTGCCGGCCCTGGTGCTCATGGTGCTCACCGTCGCCGCGACCCGCCAGCTCCTTCCGGACCGGGCGCTCACCGGTCTGCGCGACGACGCGATCGCGGCGTTCCTCTGGGTGGCCAACTGGCGCTTCGTCGCCCAGAAGACCGATTACTTCACCCAGGGCGCCCCGCCGTCACCCCTGCAACACACCTGGTCGCTCGGGGTTGAGGAGCAGTACTACATCGTCTGGCCGGTCCTGCTGGTCGCGGTCACCCTCCTCCTGGCCTTCCGCGCGAGGCGCCGCCGCACCCGCGCGACCGTGGGCGCGGTGCGGTTTGCCACCTTCCTCATCGCCACGGCAGGGGCGCTGGCCTCCGCGGCGGTGGCGGTCCTGCTCACGTCGGACGCGACCCGCGATCGCGTCTACTTCGGCACCGACACCCGAGCGCAGGCGCTGCTCATCGGGGCCGCCGCGGCGGCGTTGCTGGTCAGGGATTGGCCTTCGCTGAACCGCGGATGGTGCCTGATCGGCACCAGGTGGGGACGGCGGGTCGCCCGCGCGCTGCCGGCGCTCGGTGTGGCCGGCCTGGCGGCGGCGACGCACTTCGCGACGGGCGGCGCGGCAGAGTTCCGCCACGGGCTGCTGTTGGGTGTTGCCGTCGCGGCCGTCCTGGTGGTGGCGCCCGTGGCACTGGAGCAGCGTGGGGCCGTCGCCCGCATGCTGGCCTCACCGCCCCTGGTCTGGCTGGGAACCATCTCCTACGGCGTGTACCTGTGGCACTGGCCAATCTTTCTCGCGCTCAACGGCGAACGCACAGGTTGGGCCGGTCTCCCGCTGTTCGCGGCCCGGTGTGGGGCCACCGTGGCGGTGGCCGCGGCATCGTGGTGGCTCATCGAACAGCCCGTCCGCCGCTGGCGGCCGGCGCGGGTGCCGCTGCTGCCGCTGGCGGCGGCCACGGTGGGCAGCGCCGCCGCGATCACCTTGCTGGTCGTCCCGGTCGGCACGGGGCCCGGTCTGAGCGAGGCGGGTTTGCCGCCGGGCGTCTCGGCCGTCGCGGCGGTCTCGCCGGCCCCGCCGGGCGGGAGCCAGCCCGTGGGTCCCCGAGACCCCAACCGCCCGTTCACCGTGTCGGTGTTCGGTGATTCGATCGGGTGGACCTGGATGCACTACCTGCCTCCCACGCCCGGGTTCGCGTTCCTCGACCACACCGTGATCGGCTGCAGCCTGGTGCGGGGCACGCCGTATCGGTACATCGGCCAGACGCTGGAACAGCGACCCGAATGCGACGGCTGGCCCATCAGGTGGTCGACCCAGGTCAGCCGGGACCAGCCGGACGTGGCGCTGCTGATCATCGGCCGCTGGGAAACCGTCGATCGCGTCAACGAGGGGCAATGGACCCACATCGGCGACCCGACCTTCGACGCGTACCTCAACGGGGAACTCGAGCGGGCCCTGAACATCGTCAGTTCCCCGGGAGTCCGCGTGGTGGTCGCCACCGTGCCGTACAGCCGGGGCGGAGAGAAGCCGGACGGCCGCCTCTATCCGGAGGACCAGCCCGACCGGGTCAATCTGTGGAACACCATGCTGCGCAAGACCATCAGCCATCACCCGGGCGTGCAGATCCTGGATCTGAACAAAAAGCTCTGCCCCGACGGGGTTTACACCCCGAAGGTGGACGGCATCAAGGTGCGCAGCGACGGCGTCCACCTCACCCCCGAAGGCGTGAAGTGGCTGACGCCGTGGCTCGAGGAGTCCCTGCGTTAATCGCCCGTGCGGCAGCTGATTTCCATGCTGTCGCTGTCGCGGACGAGGAAGTTGAAACTGACGTAGCCGTTCGCTGGGTTGCGCACCCGGTCCAGGTACGGCTGGGTGTCGGCCGCACTGGTGTTGTCCGCGACGATCAGTACCCCCGCGGAGAACCGCGGTTCGAGCAACTCGATCACCGGCAGGTACAGGTCTTTCCAACCGTCGAGCAGCACGAAGTCGACGGAACCGTCCAGGTCGGCCAGCGTGGAAAGAGCGTCCCCCTCCAAGATGGTGATCGCGTCGTCCAGTCCGGTCTCGGCGAACGTTTGCTTCGCGGCGGCGATCTTGGTGGCGCTGAGTTCGGTGGTTACCACCCGCCCGGCGCCGTTGTCGCGGACACCCGCCGCCAGATGGATCGCGGAAATGCCGAAGGACATCCCGAATTCGACGACGGTCGCCGGACGGGTCGCCCGCACCAACGAATACAGCAGCCGGCCCGCATCGGGGGTCACCGGGATGTAGAACTCACTCATCGCCTCGGCGCGCTCCTGCGCGTTCATCGGGCGATCGAAATCGCCGCGCCGCTCGCGCAATAATGACATCTGGCTCTTCGCTTCGCCGTACATCCGGTCGAGTACCGTCGCAACCTTGGGATCCTGCAGAGTGTTCGCCATGCTTCCGAGGGTAGGCGCTCCCGGCGACACGCTCGTTTGACCGGTTCGGATCCGCGGTGCAAGATGGTGGGGCAAGCACCTCGGTAGGTGAGGCGTCTGCATGGACACAGGCCACTGACCCCGAACGTCGAGAGACGCCCCGGGTCAGGACAGCTCTTCCCGGACCCAAGGGTTGAGCCCAAGTGGCTTCCGGAGTAATCCAGATACGCCGTGCAGTGCCGAAGCTCCGACGAGAGGGGTGCGGTCGGTCGGTTCGCCACCGTCCATTCGTGCCTCTTCCGTTCAGGTGAAATGTGACGACACCCGCGTGTGTCCCGGCCGTGAGGAGGTGAGGGCGAGATGAGCGAGACCAGTCCGAGCGATAGTCCGTATCCCAATTCCATTTCGACCCGATCCGGTTCCGGCATGCCCTCCGTGGCTTGACGATTCGAGCACGCGAGCCGATCGGCCCTGCACGACAGGAGAAGATCATGGCTTTCACTACTGCACACCGCTTTTCTGGCGCATCGCTGTGGCGTGGAATCGCCGGCGCGTTCAGCGCGCGCTGCCGGCTGACCCCCGAGGAGCGTGCCAACCTGTATGTCTCGCGGATGCCCATCGCGGTGGTGACGGCCTCGCTGGGCGGCCATCCGTCGGCCGGCCCGGGCGACCACCGCTGATCGGTCTCATCCCTCGAACTGGCCTGCGAGAGCGAAACATCCGATGACCTCCCTGTCCACCGGCGGCGACCTCCGCAGCGCGGATGCCGACATCGTCGGCGCGTTCGGTCGAATCCAGCGCGACGGCGCCGGCGCGTACACGGGCCGGTGGCGGCGCCTGCGGACCCTGATGGTCATCTCCGGGCCGGGATTGATCGTGATGGTGGGCGACAACGACGCCGGCGGCGTCGCAACCTACGCACAGGCCGGGCAGAACTACGGGATGAGCCTGCTGTGGACGCTGACGATGCTCATCCCGGTGCTGTACGTGAACCAGGAGATGGTGCTCAGGCTCGGCGCGGTCGCCCGCGTCGGGCACGCGCGGTTGATCTTCGCCCGCTTCGGGAGATTCTGGGGTGCGTTCAGCGTCGGCGATCTACTGATCCTCAACGCCCTGACCATCGTCACCGAATTCATCGGCGTCTCAATGGCGTTGGATTTCCTCGGATGTCCGAAGGTCATCGCGATACCGGCCGCCGCCGTGCTGCTGTTCGCTGTGGTGGCCGGGGGGTCGTTCCGGCGCTGGGAGGCGCTCATGTTCCTGCTGATCGCGGTGAACGTGTTGATCATCCCGATGGTGCTGCTGGTCCATCCCACCCTCAACCGCACCGCCGCCGGGCTGCTCCCGCATTTCTCGGGAGGCCTCGACTCCACGGTGCTGCTATTGGTCGTGGCGATCGTCGGCACCACCGTCGCGCCCTGGCAGCTGTTCTTCCAGCAGTCCAACGTGGTCGACAAGCGCATCACGGCCCGCTGGATCCCCTACGCCCGTGCGGATTTGATCATCGGCATCGTGGTGGTGGTGGTCGGGGCGACGGCCCTGATGGCGGTGACGGCCTTCGGGTTGGCCGGCACCGCCGACGTCGGGCACTTCACCGACGCCGGTGCGGTCGCGTCCGCGCTGACCAAACACCTCGGCAGCACGGTCGGCATGCTGTTCGCCGTCATCCTGCTGGACGCATCGCTGATCGGCGCCAACGCCATCGGCCTGGCCACCACCTACGCCATCGGCGACGCGATGGGCAGGCGACACTCTCTGCATTGGAAGATCAGCGAGGCACCGCTGTTCTACGGCGGTTACGCGGCGCTGCTTGCGGTGTCGGCAGCGGTGGCCTTCAGCCCCGACCACATCCTCGGGCTGGTGACCCAGGGCGTGCAGGCGCTCGCCGGAGTCCTGCTGCCGTCGGCCACCGTGTTCTTGGTGCTGCTCTGTAACGACCGGGCGGTGCTGGGGCCGTGGTCGAACACGGTGCGGCAGAACATCGTCGCCTGGGCGATCTTGTGGTCGCTCGTGCTGCTGTCGCTGGCGTTGACGGCGACCACCTTCTTCCCGACCCTGTCCACCGGCACGATCGAGGCCGGCCTCGCTGCCGGCGCGGCGACCGGCATCGCCGGTGGGGCCGCCGCAATCATCACCGGCAATCGCCAGAAGGCAAGGCGCGCCGCGGAGCTCACCGTCGGGTCCCTCGGGGGTGGGCTGGACCCGCACGATGTCGACGAGCTGGACGACACCCCGTCGCTCACGCGGGCCGAGCGCCGAGCCGTGCGTCGGCAGGACCGCATGTCGTGGCAGACCCCCGACCTGGCCGGGTTGGCGCGTCCGGCCATGTCGCCGATCCGCCGGGCGGGCCTGTTCACCCTGCGCGGCTACCTGGTGGTGGCCGTGGCGCTGGTCGTCGTCAAGATCGTGCAGGCGGCCGTCGTGGGGCCCGCCAGTTCACTGTGAATTCGTAGGCAGCAGAACGATCTTGCCGTGGGTGTGGCGTCGCTCGAGCACCTCGAAGGCGTCGGCCACCCGCTCGAGCGGGAAGGTGTCGGCGATGTCGAGATCGACCGCGCCGCTTGCGACAAGGCCGGCGATCTCGCTGAGCACCTCGGGCGTCGATGCGTCCATGCTGCCCTCGGTCTTGGCGCCGACCTCCGCGGCCTTCTCGAACGAGATGATGGTCTCGATCCGCTCCGGCGGCACACCGAGGTCCACCGCCAGGTCGAGGTAGTCCGGGCCGAACAGGTCGATGAAGGCGTCGACACCGTCTGGTGCCGCCTCACGCAGCCGGTCGGCCAGCCCGTCGCCATAGGAGACCGGGATGACGCCATGGTCGCGCAGCCACTGGGCGTTGCCCTCCCCGGCGATGCCGAGCACCACGACCTCCTTCAGAACCAGGAGCTGGACGACGAGGCTGCCCACCCCGCCGGCCGCCGCCGACACGGCGACCGTCTCACCCGGCCGGGGTGCCACCGCACGTACGGCCGCGTAGGCCGTCACACCCGCTACGTAGAGCGATCCCGCTTTTTCCCAGCTCAATCCGGGCGGTTTGCGGATCAGCTGGCCCACGGGCACGGCGGTGTGGGTGGCGTGACTCGACCGGCGCAGGCTGAAACCCAGCACTTCGTCGCCGACGTCGAACTCGGTGACTCCGGGCCCGACCGCGGTCACGACACCGGCGAGATCGCTGCCCTCGCCCGACGGGAAAGTGGCGGGAAACATCTCGTGCATCGCTCCGGAGCGGATGCCCGCCTCGCCCGGGTTGATCCCGGCGGCGCGGACCTCGACCACCACCTCGCCGGGGTCCGGGACGGGCATGTCGATGCTCGTCACATACAAGACCTCGGGCCCACCGTAGCGGTCGAACCGCACGGCGCGTGCCTCCCCAGCCGCCATCTGGAATCTCCTCGCCCCGCATGACTTCCCTGCCCCACGCCAGCATAGGCCGCCCGCCCATACCCCAAGGTCGGCGTGTGCGCGTATGTTCTAGAGGCACGGACCGGAAGGAATTCCCATGGTTGCTCGGATCTCTGTCGCGGCCGTCGCCGCGCTCGTGGCCGGCGCCACGGTCGCCGGTTGCGGGGGCAACAAGGCGTCTGCGCCGTCGTCGTCCCCCTCCACCACCTCGGCCGCGTCCGGAAGTATCACCAGCCCCTCGCCCGGTCAGCCGATGGACTACAGCTCCCTGCTGATCAAGGCGAGCGACGTCGGCGGGGACTTCACCGCGCCGCAACCGCCTGTGCTGAATCCGAACAACGCCGCCGGGGTCGCGCAGTTGTTCGCGAGTGCCGATAACAGCCGCCGGATCGGCGACACGATACTGATCGTCGCCGACCCCGCGGCGGCGGCGGCCGGGGTCGACAACACCAAGACCAACTACGGGAGCAAGGTCGGCGGAACCTGGCAGCCGGTCGACGTCGGGTCCAACGGCACCATGATCTCCGGTACCTCGCCGGACAATTCGCAGGCGATCGCCGTGCTGTTGTTCACCGAGGGCAAGGCGCTCGTGAACCTGGAATTCGACAGCACGCCCAACGACCCGATCGATCCCGCCGTCGCCACGGACATCGGGCGCAAGCAGGACGCCGCGATCAAGAGCAACCTCCCCGGCTAGGCCCGGCGGGCTCAGACGAGGCCCAGCACCCGTAAATCCGCGACGTACTTGTCGAGCAAGGCCGCCGACAGATGTGGAATGTCTTCGTCCGCACCGATTTTCGCCGTCTGCACGGCTCTGCGGAACACGTCGGTCGGCGCCGGCGCCCCCCGCAGCGGCCGCTCCGGCTCCCGGTAGGCGTCCAGCAACGGCAGCGCCGAGTGCTGACGCTGCCTGTCCGGCAGCGCCCGAAGCGCCGTCTCGAACCGGCTGAGCCACTCGTCGTAGTCGTCGATGCGCCGGATGTCGTGGCCGGCGCCGATCAACCAATCCACGAACACGTCAAGGGAGACGCCGTCGTCGTGCGGGTTCATCACGTCGAACGACCGGAAGCCTCCGGAATCCTCGGTGGCATTTGCCATTTGCTCGCCGAGCGTGGTGACCGCCTCGGCTACGAAGTCTGCGGGCAGCCCGTCGTAGTGGGCGATCGCCCGGGTGCCGTCGTCGCCGGCCCGATAGAACGACGACGGGGCGATGCCGGTCGCCAGGAGGCTGATGATCAAGCGTGTGAACGCATCCGGCACGTTCAACTGCCCGGCGTAGCGGCTGTGGGCCAGGATCATGTCCGACCGAAAAACGGCCACCGGCAGACCGCACAGGTGGTGCGCCTCGCGGAGCAGCACCTCGCCGGCCCATTTGCTGTTCGCGTATCCGTTGGCGTAGCTCGCGTCGAGGGGCCGCGCCGGACTGATGGTGCGGATGTCGCCGTCCTCGGTGAACCGGCCCGGATCGACCGACATGGCCACGGCCACCGTCGACAAATACGTGACCGGCTTGATCCGGCCGGTGATCGCCAGGCGGATCACCTCGGCGGTGCCCACGACGTTGGGCCCGAACAACTGGTCGTAGGGCAAAACGTGGTTGACGAGCGCCGCCGGGTGCACGATGTGGTCGACGTCCCGGACCAGCCGGTCCCAAACCTCTTGACTCACACCCATTTGCGGTTCGCCGATGTCGCCGGCGATGACCTCGAGGTGGTTGGCCGCCAGGTCGCGGAAACGCCTGACCAGTTCCGGGTCACCGCTGTCGAAGACGTCGCCCAGGCGCCTGGCGGCCGCCTCGTCGTCCACGCCCCGCACGATGCAGATGAGCCGTCCCCCGGTTTCGGACAGTCGCTCCAGCCACTCCAGGCAGAGGAAGCGCCCGAGGTAACCGTTGGCCCCGGTCAGCAGCACGGTGTGCGGCGTGCCGGCGGCGCTGGGTAGCGTCGGGGCCTCGGCGAGCGTCTTGGCGTCGATGAACGCCGCCAGCTTCAGGTCCGCCGCGCGGACCTCGGTCGCCTCGCGCCCGTGCACCGTCGCGAATGTGGGGCGCTGCGATCCCGTTTCGCGTTCGGATGCAATGAAATTCGCGAGTTGACGGAGGTCGGTCGCCGGGCCGATGATCTGCCCCACCGGTACGTCGACGTCGAAGACGTCGCGCAGCAGGTTGGAGAAGGTCAGCGCCGACAGCGAGTCACCGCCCAGCTCGATGAACCGCGCGTCGGGTTCCGGAGGGCCGCCGGCCAGCCCGAGCAGCGCCTCGGCCGCGCGGGCCAGCGTGTCGACGACGGGCCGGTCCGCGGCCCCTTCGCGCAACGCGCGCAACTCCGTCGCTCGAGTGGCGGCCAGCTCCGCGTACAACTGCTCGAGCCGTTCCCCGTAGTGCTCCTTGAGCTTTGGCCGCAGCAGCTTGCCCACCCCGGACAGCAGCCCGCTGTCCTCGCTGAACGGCTGGTACTCGATCAGGAAGTCGACGGGCACCTCATAGGACTGCAGTTCGGCGAGTCTGGCTGCCTGGCGCAGCGATTCGCTCAGGGCCGCTCGTAACCCGTCTTCGTCGTCAGCAAATTTCTCGAGCGCGTCGGTGGTGGGGACGACGACCGCCAGCAGGTAGGGGCGTTCGCTGTTGCCGTACACGAAGATCTGCCGGACGAGCCCGGCGCTGGCGAAGATGGCCTCCAGCCGGGCCACGGCGACGAACTCGCCCTGGGACAGCTTCAGCACGTTGTTGCGCCGGTCGACATACGCGAGCCGGCCGGGCTCGAGCTCCGCCATCACGTCACCGGTCCGGTAGTAACCGTCCTCGTCGAACGCGTTGGCGGTCACGTCGGGCCGCTTGAAGTAGCCGGGCGTGGCGGTGAGCGACTTGATCAGTAGCTCACCGCGGGGATGCGGCTTGTCGGTGTGGAAGTAGCCCAGCTCGGGGACGTCGACGAGCTTGTAGTCGAGCACCGGCGGACTGACGATGCGGCCGTCCTTGGACACCATGCCGACCTCGGTCAGCCCGTACCCGTCGAGCACGTGCACGTCCAGGCACGCCTCGACGAAGCCCTTCATCTCCGCGGCGAGCGGCGCGGTGCCGCAGAAGGCGGTGATGATGCGTCCCCCCAGCACGTCTTCGCGCAGCTCGGCCATGGCCTCGGCCTCCGCGGAAGCGCTATCGGCGCCGTCGCCGACCCGCCGGTCCATCCCGCTCTGGTAGCGCTGATACAACATCTCGGCCACCCGCGGAACCAGGCCCATCTCCGTGGGCCGCACCAGCGTCCAGTCCTCGAACAAGGTGGACAGGTCGCTCTCCGGCACGAAATAGCTGGTGCCGCCGGCCTGGAACGCCGTCGACAGCGGAATCCGGCCGCCGAGGTGGTTCAGCGGCATGAAGTTGACGTTGAACACCGGCGTTTCGGCGAGATCCGGCATCAACTGGTTTGTCCAGACCTTGCCGACCATGCGCTCGGTGTACATGGCGCCCTTGGGCAATCCGGTGCTCCCCGAGGTGTACATGATCATCGCCAACCGCTCATCGGTGCCGCCGAGGTAGACCGGCTCCGGCGGCAACCCGCGCCCACGTTCGACGAGCTCGTCGAACGTCTCGATCGTCAGCGTCACTTTCGCGGCGGCCAGCTTCGCCCGTGCGCGATCGAGGTTCTCGCGCTGCTCGTCCACCTCGGGCTGGTAGTCGAATACGACGAGTCGACGCAGCGAGGTGCTGGCCAGCGCCGCCTCGACGGCGAGGTCCAGATATCCGGCGCCCGTGGCGAGAACGCGCGGCTCGGCCTCCTCGACGATCGGCCGCAGCCGCGAGGCCGAAGCGTTGTGCTGCAGTGGCACCGCCACCAGGCCGAGGTACGCGCACACCAGGTCGACGGTCAGGTACTCGGGGCTGGCGAAGCCCAAGGTGGCGACGAAGTCTCCGGGCGCCACCGGGTTCGGGGCGTCCCGGCGCCACGCGGTCGCGATCGCGCGCACGTTGTCCCAGAGCTCGCGGTAGGTGAGCGTGTCGAAACGCGGCAGCAGTCGCGTCGTGGTGCGGCCGGTCTCGGGATCGGTGGTCACCGAGCGCGCCCGCCAGCCGACGGCCGGGCGGTCCGCGTAGCCCCGGACGAGCGTCTCCAGGATCTGCGGCAGCCGGAGCCCCGGGCGGCGCGCCGCGGCCTGCAGGGTGGTGTCGGGCCTGGCGCCCCGGAATTGCGGGTCGTCGGCATACAACCGGGTCAACCGTTCGCGCTGCCTGCCGCCGAGACCTGACGGGGCGCCGTCCTGGAGCTTCGCATCATCGATCATGGGCAGCCTCTCGTTCCGATTGCTCGTATACCGAGAACTCACTGCCTCTGGGGCATCTTCCGTTCAACCCCTGTGAGTGCCGTCACAGCAGCGGGGATGGGGTCAGGCGACGACCTGGATGGGGTCGCCGACGTTGACCTGGTTGAAGTACCAGGCGGCGTTGTCGGGGCTGAGGTTGATGCAGCCGTGGCTGACGTTGGCGTGGCCCTGGGAGTCCACCGACCACGGGGCCGAGTGCACGTAGACGCCGCCCCAGGTCACGCGCACGGCGTACTGAGCGGTGATCTTGTAACCCTCGGGTGAGCTCAGCGGGATGCCGATCGTCCGCGAGTCCATCACCACGCTGCGCTGCTTCTCCAGGGCGGTGAAGCTGCCGAGCGGCGTGGGCCGGCTGGGCTTGCCCATCGAGGCCGGCATGGTGCGCAGCACTTCGCCGTTCCGGCTGACCGTGAACGTGTGGTCCGACAGGCTGGCCACGCCGAGCAACTGGTCACCGGTGTCAAAGCCCGTGTTCAGCGCCTGCACGCCCAACGAGTCGTTGGAGTGGGCCACGGCCACCGAGACGTGGGAGTGGGCGGGCCAGTACTGCGCCGGGACCCATTGGACGACGTTGTTGCCCACCCACTCGAAGTGCCCGGGCATGGCGCTCGGCGACGAGACCCGGATGGACCGCTCGGCCGCCCCACGATCGGCGACCGGTGCCGCGAACGTCACCACAACCGGATGGGCCACGCCCACCACCGCGCCGTTGGCGGGCAAAACCGCGGCGACGGCCGGCACGGGTTCGGGGAGGGGGACGGAGGCCCGCCCGAGGGCGACGTGGCCGAACAGGCCCAGCGTCGTGATCGCCACCATAACGGATAGATAACGAACCGCTCGACGCATCGCCTTGACCCTTCGGAGTGGTGCAATGAACACAACGCTATTCTACTGTCCGTCTGCCTATTACAGTTTTCAGCAAACAACGGTTGCTGAGCCCCGTCACCATGATCACGATGCGGTCAACCGGTTGAGTTCGATTTCAACGGGGTGAATTTGGGAGGGAGCGGGCATGGGCTTGGACGACCCTTATACGCGCCCGTCAGCGGATACCGCCGCGCTGGTGCTCATCGACGTGCAGAGAGATTTCTATGCAGATGACGCCCCGATGCGGATCGATGGTACGAGCGCGGCGATTCCGGCGATGGCCAAGCTGGCACGAGCCTTCCGCGGGCGCGGGCTCCCTATCGTCCATGTCGTGCGGCTCTACCAAGCGGACGGGTCGAACGCCGATCTGGCCCGCCGCCGATCCATAGAGCAGGGCGCGCGGTATGCCGAACCGGGCAGCCCCGGGTCGCAGATCGCCCCGGAATTGCTGCCCCACGCCGTTGATTTGGACCACGAGTTGTTGTTGGCCGGTGGGTTCCAGCAGGTCGGACCCGCCGAGCACGTGATGTACAAATCGAGGTGGGGCGCCTTCTATGACACCGGCCTTGACGGGCATCTACGCCAAACCGGCAGTGACACACTGGTTTTCGCGGGTTGCAATTTTCCCAACTGCCCGCGAACCTCGATCTACGAGGCGTCTGAACGCGAGTTTCGCATCGTCCTGGTTTCCGACGCGGTTTCGGGCCTGTACGGCCGCGGGGCCGACGAATGCCGGGCCATCGGCGTGCACGTGCGGAACCTGCCGGAGACGCTGGACTGGCTGGCGGCCTAGCGACGCGTTAGCCTCAGCGGCATTGACAACCGACGGGCATTGACGACCGACGGCGCTCTAGGCGGAGGAGGTGTGGATGCTCTTCCGGCAATTGGAGTACTTCGTTGCGGTAGCGCAGGAGCGCCACTTCGCGCGGGCGGCCGAGAAATGCTATGTCTCCCAGCCCGCGCTGTCGGCGGCGATCGCCAAGCTGGAACGCGAGCTGGACGTCACACTGATCAACCGTGGGCACAGCTTCGAGGGTCTCACCCCCGAGGGTGAGCGGTTGGTGGTCTGGGCCAAGCGCATTCTCGCCGAGCACGATGCGTTCAAGGCCGAGGTGCACGCGGTGCGGTCGGGCATCACCGGAACGCTCCGGCTGGGCACGGTACCGACCGCCTCGACGACGGCCTCGCTCCTGCTTTCCGCGTTCTGCTCGGCGCATCCACTGGTCAAGGTGCACATACTTTCTCGCCTGGCTGCCACCGAATTGTACCGGCGCCTGCGCGACTTCGAGTTGGACGCCGCGATCGTCCACGCCGAGCCCGGCGAGGTTCACGACGTCAACCTGGTGCCCCTCTATGAGGAGCGGTACGTGTTGCTCTCGTCGGCGGACATGTTGCCCGCCGGCGCGTCGACGCTGAGCTGGCCCGAGGCCGCACAGCTGCCCCTTGCGCTGTTGACACCCGACATGCGAGACCGTCAGATCGTTGACAAAGCCTTCGCCGATCACGACATCACCGTGACGCCGCAAGTCGAAACGGACTCCGTCGCTTCGCTGTTCGCTCAGGCCGCCACGGGCGACTGGGCGTGCATCGTTCCGCACACCTGGCTGTGGACGTCGACGTTGAATGCCGAGATCCGGGCGGTGGAGTTGGTCGACCCGACCCTCAAGTCCGGCGTTGCGCTCGCCACCAGCTCCGCCGGCCCCGGGTCGCCGATTGCCCGGGCGCTCAGCGCATCCGCCGGACGGCTGCGGCTCGACGAGTTCTTCGGTGCGCAGCTGACGACGATCACGCGGCGGCGCTGACCCGCCGCGGATCAGGTGGCCGCCCGCTTCGGGTTGAGACCGGCCAGGTGCCCGCTTTCCACCCCGGCAGCCGGGTCGAGTTCGCAGTCGATGATCGACGGTCCCCGCGAGGCGATCGCTTCGGTCAGCGCCGACCGCAGCTCGCAGGGCGTGGTGACGTGATATCCCTTGCCGCCGAACGCCTCGGCGATCCGTTCGTGATGCGCACGCGCATTCAGCACGGTGGGGGCCGGATCGCTGCCGGCCGGCGCCTCGTCACCGCGGTAGACACCGCCGTTGTTGAGGATGACCACCGTCACCGGCAGCCGGTAGCGGCAGATCGTCTCGATTTCCATCCCGCTGAAGCCGAAGGCGCTGTCCCCCTCGATCGCCACCACCGGCTTGCCGGTCTCCACCGCCGCCGCGACGGCATAGCCCATGCCGATACCCATCACGCCCCAGGTTCCGGTGTCGAGCCGGTGGCGCGGCAGCTCCATGTCGATCACGTTGCGCGCCAGGTCCAGGGCGTTGGCCCCCTCGTTCACCACATACACGCCCCGATTTTCGTGCAGCACGTCGCGGATGGCGCCGAGCGCGTTGTAAAACCGCATGGGATGCGGGTTTTCGGCCAGGCGCTGACGCATCTTCTCGTCATTGCGTTCTTTTCGGTCGGCCAGTTCGCTGGTCCACTCCGCGGGCGCAGTGACCGGACGGGCCGCCACCGCATCGCACAGCGCGGTCAGTACCGACCCGATGTCGCCGACGAGTGGCGCCGCGATCGGCTGATTGCTGTCGAGCTCCGACGCCGCGATGTCGACTTGCACGAACTTGGCCTCGGAGGACCATTGCGGTGACTGCCCATGGCCCAGCAGCCAATTCAGTCGCGCGCCGACCAGCAGAACGGCGTCGGCGCGCGCGATCGCTAACGATCGGGCGGCCGCGGCGGACTGCGGGTGGGAGTCCGGCAGCAGCCCCTTGGCCATCGACATCGGTAGGAAGGGAAATCCAGTCGCCTCGACGAACGCCCCGATCTCCCTGTCGGCCTTGGCGTATGCGGCGCCCTTGCCCAGCACGATCAGCGGGCGCTGCGCCTGCCTGAGCACGTCCAGCGCGCGCTCGACCGCCTCCGGCGCCGGAAGCTGACGTGGCGCCGGATCGGTGACCCGCCAGATGGTGGCGGCCGCGGCGGAGGCGTCCATGGCCTGGCCCAAGACCTCGGCGGGGATGTCGAGGTAGACCCCGCCGGGACGCCCGGAAACCGCGGTCCGAATGGCGCGGGCGACGCCGCGGCCGATGTCCTCGATCCGGCCGATCCGGTAGGCCGCCTTCGCGAACGGCCTCGCGGCGTTGAGCTGGTCGAGGTCCTGGTACTCACCGCGCTGCAAATCCACCATGGCGCGGTTGCTCGAACCCGAGATCTGGATCATCGGGAAGCAGTTCGTCGTCGCGTTGGCGAGTGCGGGCAGGCCGTTGAGGAAACCGGGCCCGGACGTGGTGAGGCACACACCCGGGCGGCCGGTGAGGAACCCGGCGGCGGCCGCGGCGTTGCCCGCCGAGGTTTCCTGCCGGAAGCCGAGGTAGCGAACACCGGACGCCTGCGCGACCCGGGCGAGGTCGGTGATCGGGATGCCGACGAGCCCGTAAATCGTGTCGACATCGTTGGCCTTGAGGGCTGCCACCACCAGGTGAAAGCCGTCGGTCAGACGTCGCGCTTCACCCGAAGATGCCGAAACAGTGGTCATGGTGACGACTCCTCTGGGTCGGTGCTGCTGATCACCTATCACCGTGGTCCGCGCGCGGGTCGGGTGTCCAAGACGTACCCGCTACCCAGCGATTGACGATAGAAACGGATTATCGCTCGTGATCGGATGAGTATTGGACGAGCGAGCGGGTAGCTGGGCATGGTGCCAGCAGAGGCTTTCACCGAACCGGAAGGGGTGCGGCGATGACGATCGACTCAACCACGCAAGCCACGGAGGCACCGGGCCTGGGGCAGGACCGTATCGCGGACCTGGTCAAGGCGGCGGCACGCCGCTCACCGGACAAATCGGCGCTGGTGGTAACCGCCGGCCGCATCCCGGTGAGCTATGGCGACCTGGTGGGACTCGTCGACGACCTGGCCGGACAGCTGACGCGGGCCGGCCTGCGGCCCGGTGACCGGGTCGCGCTGCGCGCGGGGAGCAATGCCGAGTTCGTCGTCGGCCTGCTGGCGACGTCGCGGGCGGACCTGGTGGCGGTGCCGCTGGATCCCGCCCTGCCGGTCGGCGAGCAACACCAGCGCAGTGAGGCGGCCGGGGCGCGGGCCGTCCTGGTCGACGGCGAAGGCCCCGGCGACAAGGACCAGGCCGCCCTGCGGTGGTGGCCGATCGCGGTGACGACCGGCGGCAACGGCTCCGGGCCCGCGGTCCACCTCGACGCCGCCACGGCACCGAGGGACGACGTGGCGACGCCGGAGGGATTACGCGCCGACGACGCCATGATCATGTTCACCGGGGGAACCACCGGTGTGCCGAAGATGGTGCCGTGGACGCGCGCCAACCTCGCCACCTCGGTGCGGGCCATCGTCGCCGGCTACGAGCTCGGGGAGACCGACGCCACCGTTGCGGTGATGCCGCTGTACCACGGCCACGGCCTGCTCGCGGCGCTGTTGGCGACCCTCGCATCCGCCGGCACCGTGGTGCTGCCGGCGCGCGGACGGTTCTCGGCGCACACCTTCTGGGACGACATCGACGCCGTCCGGGCGACCTGGTACACCGCGGTTCCGACGATCCATCAGATCCTGCTGGAGCGCGCCACGGCCGAACACCAAACCGAGCGGGCGGCACTGCGGTTCATCCGCAGTTGCAGCGCACCGCTCACCGCGGAGACGGCGCAGGCATTGCAGGACACGTTCTCGGCGCCGGTGGTGTGCGCCTACGGCATGACCGAGGCCAGCCACCAGGTGGCCACCACCCGGATCGGGGCCGGCGAGAACCCCGCCGCGACACCCGGTCTCGTGGGTCGCTCGACCGGCCCGAAGATCCGCATCGTCGGTTCCGGCGGCCAGCCGGTGCCCACGGGCACCGTCGGGGAGATCTGGCTGCACGGCCCCACCGTGGTCCGCGGCTACCTCGGCGACCCCGCGATCACCGCGGCCAATTTCACCGACGGGTGGCTGCGGACCGGCGACCTCGGGTCGGTTTCGGCCTCCGGTGACCTGACGATCCGCGGCCGGATCAAGGAACTGATCAACCGGGGTGGCGAAAAAATCTCCCCCGAGCACGTCGAGGGCGTCCTGGCCAGCCACCCCGACGTCCTCGAGGCGGCCGTCTTCGCCGTGCCGGACAAGCTTTACGGGGAAGCCGTGGCGGCCGTGATCGTTCCGCGCGAAGGGGCGTCGCCCACGCCCGACGAGCTTGTGGAGTTTTGCCGGGGCCGGCTGGCCCCCTTCGAGGTGCCGGCCAGCTTCGAGACGGCGCGCGAACTGCCGCACACCGCGAAAGGATCGCTGGACCGTCGCGCGGTGGCAGATCGATTCGGCCGCAAGGCCTGAGCGGCTCAGACGGTCGCCTTCACCCGCGCGGCGGCGGACTCGGGCATGGGTTCGTAGCGGGCGAACGAACGGGTGAACGAGGCGGCGCCGTGGGCCAGTGAGCGCAGGTCGATCGCGTAGCGCGTCAGCTCGGCCTGCGGCACTTCGGCCCTCACGAAGGTACGGTCGTTGGCCACGGTGTCCGTGCCGAGCACCCGGCCGCGCCGCGCCGACAGGTCGCCCAGCACCGCCCCGACGAAGTCGTCGGGCACCAGCACCGAGACCTCGTCGATCGGCTCCATCAGCGCCACCTTCGTCGCGGCCGCCGCCTCCCGCAGGGCCAAACCGCCGGCCATCTGGAACGCGAAGTCGGACGAGTCGACGCTGTGGGCTTTGCCGTCGAGGAGGGTGACGCGGATGTCCACCATCGGGTAGCCGGCGTGCACACCCTTTTCCATCTGGGCGCGCACACCTTTCTCCACGCTCGGTATGAATTGCCGCGGCACCGCCCCGCCGACCACCTTGTCGATGAACTCGAATCCGGCGCCCTCCGGCAGCGGTTCGACCTCGATGTCGCACACCGCATACTGGCCGTGCCCGCCGGACTGTTTGACGTGGCGGCCGTGGCCTTTCGCCTTGCCGCCGAACGTTTCCCGCAGCGGCACCCGGAGTTCCACGGTGTCGACAGTGACGCCGTACCGGTTGGCCAGCGCGTCGAGCACGACACCCGCGTGGGCTTCACCCATGCACCAGAGCACGATCTGATGGGTCTCGGAGTTCTGCTCGATCCGCAGGGTCGGGTCTTCGGCGGCCAATCGCCCCAGGCCGACCGACAACTTGTCTTCGTCGGTCTTGGCGTGTGCCGCGATGGCAACCGGCAGCAGCGGCTCGGGCAACGTCCACGGTTTCAGCACGCGCGGCTCGGACTTGTCCGACAGTGTGTCACCCGTTTCCGCGCGGCTCAGCTTGCCGATCGCGCAGATGTCGCCCGCCACCACCGCCTGGGCGGGCCGCTGTTGCTTGCCGAGCGGAAAGGACAGGACGCCGACGCGCTCGTCCTCGTCGTGGTCGGGGTGGGAGCTCCCGTTCCCGTTGGCCGAGCCGAAGAACGACGCAAAATGGCCCGACACATGGACGCCCGTGTCGGGCCTGATCGTTCCGGAGAACACCCGGACCAGGCTGACCCTGCCAACGTAGGGGTCGGACGTCGTCTTCACCACCTCCGCGAGCAGCGGCCCGGCCGGGTCACAGGCCAGGGTCGTGTGCGACGCGCCCTGCGGCGTAAAGACCTCGGGCAGCGGGTGTTCCATGGGCGACGGGAAACCGCGGGTGGCCACCTCCAGCAACTCCAGGGTGCCGACGCCGGTGCCGCTGCACACGGGAATCACCGGGAAGAAGGATCCCCGGGCAACGGCCCGCTCGAGGTCCTGGACGAGTACCGACTCGTCGATGGACTCCCCGCCAAGGTACCGCTCCATCAGCGATTCGTCCTCGGATTCCTCGATGATTCCCTCGATCAGCGTGCCGCGCGCCTCTTCGATCCGGTCCGCGTCCGACGGGTCCGGCGGCTGCGCGGTCCGCTTGCCGCCGGCGTAGGAGTAGCGCGTCTGCGAGAGCAATCCGATCAGGCCTTCGCACGCGGGCAGGCCGGTCGGCAGGTATAGCGGTAAAACCTTGTCGCCGAACGCATTCTGTGCGGCGGTCAGTGCCTCGTAATAGTTGGCGCGGGCATGGTCGAGCTTGGTGATCACCACGGCGCGTGGCATGCCGACATGGCTGCATTCCCGCCACAGCGACTTGGTCGGCTCGTCGACGCCCTCGTTCGCCGCGATCACGAACAACGCGCAGTCCGCGGCCCGCAACCCGGCCCGCAGTTCCCCGACGAAGTCGGCGTATCCGGGTGTATCGATCAGGTTGACCTTGATGCCGCTGTGGGCCAGCGACGCCACGGCCACGCCCACCGATCGCTGTTGGCG
The DNA here is from genome assembly GCF_010729105.1 of Mycobacterium saskatchewanense. NCBI lineage: Bacteria > Bacillati > Actinomycetota > Actinomycetes > Mycobacteriales > Mycobacteriaceae > Mycobacterium > Mycobacterium saskatchewanense. Next base: position 3,832,101 of record NZ_AP022573.1, read on the forward strand.
GATCTCGGCCTCGTCGTAGTCGGAGACGGTGCTGCCCTCGGTGACCGAGCCGGGCCTCGACAGCACGCCGGCCGCCACCAGGAGGGACTCAACGAGCGTCGTCTTACCGCCCCCCGAGGGCCCCACCAGGGCCACGTTGCGGATGTCACCCGGACCGTCGGCGGTGGGAGCGGCCCCCGGGCCCGGGGAAGTATTCGTCCTGTCCGCCATGACTTTCCTCCGTGTTGCCCAGGGCGCGTCGTTGCGTTGACCTACCAGCCACCTTCCCCCCAACCATCGCCGACCACAAGAGCGTGCTGGGGATCGATCGGGCGGGTGGCGCCAGACGCGGGCCCCCAGGCCCGTTCCGCTCAGGCGTGCCAGTTCGACCAGCGGTGCACGGTCACCGAGATCACCGGGCCTTCCAGTGAAACAAATTGGTATTGAGGGTATTTCGCGCGCAGCAACCGGAGTCCGGCCGTCATCGCGTCGTGGTCTCGGTGGATGGCCGCGACCCCGTCGGCCCGCACCCACCACAGCCGCGCCCAGTCGTCGGCATAGTGGTCGACGAGCAGGCAGACTCGCGGGTTGTCGGCGATGTTGGTCAGGCGGCGAAGCCGCCGGGTCGTCTTGGGTTTGGCGTCGACGGCCGTGTACACGACGTCGCCGTCGACGGCGAACACCACCGGCACCAGGTGCGGAATCCCGTCGGGCGATGACGTGGCCAACCGGGCGACGGGGGATCGCGCAAAACTGGCCCTCGGGTCGAATTCGCCCACCCCCCGAGCCTAGAGCCGCGCTAGGCAGGATTGCGCGGCTCCTCCTCCGACCGTTCCGGTCGGCATCGTCGCCGCGCTAGGCAGGATTGCGCGGCTCCTCCTCCGACCGTTCCGGTCGGCATCGTCGCCGCGCTAGGTTAACCCCATGCGGGCCGAGACCCAGATCGCCAACCTCCTCTATCGCTACGCCGAATGCATCGACACCGGTGACCTTGCGGGCGCGGCCGCGCTGTTCGAGCACGCCCGCATCAGGGTCGGCCCAGGGGACACCCCCGGGGACACCATCGACGCGGCCGGCCTGCTGGCGATCTGGATGTCGTTGATCGTGCTCCACGACGGGACGCCGCGAACCAAGCACGTGACCACCAACCCGATCATCGAGGTCGACGAGGACGCCGGCACCGCGACGTGCCGAAGCTACTACACCGTGCTGCAACAGACGCCGGACCTCCCGCTGCAGGTCATCGTGACCGGCCGCTACCACGACCGTTTCGAGTGCGTCGGCGGCGCCGACGGGAAGTGGCGGTTCTGCTACCGCGACCTCACGCTCATCGACATGGTCGGCGACGTCAGCCACCACCTGACCCAGCGCATCGTGGCCGTGGAGTCGTAGCGGCAGAGCAAGATGGGCAGTCGACAAGAGTGCGGCTCTGCTCTGCTTGGCTACCTGCATTACGGTTATAGCCATAGGAGTCCTGCCACCCAGAGCCGGAGGCCGAGACAGTTCTGATGTTTATCGCGATGCAGGAAGGTGACGGGATGAGCAAATCGCACCGCCCAGTCTGGCGGTCATGGTCGGTCAGCGTGCTGGCCGTGGTCGGACTGGGCCTGGGTCTGGGCCTGGGTTCCATACCGGCGTCCGCGGCGCCGTCCACCCCGGCGCTCGACCGGTTCAGCGATCGTCCGCAGGCGCCGCTCGACCCGTCCGCGCTGGTCGGCCAGGTGGGCCCGCAGGTGGTCAACATCAACACCAAGTTCGGCTACAACAATGCGGTCGGCGCCGGGACCGGGATCGTCATCGATCCCAACGGTGTCGTGCTCACCAACAACCACGTGATCTCCGGCGCCACCGATATCAGCGCGTTCGACGTCGGCAACGGGCAGACGTACGCCGTCGACGTGGTCGGCTACGACCGGACCCAGGACGTCGCGGTGCTGCAGCTGCGCGGCGCGGCCGGGCTTCCGACCGCCGCGATCGGCGACGGAGTGAACGTCGGCGACCCGGTGGTCGCCCTCGGCAATGCCGGTGGGCAGGGCGGAACGCCCAGCGCGGTGGCCGGCAGGGTCCTCGCCCTCAACCAGAGCGTGTCGGCGACCGACACCCTGACCGGCGCCGAGGAGAACCTGGGCGGCCTGATCCAGGCCGACGCCCCGATCAAGCCCGGCGACTCGGGCGGTCCCATGGTGAACAACGCCGGACAGGTGATCGGGATGAACACCGCGGCCACCGACAGCTACAAGATGTCCGGCGGTCAGGGCTTCGCCATCCCGATCGGCAGGGCGATGGGGGTGGCCGGCCAGATCCGCTCGGGGGCGGCCTCGCGCACCGTGCACATCGGCCCGACGGCCTTCCTCGGCCTGGGCGTGGTCGACAACGGTGGTAGCGGCGCACGGGTCCAGCGGGTGGTCACCAGCGGCCCGGCCGCTGAGGCGGGGATATCGCCCGGTGACGTCATCACCTCGGTCGACGGCGTGCCGATCAACGGCGCCACCGGGATGACCGACGTGCTGGTCCCGCATCACCCGGGCGACACCATCGCTGTGAGCTTCCGCACCGCGTCGGGTGAGAATCGCACCCAAAACGTGACGCTGGCGGACGGGCCGCCGGCCTGATCCCAATTTCTACGATGCGCGCCTGGCGGCGAATTCCTTTGCCGCCAGGCGTAATTCGTTGGTTATCTGCGTGTGTGATTCTTAACGCCGCACCTCGGGTATCCGTGGCATCGTGGAACTGATGAACGACGCAAAAGACGCTGTCGAGCACCATCGGACCGCGGGCAGTCACGTGGAGGGGGGCGTGGTCGAGCACCCCAACGCCGAGGACTTCACCAACGCCGCCTCCCTGCCCGCGGACCCAACCTGGTTCAAGCACGCCGTTTTCTACGAGGTGCTGGTTCGCGCGTTCTTCGACGCCAATGCGGACGGATCGGGTGACCTGCGCGGGCTTTTGGGACGCCTCGATTACCTGCAGTGGCTGGGGATCGATTGCATCTGGCTCCCGCCGTTCTACGATTCGCCGCTGCGCGACGGTGGCTACGACATCAGGGATTTCTACAAGGTGCTGCCCGAGTTCGGCACGGTCGATGATTTCGTCGCGCTGCTCGACGCGGCTCACGAGCGTGGCATCCGGGTGATCACCGATTTGGTGATGAACCACACATCCGAATCGCATCCCTGGTTCCAGGAGTCGCGCCACGACCCCGACGGGCCGTACGGCGACTTCTACGTGTGGAGCGACACCAGCCAGAAGTACACCGACGCTCGCATCATCTTCGTGGACACCGAGGAGTCCAACTGGACGTTCGACTCGGTGCGCCGGCAGTTCTACTGGCACCGGTTCTTCTCCCACCAGCCGGACCTGAACTACGACAACCCGGCCGTGCAAGAGGCGATGATCGACGTACTGCGCTTCTGGCTCGGGCTGGGGATCGATGGGTTCCGGCTGGACGCCGTGCCCTACCTGTTCGAGCGGGAGGGCACCAACTGCGAGAACCTGCCCGAGACGCACGCGTTCCTCAAGCGCGTCCGCAAGGTGATCGACGACGAGTTTCCCGGCCGGGTGCTGCTGGCCGAGGCCAACCAGTGGCCGGCCGACGTCGTGGAGTACTTCGGTGACCCCACCACCGGCGGCGACGAGTGTCACATGGCGTTCCACTTCCCGCTGATGCCGCGCATCTTCATGGCGGTCCGCCGGGAGTCGCGATTCCCGATCTCGGAGATCATGGCTCAGACGCCCGAGATCCCCGACATGGCCCAGTGGGGGATCTTCCTGCGCAACCACGACGAGTTGACGCTGGAAATGGTCACCGATGACGAACGCGACTACATGTACTCCGAGTACGCCAAGGACCCGCGGATGAAGGCGAACGTCGGGATACGGCGCCGCCTGGCGCCGCTCCTGGACAACGACCGCAACCAGATCGAGCTGTTCACCGGGCTGCTGTTGTCGCTGCCCGGGTCACCGGTGCTGTACTACGGCGACGAGATCGGCATGGGCGACGTGATCTGGCTCGGCGACCGCGACGGGGTGCGCACCCCGATGCAGTGGACCCCGGACCGCAACGCGGGCTTCTCCAAGGCCAACCCCGGCCGCCTCTACCTGCCGCCCAGCCAGGACTCGGTGTACGGCTACCAGGCGGTCAACGTGGAGGCCCAGCGCGACACCTCCACGTCGCTGCTGAACTTCACCCGGATGATGCTCTCGGTGCGCCGCCGCCACAAGGCCTTCGCCATCGGGACGTTCGAGGAACTGGGTGGCTCCAACCCGTCGGTGCTGGCCTTCGTCCGGCAGGCCCGCGAAGACGGCGACGTCGTGTTGTGCGTCAACAACCTGTCGCGCTTTCCGCAGCCCATTGAGCTGAACCTGCAGCACTGGAGCGGGTGCACCCCGGTGGAGCTCACCGGGCACGTCGAGTTTCCGCGGATCGGCCACCTGCCCTATCTACTGACGCTGCCGGGACACGGCTTCTACTGGTTCCAGCTGTCCCCCGCCTGTGAGGAGAACGCATGACTGCACCTGCCGGGAGCCCGGCCAAGCTCCCCTGGTCTGAGTGGCTGCCACAGCAACGCTGGTACGCCGGGCGCAACCGCGAGCTGACGGCCGCCGAGGCCGGTGTCGTCGTCCCGCTGCGGGAGGACCTCGATCTGGTCCTGGTCGAAGCCGAGTACAGCAGGGGCCCGTCTGAGCGGTACCAGGTGATCGTCGGGTGGGATTCGGCGCCGGTCTCCGAGTACAGCACGGTGGCGACGATCGGCGCAGCCGACGATCGGACCGGTTTCGACGCCTTGTACGACGCGGACGCGCCGCAATTCCTGCTGTCGCTGATCGATTCGTCGGCGGAGCGCGACTCGTCGGGTACCCGGCTCACGTTTACCAAGGAGCCCGGCGTCGGGCTGCCGCTGGAGGCGATGCCGCACGTCTCCGATGCCGAGCAGAGCAACACCAGCGTGATCTTCGACCGGCGCGCGATCTTCAAGGTGTTCCGCCGGGTCAGCAGCGGCGTCAATCCGGACATCGAGCTGAACCGGGTGCTCGCCCGCGCGGGCAACCCGCACGTGGCCCGGCTGCTGGGCACCTACGAGATGGCGCCATCCGACGGTGAGGCCTGGCCGTTGGGAATGGTGACCGAGTTCGCGTCCAACGCCGCCGAAGGCTGGGCGATGGCGACGGCCAGCGTGCGCGACCTGTTCGCCGAGGGTGATCTCTATGCCTACGAGGTCGGCGGTGACTTCGCCGCCGAGTCCAACCGGCTCGGCGAGGCGGTCGCATCCGTCCATGCCACGCTGGCCGAGGAACTCGGCACGGCGCAGGCGCCCTTCCCGGTGGACACGGTGCTCGCGAGGCTGTCATCGGCCGTGGCATCCGTCCCGGAACTGGAGGAGTACGCGGCCACGATCGAGGAGCGGTTCGGCAAGCTCGCGGGCGAGACGATCACCGTGCAACGGGTGCACGGTGATCTGCACCTCGGCCAGGTGCTGCGCACCCCCGAGAGCTGGTTGCTCATCGACTTCGAGGGCGAGCCGGGGCAGCCGCTCGACGAGCGGCGGGCGCCGGATTCCCCGTTGCGCGACGTCGCCGGCGTGTTGCGGTCGTTCGAATACGCGGCCTACGGGCCGCTGGTCGAGCAGCCCACCGACAAGCAACTGGCCGCCCGGGCCCGGGAGTGGGTCGAACGGAATTGCGCCGCGTTCTGCGACGGATATGCCGCCGTGTCGGGGATCGACCCGCGGGACTCGGCGCAGGTGCTGGCCGCCTACGAGCTCGACAAGGCTGTCTACGAGGCGGGCTACGAGTCTCGTCACCGGCCGGCATGGTTGCCGATACCGCTGCGGTCCATCGCCCGGATCACCGGCGTCTGAGGGCTCCTGGGGACGACATAGGAATTTCCTACGCGCGGCCTGCGATCTGGATGGGCGTCTGAAACCATGGTCGTGTGGCGGGAGAGGTTTTCAACAGCGAGTCGCGGTTGTCGTGGGTGTTGGCGGGGCTGGCCGGTGTGCTGGGTGCCACTGCATTCACCCACTCCGCGGGGTACTTCGTCACGTTCATGACCGGAAACGCCCAGCGGGCCGCGCTGGGCTTCTTTCGGGGTGACAGGGTGCTGTCCATCACGGCGGCCCTGTTGATCGTGTGCTTCGTGGCCGGCGTGGTGGTCGCGTCGGTGTGCCGACGGCACTTCTGGGTGGCACATCCGCACGGGCCCACCGTGCTTACCACCTTCAGCCTGCTGGCCGCCACCGTGGTGGACGTCATCGACGAGGGCTGGGAGGAGAACTTCGTCGACTTCGCGCCGATCTTGTTGGTGGCCTTCGCTATTGGCGCCCTCAACACGTCATTCGTCAAGGACGGCGAGGTGTCGGTGCCGCTGAGTTATGTGACCGGCACGCTGGTCAAGATGGGCCAGGGCATCGAACGCCACATCGCCGGGGGGCGGGCGGCGGACTGGCTCGGGTACTTCCTGTTGTTCGCGAGTTTCGTTGCGGGGGCGACGCTCGGCGGTTGCATCAGCCTGGTGATCAACGGGACCGGGATGCTGGTGGCCGCTACGGTGCTGTGCGCGTTGACAACCGGCTACACGTACTTCCACCAGGATCGCCGCGCGCTGCTGCGCGGCCAGGCCGAAAAATAGGCATCGGCAGCAGCGCTGACCGGTGCGCTGCTGCCGATGCCGGCTTGTGCGTGCTCGCGCCTAGGCGGCGTTGTTGCTGCCGAGGAGCACCTGCTGGATGTCGGGTTTCATCGCCACCAGCTGCTGGTTCCAGTAGGGCCACGAGTGCGTCCCGTTGGGCGGGAAATTGAACACGCCGTTGCGTCCACCGGCGGCCGCATAGGTGTTCTGGAACTGCTCGTTGGTCCGCAGCGTCATCCCCTCCAGGAACTTCGCCGGCATGTTGTCGCCGCCGAGGTCGCTGGGTGTCCCGTTTCCGCAGTAGACCCAGACGCGCGTGTTGTTCTGCACCAGGCGGGGTATCTGCACCATGGGGTCGTTCCGCTTCCACGCCGGGTCGGACGACGGGCCCCACATGGCGTTGGCGTTGTAGCCGCCGGAGTCGTTCATCGCCAGGCCGATCAGGGTCGGCCACCAGCCGTCGGACGGGTTGAGGAAGCCCGACAGCGAGGCGGCGTAGGGGAACTGCTGGGGGTAGTACGCCGCCAGGATCAGCGCCGAGCCGCCCGACATCGACAGGCCCACCGCGGCGTTGCCGGCGGCCGAGATGTTCTTGTTCGCCTGTAGGTACGCGGGCATTTCCTGGGTCAGAAAGGTTTCCCACTTGTAGGTGTAGTTCTGCCCGTTCCCCGACGACGGCTGGTACCAGTTGCTGTAGAAGCTGGACTGGCCGCCCACCGGCATGATCACCGACAGCCCGGACTGGTAGAACTCCTCGAACGCCGGGGTGTTGATGTCCCAGCCGTTGTAGTCGTCCTGCGCCCGGAGGCCGTCGAGCAGGTAGACCCCGTGCTGCCCCCCACCCTGGAACTCGACTTTGATGTTGCGGCCCATCGACGGTGACGGCACCTCCAGGTATTCGACCGGCAGCCCCGGCTTCGAGAATGCCCCCGCGGTAGCCGAGCCGCCGACGATGCCGACGAGACCGGACAACAGGGCGACCCCCGTCGCCGCGATGGCCAGCCGGCGCGGCATGGTTGCCGCCCCGCCGTGCAGCTTTCGCAACTCTTTGAAGAACGACATCGCTTCCCTACCCATCCATCATCTGCCGCATGGTGCGGTCGAATCTCTTCGGAGGCAGTGAAACACAGTGGCGGCGCGCGCCTCGACTGTCGCGGCCGGAGTGCGATGTCGCGGTTGCCTAACGATTGGGCCTCGGCCCGGGGTCGGTCGGCGCCGAGCGTCCCTACGACACGAGGCGGCGCAACAGCGTTGACGCCGTGCCGATTCCGAGCACGGCGGCCACCACGAGTACCACGATGTCCAGCGGGTTGAAGGGAGCGCCGATCAGCAGGCCGCGCAGGGCGTTGACCTCGTAGCTGAGCGGGTTGACAGTGCTCAACACGCGCAGCCAGGCGGGCATCGCGTTGACTGGGTAGAGGGCATTGGAGGCGAAGAACAGCGGCATCGTGATCGCCTGCCCGATTCCCATCAGCCGGTCGCGGCTGCGCACCAGCCCGGCCAGCGTCATCGACAGGCACGCGAAGAACGCGGCGCTGAGCATGACGATGCCCATGGCGGCCAACACCCGCAACGGGTTGACGGTGAGTCCGACGCCCATGACGTAGGCCAGGACCAGGACGCCGACGACCTGCGCGACCGACCGCACGCCGGCCGCGAACGCCTTGCCGGTGATCAGGGCGGATGCTGGCGCCGGTGTGACCATCAACTTGGCGAGCACGCCGGCGTCGCGATCCCAGATGATCTGGATGCCGTAGAAGATCGAGATGAACAGCGCCGACTGCGCGATGATGCCCGGGGCCAGGAACGCCAGGTACGACACGGAGCCGGTGTCGATGACGTGCAGGTGGCTGAACGTGGTGCCGAAGATCAACAACCACAACGCCGGCTGCACCATGCGGGTGACGAGTTCGGTTCGATCGTGCTGCAGCTTTTGCAGTTCGACGATGGCGAACGCCGCGACCCGGCTCATGGTGGCGCCGACGCGCCGCCACCCGCGCGGCGAGCGGACCAGGGTGCCCGGCAGGACGGGGAGGCTGGCATCAACCGACACGGCGGGCAACCTTTCTGGCGGAACGGATTTCGCGGATCCCGCCGGCGGATTCCGGTGACGGGTCGTCGTGCAGGCCGGACGCCGCGTAGTGGCGGAAGACATCCTCGAGCGTGGCGCGCGCCGAGACGGTCAACTTCAACTTGTCGGGCGTTCCCACGGCGCGCAGCCGGCCGCGGTGCATCAGCGCGACCCGATCGCACAGCGTGTCCGCCTCTTCCATGTAATGCGTGGTCAGCAGGACGGTCATGCCGTACTGCGACTGCATCTTCTGCACCTGCGTCCAGACACCGTCGCGCGCGATCGGGTCCAGGCCGACCGTCGGTTCGTCCAGGACCAGCAACGACGGGCGATTGACCAGCGCCTGAGCCACTTCCAGCCGGCGGACCATACCGCCCGAGTAGGTGGCGGCCATCCGGTCGGCCACCTCGAGCAATTCCAGGGCGGCCAGGGCCTCGTCGACGCGGTCGGCGCGGTGGGCTCGGGGGACTCCGTACAACCGGGCGAACCACTCCACGTTCTGGCGGCCCGTCAGCGCCGGCTCGATCGATAGCTGTTGCGGCACATAGCCGATGTTGCTTCGAATGTCCGTGGTCTCGCGCCGGGCGTCCATGCCGAAGATGCGCAATTCGCCGTGCTGCACCGGGGTGAGCGTGGTGAGCATCCGCACCATCGTCGTCTTCCCGGCGCCGTTAGGCCCGAGCAGGCCCATGGTCTCGCCGGGCCGAACCTGCAACGTCACGTCGTCGACGGCGGTGAATTGGTTGTAGCGGTGGGTGAGGTTCCTGGCGTCGACCGCCAGCGGCAGCGAACCGCTCATGACTGTCGCTCCTGCAGTTTGCGGGTCATTGTGTCGATGACCTCCAATCCTTTTGTCAACGATTCGATCTGCTCACCGTCGAGCTCGGAGAGCACCTCGGCCAGCAGGGCGCGCCGCGCGGCCCGAGACGCGTCGGCGACCTGCTGGGCGGGCTCGGCGAGGCGCAGCTGGCCGACCCTGCGGTCCGTGTCCGCAACCGTCCGGAGCAGCAGCCCGCCGGAGGACAGCTTCGACACCAGCGTCGAGGCGGTGTTGGGCTTCAGCCCGAGTTCGGCGGCCGCGGCGCTCACCGAGATGCCCGGCTGCCTGCCCACCAGCCACAGCAACTCCGCCTGTGCCTCGGTCAGCCGCGACGAGTCGAACGCGCGGCCGGCCGACCTGCGGAGCTGACGACGGAATCTGCCCACCACACGGAACACGTCGGTGACCAGGTCGGTGCGTGGCTTCACCCCACCAAGAATACCTCTGTAGGCGAGCTATTTATGGGTAGAAGCTGTGCGCAGCTTAGGTAGCAGCTACTTGTCGAGGCGGTGCAGAACCACGTCGCCCAGCGCCCCGCCGGCGACGTTCGCGGTCATGTACGTGCAGAAGGGCTGCCGGCGGCGATCCGTCGGCGATCCCGGGTTCAACAGCCGCAATCCGGTGCCGGTCGTGGTGTCCCAGGGGATGTGACTGTGCCCGAACACCAGGACGTCACAGTCGGCATACAGCCGCGACATTCGCGCTTCGCGGCCGCCCGCGGCGCCGGTCTCGTGCACCACCGTGAGGCGCACGCCGCCCAGCGTGACGTCCGCCCGCTCCGGAAGCCGCGTCCGCAGCGCCGGGCCGTCGTTGTTTCCCCAGCAGGCCACCAATCGGGATGCCCTCGCCTCGAGCTCGTCGAGCAATTCGGGCGCCACCCAGTCCCCGGCGTGGATCACCACGTCCGCGGCCGTGACTTCGTCCCACACCTGCTGTGGCAGGTTGCGGGCGCGCTTGGGGACGTGGGTGTCGGCGATCAACAACAGCCTCACAGCACCATTCTGCGCCGGCGTCATTCTGCGTTGGCGGAGTCAGCCTCGTTCGCTGCGCGCCTCGGCGCCCGATTCACCCGCGTCGAAAGTATCGTCCGAGCCGGCAGCGCCCACGTAGCTGCCGTCATTCTCGCCCTCGGCCGCGCGCGACCGCGTCTGGTGCGCCTCGGGCTCGACGTCTTCCTCGCTCTTGAAGCCCTTGTTCTCTCCCACGTTTCTTCCTCCCGCGTCAGCGTTGGATAAGGATTCCCGTTGAGGGGACCGCGAAACCCGCCCGCCCGCCGGGCTTCGATAGGGTGCAGGCTGCACCGCCACCTTCGATAGAGGACATCCCATGCGCACCTTCGACTCAGTAGCCGACCTGGCCGCCGTGGCCGGCGAGACCATCGGTGCGAGCGATTGGGTGACCATCACCCAGGACGACGTCAACATGTTCGCCGACGCGACCGGCGACCACCAGTGGATCCACGTGGACCCGGAGCGGGCGGCCAAGGGCCCGTTCGGCACGACCATCGCGCACGGGTTCATGACCCTGGCGCTGTTGCCGCGGCTGCAGCATCAGATCTACACCGTCAACGGGATCAAGCTCGCGATCAACTACGGGCTCAACAAGGTTCGCTTCCCCGCGCCGGTGCCGGTGGGCTCCCGGGTGCGCGCACAGACCGCGCTGGTCGGTGTCGAAGACCTCGGCAACGGCGCCGTCCAGGCGACGATGTCGACCACCGTCGAGATCGAGGGCTCGCCCAAGCCGGCGTGCGTGGCCGAAAGCATTGTCCGTTACGTCTCCTGACGCCGGCCGACCGTCGACTTGTTGCGGGCCAGAGGCGCTATTGGCGCACGAACTCGACGTTCGGCCAGCAGGCGCCCGTCAGAACTCGGCGATGGCGTGTTCCAGCCGCTCGGCCAATCGGGCCTGCGCTTGCGCGCGGCGGGTCGGAATGTGCGCGGACGGGAAAGGTGTTGTCACCGGCTGGTATTCACGTAGTGTGCGCCGGGCCACCGTCATCTTGTGCAGCTCGGTGGCGCCGTCGGCGATACCCAGCGACTCGGCGGCGACCATCATCTTGACGAACGGCATCTCGTCGGAGACGCCGAGCGCACCGTGCAGGTGCAGGGCGCGCTGGGCGACGTCGTGCAGCACCTGGGGCATGGCCACTTTCACGGCCGCGATGTCGCGGCGCACCTTCTGGTAGTCGTGGTGCTTGTCGATCAGCCAGGCGGTGCGCAGCACCAGGAGCCGGAACTGCTCGATCTGAATCCAGCTGTCGGCGATCTTTTCCTGCGTCATCTGGAAGTCGGCGAGCCGCCCGTGCCTCGTCTTGCGCGACACCGCGCGCTCACACATCATGTCAAACGCGCTGCGGGCCAATGCGATCGTGCGCATTGCGTGGTGGATCCGCCCACCGCCGAGCCGGGTCTGGGCGATCATGAACGCCTGGCCCTCACCGCCGAGCACGTGATCGGCCGGCACTCGGACGTCGTTGTAGCGCACATAGCCATGGCTGGCTCGCTTCGAGGACTCGGCGCCCACCCCGACGTTGCGGACGATCTCGATGCCGGGAGTCTCGGCCGGAACGATGAACAGCGACATCTTGTCGTAGGTACGGGCGTCGGGCTTGGTGACGGCCATGACGATGAAGAACGACGCGTGCTTGGCGTTGGTGGAAAACCACTTCTCGCCGTTGATGATCCAGTCGTCACCGTCGCGCGTCGCCGTGGTGACGAACTGTCCCGGGTCGGAGCCGCCCTGTGGCTCGGTCATTGAGTAGCACGAGGTGATCTCGCCGTCGAGCAGCGGCTGCAGGTAGCGGGCCTTCTGCTCTTCGGTACCGAACAACGCGAGAATTTCGGCGTTGCCCGAGTCGGGCGCCTGGCAGCCGAACACCGACGGAGCCCAGCGCGAGCGGCCGAGTATCTCGTTGAGCAGCGCCAGCTTGACCTGTCCAAACCCCTGGCCGCCGAGCTCGGGCCGCAGATGCGCCGCCCACAGGCCCTGGTCCTTTACCTGCTGCTGCAACGGCCGCAGGATGGTCATCATCTCGGCGTTCTTCTTGTCGTAGGGATCGAGGGAGACCAAATCGAGCGGTTCCAGCTCCTCGACCATGAATTTTTCGACCCAGTCCAGCTTCGCCTGGTACTCGGGGTCTGTTTCGAAGTCCCACACCGTGGTCAACCGTTCCCCAGCGCAACGCCGCACCGGATCGTCGATTAAAGCCACACCATCGTAGATTGCGGCGCGGCCGCGAAAGCGCAGGGAGCTAGGTGTCGTCGCCCCGGGTGTCGATAACGCTCTTGGCGATGTCGACCAGCTTCACCTGGCTCTCCTGGGAGAGCATGCGAAGCAGCTCGAACGCGCGGACGTCGTCGACTCCGAAGCGTTCCATGATGATGCCCTTGGCTTGACCGATCCGGTCCCGGGTCGAAACCGCCGACTGCAGCTGCTCCTCCTGGCGCGCGGACAGAATCGCCGCCGCGGCGTGCGCGGCGAAGACGGAGCCGATGACCTCGGCTTCGGCGTCCCACGCCCCGGCTTCGAAACTGAAGAGGTTCAGCGCGCCGGCGGTACGGTCCGCGGTGTACAGCTTGAACGACAAGCTGCCCAGCACGCCATGCTCGACGGCCGCCGGTGCGTAGCGCGGCCAGCGCGATTCACGGCGCAGGTCGTCGGTGCGCACAACGGTCTCCTGGAGGGCGGCTTCGGCGCACGGCCCTTCGCCGAAGTCGTGTTGCAGCTTGTCCAGTTTCGCCGCCAGGCTGTCGGTGTCGGCCACAGACTCGAACTCTCCACCCTTTTTCACCAAGAGCACCCCGGCGACGTCGGTGCGCGGTATCACCTCGACCGCGGCGGCGGTGACGTCGGCCAGCAGCTGATCGAGCGGTCGGGGCGAAGCGATCTCGCGCACCAGCTCGGCCATGCGCAGGGCAAGTTCGTGCTTGGCATTGGGGTCCGCAATGTCCATGAGATCGGATTCTCCACCATGTGCTTTCGGTTGGTGACGCGGCTACTCGTAGGCGCCCCGAGCAACGTTTGCCCGCATAGGCCGCGGGTACCCGCCATCGACCCGACCAATCCCGATCCTCAGGAAGGCGCCAATGTTCGTCCACAACAAAGACCTACAGTTCGAGGTCCGGGTCGAGCGACCGGATCCGCGGTTCGCGTCGCTGCTCATGGAGCAATTCGGCGGCGCCAACGGCGAGCTGACCGCCGCGTTGCAGTACTTCACCCAGGCCTTCGTGCTACGCCAGAAGAATCCCAAGATGTACGACCTGTTCATGGACATTGCCACCGAGGAGCTCAGCCACCTCGAAATGGTGGGGTCGATGATCACCATGCTGCTCGACGGGCTCAACGACAACTTGCACATCGCCAATCAGCGCTGTGACTGGATGCCGTTGGTGTCCAACGGGGATGGGCGGGACCAACTGATGCATTCGGTGGCGGTCAACCCGTTGTTCCTCGTCCTCAGCGGCGGTGGGCCGGACGTCAAGGATTCCGCGGGCAACAACTGGACGGGTGCCTTCATCGACGCCAACGGCGACCCGACCGTGGATCTGCGCAACAACATCGCGGCGGAGTCCCGGGCGAAGATCGTCTACGAGTACCTCAAGCAGTTCACCGACGACCCCGGCGTGCAGGACACGCTGACGTTCCTGATGACGCGGGAGGTGGCCCACTACCAACAGTTCACCGCCGCGCTCAACGAGCTTCCGGTGAACTTCCCGCCGGGGCAACTGCCCGGCGACGACCGCTTCCAGAACGTGGCGTTCAACATGTCCGACGGCGGGGGCGAGTCGATCCGCGGCCCGTGGAACCAGGGCCAGGGCCCGTGGCCCGAGGGCGTGGAATGGCGGTACGTCGAGAAGCCGGACAAGGAGTGGCTGGGCAGCGACGCCCGCAAGAACAAGGGCGCCGACCGGGTCCCGGACGGCTCGCCGGCCGTGCACGGGGAGAAGCCCTTCACCCACGAGCAGCACACGCCGACAAGCTGATTGGAGACAGAAAAGGCCGGGCGTCATCCGACGCCCGGCCTTTCGGTCCTCACTTGACCTGGGGATCGGGCGGGTTGTCGTCCGCGCGGCCGGTGAAGGCGTCACGCACGTGGTCCATGATCGCGGCGCCCATGCCCATCGTCTTCAGCACGGCCGGGTTGGGCGGGGTGTTCGGGTGCGGCCGGGTCGGCGCGACTTTCTTTGCCGCTTCCAGCTTTTCGCCGATCTTTTCCAGCTCCGCACGGCTCATCGCCGCCTCGACCTGCGGCCACACGACGTCCTGCTCGTACGAGATGTGTTCGCGCCCCAGCTTGACGAACTCCTGCAGCGCGTGGTGGTAGTCCGGCTCGCCGGGCTTGCCGTCTTCGAGCCGTTGCAGCACCTGCTTACCGGCCTGTTCCTGCTCGAGGGCCGCGTCGACGACTCCGTCGCCGATCGCGTCGCGCACCGCGGGCCAGAAGAACTGTTCCTCGATCGCTTCGTGCTGCGATTCGGAGATGACGAGGTTGTTCACCACGGTCTCGAGGCCGCTGGCCTCGGCGCCGGTTCCCGACGGTGCCCCGTCCAGCGTCTCGAGCAGACCGAGCACACTCTTGTGATCCTGGCGAAGAAATGTGATTGCGTCCATGCCGTGCCTTCCAGTTGGGCTTGTCACTCGAAGTCGCCTGCGGATACCCGGAGCCGGGTCTTTGAAACGGGAGGCGAAACGGGGGGACGCAGCGCCGCGCTCCCCGGCCGGACTAGTGCAGCTTCGGTATGACGTGGGCGCCGTAGAAGTTGATGGCGGCGACGGGATCACCCTGGGGAAAGTGCAGGAACGGGACGGCGCCGTTGCCGAGAACCCTTTGCACGGAACTGATGTGGGGGCCGGGATCGGTGCCGACCGTCCAGTTGCCGAGCACCTTGTCGACGGGATTCGCCTCGGCGGCGCGCTGGATCTCCACGGGGTTCGGTTGGTCGACGGCGCCCGCGGTGAAGCGCCACAGCGCGGCGGCGCGGGCGGCCTCGTTGTTGTCACCCACGACCGCGAACAGTTCGGCGCGCTTGCCCAGGGTCGCGGGGTCGCGGCCGGCGGCCTGTGCGCCGGCGGTGAACGCGGCGAGGAGCTTTGCGTCGGTCAGGTCCCGCGACTGGGTGATCCAACCGTCCCCGTATTGACCTGCCATCGTCGCGCTCTTCGGGCCGCTGGCCGCCACGAAGATCGGCGGAGCTGTGGCCGGAGTGTCGTAGAGTTTGAGCGCGTTCGTCTGGAAATATTTGCCATCAAACGATATTCGCGATCCACTCCATAATTGGCGAATCAGCGTGATGGCCTCGACCAGCCGGTCGTGGCGTTCGGTGTACTTGCCGAACAAGTTGGTGGTGGCCTGCTCATTGAGGCGTTCACCGGTGCCGACCCCGAGGAATACGCGGCCGGGCGAGAGGATCGCCAACGACGCGAATGCCTGCGCCACGGTGGCCGGGTGATACCGGTAGGTGGGGCAGGTCACCCCGGTGCCGAAGGTGATGCGGCTCGTGCTGTGGCCGACCAGTGCGAGCGTCAGCCAGGGGAACATCGAATGGCCCTCGTTGTCCTGCCACGGCTGGATGTGGTCGCTGGCCCACGCGTATTGGAAGCCGGCCTGCTCGGCGGCCTGGGCCTGCGCGACGAGCTGTTCGGTGCGGAACTGTTCGTGGGAGAGCACCACCCCGATGCCTTTGCCCGCCGGCGGTGGTGGGGCGGCCGGCGTGGCACCGCCCGGCTTTCCGCAGCTTGCGGCGACTCCCGCGGTTCCGAGCACGCCTGCGCCGGCGGCCACGCGCCCGAATGCTCGCCGTGAGATGCCGGTCATCGCATCAACGTACCCACAGTGCAAGCCACCACACCCCGCTAGCCTGACGAAGGTGAACCCGCAGGCGCGCCCGGCGCGCAAGTCCGACATCCGTGAGCTGTCTTCGACGATGAGCCGGGCCTTCTACGATGACCCGGTCATGGCATGGGTGCTTCCCGACGCGAAATCCCGCTCGGCGCATCTGAAACGGATGTTCGCGGCCATGACCCGCCACCACCACCTGGCCAGCGGGGGCGCGGAGGTGGCGTGCGACGGCCCGGGCATCGGTGCCGCGGCGCTGTGGGATCCGCCAAATCGGTGGCGGCATTCGGGCCGCGAGCAGCTGGCGATGATGCCGCAATTCCTGCGCGTGTTCGGCCTGCGCTCGGGCAAGGTGCGGGACATCCAGGAGCTCATGAAGCGGGAACATCCGGAGGAGCCGCATTGGTATCTGGCCGCCATCGGCAGTGATCCGGCGGTGCGTGGCAAGGGTTTCGGGCAGGCCCTGATGCGGTCACGGCTGGACCGCTGCGATGCCGAGTACTGCCCGGCCTACCTCGAATCGAGCAAGCCCGAGAACGTGCCGTATTACGAGCGGTTCGGTTTCACGGTCACCCAGGAGATCGCGCTGCCCCGCGGTGGCCCCACGCTGTGGGCGATGTGGCGAACGCCGCGGTGACCCGCCGAAGCGTTTAGGCCACCGACCCGGCGGGCAACCGCTTCCCATGAGCGAAAACCCCGAAGAGGGCGGACCGGGCGACACCCTGAACCCGAGCGAAGGCACCGACTCCGACGAACTTCGCAACGACGACGGCGACGTCGTCGTCGACCCGCCCGAGGGCTGGAGCGAAGCCAACCGATTCGGCGTGACGGCGCGCGAAGAGCGCGAGGGCGAGTCCCTGGACGCTCGGCTGGCCGAAGAAGTGCCCGACGTTTCCCCGGACACCGACGAGACCGTCGACTCGCTCGCGGACAATCAGCCCGGCCGCGCGCACCGGGGCCAGATCGACGGCGCACCCGAGGACGGCGAGTCGCTCTACGAGGTTGTCGATGAGAACGCCGCGCCCGACTTCACGCAAATTACGGAGTGACGCGGCCGCCAGTGTTCGACTGTTCACTGCGATGACGGATGGGCGGCGCGCTGTCAGGGCCGCCGACGGCCACGTCTAAGGGCTGCTGCGCCATCCGGCGATGCCGATGGCGATCATCCGCAACTGCTTGACGGCGACCCGGCGGATGTCTTCCAGGGCCTCGGCGCTCTGCGCGTCCTCGGTGGCCTCGGCGGTCACGATCATCGCGTTGACGAAGAGGCTCGCCAGGACGTTGAGGTCCTCGGTGCTCCACTCGTGCAGACCCGGGAAACGCGCCAGGTCGGTGGCGAGCTCGGAGGTGATCAGCCGGATCTCGGTGCGGATGGCGTAGCGCAGCACCGACAGGCCGCTGTTGCGCTCGCGGGCGATCAGCCGCCAGTGCTCGCGGCGGTCCGCGACGCTGGCGACCAGGATTTCGACCGAGGACTCGATCACCCGGTTCGGATCGAGCCTGCCGGCGCGCGCCTCGCGCAGCGTGTCGCGCAAGGAGCGAAACGACTCGTCGATCAGGACCAGTCCCAGGGCCTCCATCGACTCGAAGTGCCGGTAAAAGGCGGCTGGCACGATCCCCACTTCGCGAGTCACCTCGCGCAGGCTCAGGCTGCTGAAGCTGCGGTCCTGCAGCAGCTTGAGCGCCGCGGCGATGATCGCACGGCGCGTGGCCTCTTTGCGTTCCTCGCGGGAGGGGCTTTCGCGGGTGCGCTCGCGAACAGATGCGCGTGAACGTGAGCTAGGAGTACGGCTGTTCACTGTGTGAAGCCTACCACAAAGCCCCCTAAAACCCTTGACGACCGGCGGCATCACCCAGCACGGTATACACATGTTCACTCAAACTACGCGCGCTCTCCGGAAGCGAGTCCTGGGATCGGACCTGGTCGATCTCCTCACCGGGCCGCACGGCGTGGACCGCTACACCGAGCTGGTCGCGCCCACGTGGACGCTGGGCGAAGGCCGGGCCAAGGTGATCGACGTGCGGCGGACCACTCCGCGCAGCGTCACCCTGACGCTCGCTCCCAACGAGAGCTTCACCACCCGTTACGCCCTCAAGGCCGGCCAGTACGTCAACGTCTCGGTCGAAATCGACGGTCGCCGGTACACCCGGTGTTACTCGCCGGCCAACGCCGAGGGAAGCGCCTGCGTCGAGCTCACCATCGGTCGGCACGACGGAGGGCTCGTCTCGACCCACCTCTACGAGCACGCCCGTCGCGGCATGGTGCTCGGCCTGACCGGTGCGGGCGGCGACTTCACGCTGCCCCCGGTGCGGCCGCGCCGAATCCTTTTCGTCTCCGGCGGCAGTGGCATTACCCCGGTCATGTCGATGCTGCGCACCCTGGTCGCCGAGCGTCACCCGGGTGACATCGCGTTCGTCCACTACGCCCGCACCGCCGCCGAGGCGTGTTACCGCGACGAGTTGGACGCGATGCGCGGCGTTCGGGTGCTGCACGGCTACACCCGATCGGACGAGGGCGACCTCGCCGGCCGCTTCGGGCCCGAACACCTGGCCGCCGCCATGCCCGCGCCCGACATCGTCTTCGTCTGCGGGCCAACTCCTTTGGTCGAGGCGGTCCGGGAACACTGCGACAACGTCCACACCGAAAGCTTTGTGCCACCCTCGTTCGGGACTCCGGCGAGCCCCTCCGGAGGACGAATCACGTTCGCCGACAGCGGGATCGACGTCATCGACGACGGACGACCGGTGCTGGAGCAAGCCGAAGCGGCCGGCCTCACTCCCGAAAACGGATGCCGGATGGGCATCTGCCACACCTGCACCCGACGCAAGATCGCCGGCACGGTCCGCAACCTGACCACCGGCGCCGTCTCCACCTGCCCCGACGAGGACGTGCAGATCTGCGTGTCCGTCCCCGTCGGCGACGTCGATCTATCCCTCTAAGCGACAGCCGAATCCGCATAGGAGAAGCCCCATGTCTCAGAACAAGATAACCCTCACCCCCGAGCAGGCCGAGGCGTTCGGCCGCGAGCTGGACGCCATCAGGGAACGCGTGATGGCAGACCTCGGCAAGGAGGACGCGGACTACATCCGCCGCGTCATCAAGACCCAACGCGCGCTGGAGGCCGGCGGACGCGCCCTGCTTTTCCTGCCCCCCGCCTGGCTTGCCGGCACCGCGATGCTGGCCGTGTCGAAGATCCTGGACAACATGGAGATCGGTCACAACATCATGCACGGCCAGTACGACTGGATGCGCGACCCCGGCATCTCCGGGCGCGACTTCGAGTGGGACACCGCTTGCCCGGCCGACCAATGGCGCCACTCGCACAACTACATGCACCACACCCACACCAACATCGTGGGAATGGACCGCGACATCGGCTACGGCATCCTGCGGATGAGCGAAGACCAGCGCTGGAGCCCGTACTTCCTGGGTAACCCGGTCTACGCGTTCCTGCTCATGGTGCTGTTCCAGTACGGCGTCGCGCTGCACGAGCTGGAGACCGAGCGCATCCGCTCCGGCGAGATCAGGCTCGCCGACAAGCGCCAGACGCTGAAGGCGATCTGGAAGAAGACTTGTCGGCAGACCCTGAAGGACTATGTTGCCTTCCCGCTGCTCGCCGGACCGTTCGCGCCGTTCGTCTTTGCGGGCAACATGTCGGCCAACCTCGTGCGCAACGTGTGGGCCTACATGATCATCTTCTGCGGCCACTTCCCCGAGGGCACCCAGGAATTCACCATCGAAGAGACCAAGGACGAGTCCCGCGGCCAGTGGTACTTCCGCCAGGTGCTGGGCTCGGCGAACCTCACCGGCGGCAAGACCTTCCACCTGCTCTCGGGCAACCTGTCGCACCAGATCGAGCACCACCTGTTCCCGGACATGCCGGCCCGCCGCTATGCCGACATCGCGCCCGAGGTGCAGGAGATCTGCGAACGCTACGGGATCCCCTACAACCGCGGCCCGCTGCTGCGGCAGTTCGGCACCGTGGTCCGCAAGATCGTCAGGCTCACCCTTCCCGACTCGATGGTGCGCAAGGCGGCCGACGCGCCCGCCGAGAAGGTGCCCGTCGCGGCCTGAGCCCGGGCGGCCCCCCGGCGGGGGACAATGGTGGCGTGGAATGGACCGGCGCGCGCTATGCGGACAAACCGACGGTGGAAGCCTCGACATGGATCGACGCCGAGCCGGCCAAGGTATGGAGCCTGGTCTCCGACATCAAGCTCATGCCCACCCTGAGCAATGAGCTGCAGGCGGTGGAGTGGGCGGACGCCGCCGGCGCCCCCCGCGTCGGCGCTCGCTTCATCGGGCAGAACGAACACCAGGCATTCGGGCGATGGACCACCACGTCGCGAATCGTCGTGTGTGACAAGCCACGCGAATTCACCTGGGCGGTCGGCGATGCGGACAATCCCGCGGCGATCTGGCGGTTCCGGCTTGCCCCCAGGGACGGTGGCACGGCGTTGAGCTATTGGATGCAGATGGGTCCGGGGCGGTCGGGACTGTCGCTGGCGATCGATGCGATGCCCGACAAGGAGCAGAAGATCGTGTTCGTGCGGCTGCGCGAATTCGAGGGCGCGATCGGCAAGACCCTCGCGGCGATCAAGAGGCTGGCCGAGCGCGGGGTGCGCTGATGCGGACCGCGACCACCGTAGGGCCCTCGTTCGGCGGGCTAGGTGGTGGTAGTCGGAGCCTCGGCCGCCTTCACAAGCTTCACCTCCGGGCGCGCCGGCAGCCCCTCGGGCAGAAACCACCGGAACGCCAGGTTGCCGCCCGGATAGCCCAGCGTGGTAAGCGAATTCGGGTGGACCGTCATCCCGCGGGACAGCACGGTCGTCACTGAGCCGTCGCCATTGGGCACCGCGCCGTGGCCATTGATCGAGCAGCGAATGTCGGGACCCTCCGAGGCGCCGTAGGTCGCCATGAACTGGTTCCACACCACCAGGTTCCAGAACCGGCACCGCGGGGGCCTGTGCGTGATGACCAGGGCCTCGTCGTCGCCGAGCACGAAACTGCCGTAGGCGTAGCAGGCGTCGCGCGCCGACCAGCCGAAGTTGGCGTCAGGTACCTGATAGGGATCGGCGAATTGGTTTGCCGCATGCACGGTCTCGTGGCCCAGCGCGCGCTCGTCCTCGATCCGCGTCCCGACCGCCAGGGGCACGATGGCGAACATGGTGCGCAACCAGGTTTCGGCGGCCCGCAGCCGTGCGGCGGTCTCCGCGTCGCCGTGCCGGATGGGGCCGGGTGCGTCGAGCGCCTCGATGCGCCACGACACCGGGCGTCCGGTCAGCGGATCGGCCTGGTAGTCCCGCGTCATCAGCACCGCGGCGCCGGGCGTGGGCCCGATCTCGAAGGAGAAGTTGCCGTCGGCGTCGATGTCGAGGTCGGTGTCGCGGAGGATCGCGATCACCCGGTCCGACCACGCGCCCGGTGTCGGTTCGTTGTAGGCCGTGACCGAGAAGTAGACGCTGTCGCCGCGATTGCCGTTGATGCGGTAGCGCCCCGTCGGATCGACCGGGCAGATGAAGTAGTAGGCGTCGGTGTTGTCACCGCCCCACCGGCGGTCGCGGCGGAACGGGGTGTTGACCGCCACGAACTGGGGCCGGCCGGGCTCGGTGAACAGATACGTGTCGAAGGCGACGCCCAGCGTGGTGGCCAGCATGCGGTAACCGTCGGCGATGTGCCGGTCGTCGGTGACGGCGCGGTCGCCCTCGAGGAACGAGTGATCAAGCGCACCAAGTGTTTCCAGCAGGTTGCGCCACGCGGCCGTCGACTCGTGGGTCATGCGCGAATGCCTTTCAGGAGCAGTTCGGTGGTGCGGTCGACCCACGCCTCGTCGAGACCGGTGGGGCGGGTCAGCAGGCCCAGCAGGGTGATGCCGGCGATTGCCTCGGCCAGTTCGGCGCCGGTCAGATCGGTGCGAACCTGGCGGGCGGCGGCGGCGTTCGTGAGCCAGTCGGCGAGGCCCCCGGCGATGACGTCGGCGAACCGTTCCAACAGCGCGGAGTGCAGGGTGGGATCTGCCGCCAGCTCGCCGACCAGCCCGGGCAGCGCGGCCCGGGCGGCGGGGGACGTCAGCAGGGCCATCGTGCGGCGCACCATCTCGCGCAGGTCGCCGGCGGGTGATCCCGTGTCGGGAATGGCGGTGGCGGCGCCGGTTGGGAACACCGCCTCGTGCACCAGGTGGGCCTTGCTCGGCCACCGCCGATAAATCGCCGGCTTGCTGGTCCCGGCGCGTTCGGCGATGGCCGCGACCGACAGCCCGGAATAGCCGCTTTCGCCGAGCAGCTCCACCGTCGCGCGCAGCACCGCACCCTCGATGCGGGGGTCGCGGGGTCGGCCAAAATCCACTGCCATTACGAAACTCAGAGTAACATAAGTCCTGTGAAACGAGTCCGGCTCGACGACCTGGCCGCGCCGCGGTTCAGCCCCGAGGCCCAGCAGATCCTCGATGTGATGGCCACGATGGCGCCGGACTGCCCGCTGGACGCCGACGCGCTACACGCGCGGGCCCGCGCCGACACCGGCCTGGATGATTTCGGGCCGGACGATTACCGGCAGCGGCTCGACGTCTACCTCGCCGCGCTCCGGGAGATCGACGGGTTGCACGCGGCGGGCGTGGTCAACTTTTACGGGCAGCTGCTGCAGCTGCTCAAGAATCGGCTGCTGCTGGCCGACCTGTTGACCCGGCATCCCGAGATCGACGACATTGCGCTGCAACCCCCCGTGGTGATCGCCGGGCTGCCGCGCACCGGCACCACCCACCTGCACAACCTGCTGGCGGGGCCGTCCACGTTCCGCACCATGCCGTACTGGGAGAGCGTCGAGCCGTTCCCCTTGCCGGCCGAGGCCGGAGTCGAGCCGGACCCGCGGCGGTCGCGGATGGACGTCGCGGTGGCGGTGATCAACACCGTGATGCCCCATTTCGCGCTCATGCACGAGATGACCACCGACCACGTCCACGAGGAGATCCAACTGCTCGCCAACGACATCTCGACGATGTTCTTCGAGACGCTCGGCGACGTGCCGCGCTGGCGCGAGTACTACCAGGCCCACGACCAGACGCCGCACTACGAGTACCTCGCCAGACAACTCCGGGCGATGCAGTTCCTGCGTGGGGGCCGCCGCTGGCTGCTCAAGTCGCCCCAGCACCTCGAGCAGGTGCCCGTGCTGGATCGGGTCTTTCCGGGCAGCATTGTCGTGTTCACCCACCGTGATCCCGTCCCGGTGGCGTTGTCGATGATCGCGATGATCACCTACTCCGCCCGGATGCACCGCTCACCCGTGCCCGTCGAGCAGATCGCGGCCTCCTGGGCCGACCGCCTCGCGGACATGCTCGCCGCGCTCGTGCGCGACCGCGACACGATAGGGCCCGAGCGCTCGATCGACATCCGATTCGACGACTTCATGGCCGACGAAGTCGGTGTGGCCGAGCGGGTCTACGCCCTGGCCGGGGAAGCGCTCACCAACGAAGCCCGCAGGGCGATCGACGAGTATCTGGCGGGGCACCGCCGCGGGCGGCACGGCAACGTCGAAACGTCGTGCGAGATGTTCGGCTTGACCGAGGACGATCTGCGCGGCCGCTTCGCGCCCTATGTCGAACGGTTTCTGACCGGGCGCTAGGTTCTCAACCATGGTGACTATGCCCGCCCTGGACGGCGTCGAACATAGATACGTGGATGTCGGGGATGGTGTCACCATCCATGTCGCGGATGCGGGTCCGCCGGGTGGCTCCGCCGTCATGCTGGTGCACGGCTTTCCGCAGAACTGGTGGGAGTGGCACGAATTGATCGGTCCGCTGGCCGCCGACGGCTACCGGGTGCTGTGCCCCGACCTGCGCGGCGCCGGTTGGAGCTCGGCTCCCCGGTCCAGTTATCGCAAGAACGACATGGCCGACGACCTGGCGGCCGTCCTGGATCGCCTCGGCGTGTCGACGGTGAAGCTGGTCGGCCACGACTGGGGCGGGCCCATCGCGTTCATCATGATGCTGCGCCATCCGGAAAAGGTGACTGGCTACTTCGGGATGAACACCGTGGCGCCGTGGGTGAAGCCCGATCTGTCCCTACTGCGCAACCTTTGGCGCTTCTGGTACCAGGTGCCGATCCTGTTGCCGGTGATCGGCCCGCGGCTGATCGCCGACCCGAAGGCCCGGTTCTACCGGTCGCTGGCGGCCTGGGTCGGCGGCGGCTTCCTGGTGCCCGAGGAGGACGTGCGCTTCTACATCGAGTGCATGCGCGAGCCCGGGCATGCCGTGGCCGGCTCGCGTTGGTACCGAACCTTCCAGATCCGCGAGCTGGCGCGTTGGCTACGCGGGGAGTACAACGACTGCCGCGTCAACGTCCCGGTGCGGTGGCTGAGCGGGACCGACGACCCCGTCCTCGTTCCCGACCTGCTGAGCGGATATGCCGACCGCATCAAGGATTTCGACGTCGAACTGGTCGACGGGGTCGGCCACTGGATCGTCGAGCAGGCGCCCGACCTGGTCCTCGACCGGCTCCGCGCCTTCCTGCGGTACGCGCCGTAACGCTTCCACTGGGTCGTCCTGCGCGACGAGACATAAACCACCGCGCTTCGCACCGGCGTGTCGCGTGCGTGGTTTATGTGTCGCGGGAGTGGGGTGCGGGGCGGGTGTACAGACGCGGCGGGTCGCCGCTCAGGGCTTGACCAGGATGCGGATGGGGTTGCCGTCCCGGCGCTCCAGCTTCTCGATACCCAGCGGCAGGTCCTCCAGAGAGACGATCTCACTGATCGACCGCGAGAGATCAAGGCGGCCAAGCGAAACCAACTTCGCCAGCGTCTCGATGTCGACGTTCTGATAGCCAAGGTGGCCGAGCACCTGCTTGTGCGTCAACCCGAACAACGCCGTCGGGCCGACGGTCGGGGACTCCGCGCTCATCCCGACCCCCACCAGACGGCCGCCGACGGCCAGGCAGTCGAGTGCCTGCTCGAACGTCACCTTCAGGCCCACCGCGTCGAACGCGACGTCCAGGCCGCGTCCGCCGGTGACCTCGGCGATCTTGTCGTGCAAAGCGTCGTCGCGGGAGCTGAAGGCGTAATCCGCGCCGAGCTCCAGCGCCCGGTCCAGAACGGCCGGTTCGATGTCCACGGCGACGATCGGGACCGCGCCGACCAGCCGGGCGAGCTGGACGATGTGCGTCCCCACCCCGCCCACGCCCCACACGCCGACGGATTCCCCCACCGACACCTTGCCGGTGCGGACCACCGCCCCGTACGGCGTCGAGACCGCGTCGGCCAGGATCGCCGCCTGCTCCAGCGGCACGTTGTCCGGAACGCGCGTCAGCCCCGCCGCCTGCGCCACGGTGTATTCCGCCCAGGCGCCGTCGTAGGCGAAGGCCATCAGCTGAATCCGCAGGCAGTTCACCACATCGCCACGGCGGCAATTCGGGCACTTCTGGCACGGCCGGCCGGCGGCGACCACCACCCGGTCGCCCTCGGCCCAGCCGGTCACGCCCGGACCCAGCTTCGCGATGGTGCCCGACGCTTCGTGGCCCTGGGTGACCACCGGCTGCTGGGCCGGAAAAGTCCCGTTGATCAGGCTGAGGTCCGAATGGCAGATGCCGCAGAACGCGACCTTGACCAGGACTTCGCCCGGCCCGGGCTCGGGAATCGGAACGTCTTCCAGCGCAAACTTTTTGGTGTCGGCATAGAAGCGCTCGGCGCGCATGGTCGACGGCACGGTTAGTCGACGCCGATCGTGACTTCGGTGGACTTGATGAACACCGTCGCCGGCTGCCCCTCCTTGAGGCCGAGGTCGAGCGCGGCGTCCTTGGTGACCGACGACGTGACGATCTGGTCACCGCCGTCGAGCCGGACCTTCACGATCGCCATCACGCTGCCGAGGCTGACTTCGGTGATGGTCCCTTTGAGCTGGTTTCGGGTCGACAGCCGCATCGCGGTCTCCAATTCGTCGAGGGGTTTGCGATAGAGCCTATCGGGGTCCCAGCAGGGCGATCGACGCGTCCACCGCGGGCTCGACGATCTCGCGGACGGCCCGCCCGTCTTCGACGGTCATGGCGGTCAGTTCGCGCAGGCCGCCCAGCAGGATGACGGCCAGCGGCGCGGTCAGCGGCGGCAGGTCGGCCCGACGGAATCCGGGGCTGGCGCTCAGCGCGATCAACAGGTCGGACAGCAGCTGCAGGCCCCGGCGCTGGACCGGCCGCGCCTTGGGGCCCAGCGAGGGAAGTTCGCGAATCCAGCTCAGCATGATCGCCGGCCGCAATTCGATATGGCCGACGTAGGCCTCGACCGCCTGGCGAATCTGCCGCTGCCAGTCGGCCTCGGGGTCGACGGACGAGGCGATGCGCTCCCCGAGCCTCTCGACGTCGGCGCGCAGCAGCTCGAGGAAACACTCTTCCTTGCTGGCGAACTGGTCGTAGAACGTGCGCTTGGACGTGCGCGCGCCGCGGACGATGTCGGCCACCGTGCTGGCCCGGTACCCCCGCTCGATGATCGAACTCGCGAGGCCGTCGAGCAGCCGGAGCCGGAAGGGATCGCCGAGCACCGTCTCGCCGGCTGCTGCTGTCAGCGCGGATGTCACGGCGGGCGCTCCTTTCGGTCAGTGCGGCACCTTGCCAGGCTTGGTACCACAGAGTACCGTAACGCAAAAGTCTTGGTACACCGCGGTACCACCCTCGATCGGGGTAGATATGGGGAGCATCAAACCGATGAGCGAATTGGCCACAGCCCCGCAGGCGCCCTCCGTCGTCCGGCTGCCGCCTTCGGTCCGACTCCCGAAGTTGGTCCAGGGCCTGGCGTTTGCGGCATCGCGACGCAAGATGATGCAGCGGCTGTCCAGCCGCTACGGCGACTCCTTCACGCTCAACCTGCCGGTCTACGGCCCGGCCGTGGTGATCGGCGATCCGCAGGTGGCCAAGCAGGTGTTCACCACCAGTCCCGACGAGCTCGGCAACATCCAGCCCAACCTCAGCAGGTTCTTCGGCCCCGGGTCGGTGTTCGCGCTCGAGTTCGACGACCACCGCCGCCGGCGACGGTTGCTGGCGCCGCCGTTCCACGGCAAAAGCATGAAGAAGTACGAGAGCATCATCGAGGAAGAGACGCTGCGCGAGGTCGCCGACTGGCCCGAGGGCGAAGCGTTCCCGACGGTGCCGCCCATGATGCGGATCACCCTCAACGCGATCCTGCGCGCGGTCTTCGGGGCCGACGGCGCGGAGCTCGACGAGCTCCGCCGGTTGATCCCGCCGTGGGTGACCCTGGGCTCGCGCCTGGCGTCGCTGCCCAAGCCGAAACGCACCTACGGCCGGTTCACTCCCTGGGGGCGCCTCGCCGAATGGCGGCGCCAATATGACGCCGTCATCGGCAGGCTGATCGACGCCGAGCGGGCCGACCCCGATTTCGCCGACCGCACCGACGTGCTGGCGATGCTGCTGCGGACCACCTACGACGACGGTTCGGCCATGTCGCGCAAGGACATCGGCGACGAGCTGCTGGCGCTGCTGGCGGCCGGGCACGAAACCACCGCCGCCACACTGGGGTGGGCGTTCGAGCGGATCAGCCGGCATCCGGACCTGCTGGCCGCGCTCGTCGAGGAGGCCGACGCCGGTGGCGGCGAACTGCGTCAGGCGACGATCCTGGAGGTCCAGCGGGCCAGGACCGTCATCGACATGGCCGGACGCCACGTCTATCCCGAATCTGTCCGGCTCGGCGAGTGGGTGATCCCCCGCGGGCACTCGATTATCGTCGGCATCGGGCAGATACACGCCAACCCCGACGTGTTCGCGGATCCCGAGCGGTTCGACCCGCAGCGTTACCTGGGAAACAAGCCGTCGCCGTCCTGGATCCCGTTCGGCGGCGGGACCCGCCGCTGTGTGGGCGCGGCGTTCGCCAACATGGAGATGGACGTCGTGCTGCGAACGGTATTGCGGCACTTCACCATCGAGACCACCGACGCGCCCGGCGAACGCTGGCACGGCCGGGGCGTCGCGTTCGTCCCCAAGGACGGCGGGCGGATCGTGGTGCGCCGCCGCTGAGCGGCGCCCGATCGCCCGTCAGGCGGTGGCCCGCCGCGGCAGCTTCCATCCCGGCCGCACGAAGTGGCAGGTGTACCCGGTGGGGTAGCGCTCCAGGTAGTCCTGGTGCTCGGGCTCGGCCTCCCAGAAGTCACCGGCGGGGCTGACCTCGGTGACCACCTTGCCCGGCCACAGGCCCGACGCCTCGACGTCGGCGATGGTGTCCAGGGCGATGCGCTTCTGCTCGTCGTCGAGATAGAAGATCGCCGACCGATAGCTGGTGCCGCGGTCATTGCCCTGGCGATTCTTCGTTGTGGGGTCGTGGATTTGGAAGAAGAACTCCAGCAGCGTGCGGTAATCGGTGACGGCCGGGTCGTAGACGATCTCGATGGCCTCGGCGTGCGTGCCGTGGTTGCGGTACGTCGCGTTCGGCACGTCACCACCGGTGTACCCGACACGGGTCGACACGACCCCGGGCTGCTTGCGGATCAGGTCCTGCATCCCCCAGAAACAGCCGCCCGCGAGAATCGCCTTTCGGGTGCTTGCCATGCTGTCCTCCTCGGAAGTCCTCCATAGGAACCGGCGACGTTGCCCAGGCTACACTCCGGCGAATGACGTGTAGCGGCGCAAAGGAGCGCGCGTGACGGCTCAACAATTCTCCCGCCGCGAACTGGCCGACGCCTTCGCGAAGTTCGAGGAGACGGTGGCCCGGGCCGCCGAAACCCGGGACTGGGCGGCGTGGGTCGCCCAGTACACGCCGGACGTCGAGTACATCGAGCACGCGGCGGGCACCATGCACGGCCGCGACGAGGTGCGCGAGTGGATCCAGCGCACCATGACCACCTTCCCGGGCAGCCACATGGTGGCGTTCCCGTCGTTGTGGTCGGTCATCGACGACTCGACCGGGCGGATCATCTGCGAGCTGGACAATCCGATGAAGGACCCGGGCGACGGCACCGTCATCAGCGCCACCAACATCTCCATCGTCACCTACGCCGGCGACGGCCAGTGGCGCCGTCAGGAAGACATCTACAACCCGCTTCGATTCCTGCGGGCCGGCGTGAAGTGGTGTCGCAGGGCCCACGAGCTCGGCACGCTGGACGAGGACGCCGCCCGCTGGATGCAGGAATACGGAGGAGCGCAGTGACCCCGAAACCCAAGCTGGTCATCGGCGCCAACGGCTTCCTGGGTTCGCACGTGACCCGGCTGCTCGCCGCCCAGGGCGCGTCGGAGGGATTCGAGGTGCGGGCGATGGTGCGCCCGACCGCGAACACCCGCGCCATCGACGACCTCACGCTGACCCGGTTTCATGGCGACGTGTTCGACGCGGCCGCCGTGCGTGCGGCGATGGACGGTGTGGACGACGTGTACTACTGCGTGGTCGACACGCGCGCCTGGCTGCGGGACCCCTCGCCGCTGTTTCGCACCAATGTCGAAGGCCTGCGCAATGTGCTCGACGTCGCCGTCCAGTCCGACCTGCACCGGTTTGTCTTCACCAGCACCTACGCGACGGTGGGCCGGCGGCACGGCCATGTCGCGACCGAGGACGACGTCATCGACTCCCATGGCCTGAGCGCCTACGTGCAGTCGCGTGTGCAGGCCGAGAACCTGGTGATGCGGTACGTGACCGAACAAAACCTGCCCGCCGTGGCGATGTGTGTGTCGACCACGTACGGCGGCGGCGACTGGGGCCGCACCCCGCACGGCGCGTTCATCGCAGGGGCGGTGTTCGGCAAGCTGCCCTTCCAGATGAACGGCATCCAGCTCGAAGTCGTCGGCGTCGACGACGCCGCCCGGGCCATGCTCCTGGCCGCCGAGCGCGGGCGGGTCGGCGAGCGCTACCTCATCAGCGAAAGGATGATCCCGCTGAAAGAGGTGGTGCGGATCGCGGCCGACGAGGCGGGCGTACCGCCGCCCCGGCGCTCGATCTCGGTGCCGGTGCTTTACGTCCTGGGCGCGCTGGGCAGCCTGAGGGCGCGGCTCACCGGCAAAGACGCCGAGCTCAGCCTGGAATCGGTGCGGATGATGCGCGCCGAGGCCCCGGTCGACCACAGCAAGGCGGTCCGCGAGCTGGGCTGGCACCCGCGCCCGGTCGAGGAATCCATCCGGGAGGCGGCCCGATTCTGGGCCGCGATGAAATCCCCCCGGAAGGGCGCGAAGGGTGCGCAGACCGGCGCCGCGGCGCAGGCCGATTAGTTGTCGGGCGGGAAGCGTATCGGGCCGGCGCGCGTTACAGCTTTATCCGCGTTTCGAGGAGGTAGCACCATGGCACACCGACAGGTTCTGGAACCCAGCGCCGGGCATCCGATCACCATCGAGCCGACCAAGGGGCGGGTGCAGGTCCGCGTCAACGGCGAGCTGATCGCGGACACCACCGCGGCGCTGGAATTGCGCGAGGCGACTTTGCCTGTGGTGCAATACATTCCGTTCAACGACGTGGTCCGGGAGCGGCTGACGCGGACGGACACCAGCACCTACTGCCCGTTCAAGGGCGACGCCAGCTACTACAGCGTCACCACGTCGGCCGGCGACACCGTCGACGACGTGATCTGGACCTACGAGCAGCCCTTCCCGGCCGTCGCTGCGATCGCGGGTCACGTCGCCTTCTACCCGAACAAGGCCGAGATCAGCGTCTCCGGTCAGTAAGGGCGCCACCCGGGGAGCGCCGTCTCCTGGGCGCGGGTGTCGCTGTAGACCCGCATCGCGACGATAAGCCCGTCGCGGGTTTCGAAGACGCACGCGAACGGGCTGTCGTAGCTCACGCCGTCGGCGGTGGTGCCGGTGGCGTGGGCCTCGACGACCACGGTGTCTCCCTCGTTGACGCACCCCTGCAGGTCGATGGTGACCTCGAGGGCACGCTTGCGTTCCTCGATGGCCCGCCGCAGCGTCTCCTTGTCGCACGACGTGCGGGTGTACAGCGTCCAGTAGGTGAAGTCGTCACTGAGCAGCGCGAAGCCCTCGTCCAGGTCCCCGCCCTCGCTGATGCTCTCCAGGAACATCCACGCCAGTTCTCCCTGCGGGTCATCGAAGGGTGTCGCCACATCGCAATATTGTCTTGGGACATCGTTGACGGTCAATGAGGGGCGGTGCGGACGGCGATTGACTGAGCACGCGCGCACTCTCACATTCCCCGGAGCCGTCAGCTTCGGGCCCACGCTGGCGCCGCTGCGCCGGGGACCGCGGGATCCCTGTTTCCAGGCGTCCCGTGACGGCGGGATCTGGCGGGTCAGCCTGCTGCCCAGCGGTCCCGTCACCGCCCGGATCAGCCGCGCCGCCGCCGACGCGGCGCACTGCGTGGCGTGGGGCAGCGGGGCGCCCGAGTTCCTCGAGAGGCTGCCCGCGCTGCTGGGTGTGGGGGACGACGCGTCGGACTTCGTGCCGCGCGACTCGACCGTCGCGGCGGCGCACCGCCGCGTCCCCCACTTCCGGCTGGGGCGCACGGGCCTCGTCCTCGAAGCCTTGATTCCGGCGATCATCGAGCAACGCGTTCCCGGCGCGGACGCGTTCCGCTCGTGGCGGGTGCTGGTTTCCAAGTACGGGACGCCCGCACCCGGACCGGCTCCACCCGCGATGCGCGTGCCGCCCACGGCCGAGGCATGGCGGAGCATCCCGTCGTGGGAATTCCACCGCGCGAACGTGGATCCGCGGCGCGCGCTGACGGTGGTGACCTGCGCGCAACGGGCCGCGTCGCTGGAACGGCTGACGTCGCGTCCGGCTGCGCAGGCCCGCGAGGCGTTGACGTCGCTTCCGGGTGTTGGGATCTGGACCGCGGCCGAGACGGCGCAGCGCGCGTTCGGCGACGCCGACGCCGTGTCGGTCGGCGACTACCACGTGCCGAAGATGATCGGCTGGACGCTGCTGGGCAGGCCGGTGGACGACGCCGGCATGCTCGAACTGCTCGAACCGATGCGACCCCATCGCCATCGGGTGGTCCGGCTGCTCGAAGTCAGCGGCCTGGCCTACGAACCGCGGCGCGGCGCCAGATTACCGGTGCAGCACATCCACTCGATTTGAGCGCGAGCCGACGATTACTCTCCCGCGACCCCGGGTATTCGCGGCGGGAAGGGTTATGACTTGACGCAGGAGTGATTGATGACGCAGTTCACTATCCCGGGTTTGACCGATAAGCAGGGGGCGCGCCTCGCCGAACTGCTGCAGAAGCAATTGAGCACCTACAACGACCTTCACCTCACCCTCAAGCACATTCATTGGAATGTGGTGGGGCCCAACTTCATTGGTGTGCACGAGATGATCGACCCGCAGGTCGATGCGGTCCGCGGTTTCGCCGACGATGTCGCCGAGCGCATCGCGGCCCTGGGTGCCTCCCCGCAGGGGACGCCCGGCGCGATCATCAAAGACCGCACCTGGGACGACTATTCGGTGGGCCGCGACTGCGTGCAGTCGCATCTGGCGGCGCTCGACCTGGTCTACACCGGCGTCATCGAGGACATCCGCAAGAGCATCGAGGAGACCGAGGAACTCGATCCGGTCACCCAGGACCTGCTGATCGACCAGGCGGGGAGCCTGGAGAAGTTCCAATGGTTCGTCCGGGCCCACCTGGAGAGCGCCGGGGGCCAGTTGACCCACGAGGGCTCGTCGACCGAAAGGGACGCGGCGAGCAGCGCGCGCAACACGTCGGCGTAGTCGGCCGGCCGCCTGGGCGGTCCTAGCCGGCCGTTCCGGCCGTCGGGGCCTCCCCACGCTCGCGCTCGGCCGCGGCGGTCTCGCGGTTGAGCCGCTGGGCCTCGTAGATGGTGACGTTGGTGCGCGACATGAGCAGTGCCGCGATGCCGACGGACAGGATCGCACCCGGCACCACCGAGAACGATCCGGTCATCTCCGCGACCATGATCATGATGGCCAGGGGTGCGCGCGCGACGCTGCCGAAGCACGTCATCATCCCGACGACGACGAACACGCCGGGCTCGTGGGGCACCCCGGGCAAGGCGAGGAGTTCGCCCAGCCGCCAGACGGCGGCCCCGACGAACGCGCCGATCACGATGCCCGGCCCGAACAGCCCGCCGGACCCGCCGCTGCCGATCGACAGCGACGTGGCGACGATCTTGGCGAACGGGAGGACCACGACCACCCAGAGCGGGATGTGCATCAGGGAGCCGCGGTCGGCCGATAGCTGCGCCCAGCCGTAGCCGCTGCTGAGGATCTGCGGGATCGCCAGTCCGAGCAGGCCCACCAGCAGCCCGCCGATGGCCGGCTTGAGCACCGGGCCGCCGGGGAGCCGGCGGGTGATGCGGACCGACGCGTGAAAGACCCGGGCGTACAGGTAGCCGACGGCGGCCGCGGCCAGGCCGATGACGACGAACCACAACAGCGGCCCCGCCTTTTCGAAGCGGTACTCGGCGTCGATGAACCCGAACAGCGGATCGAAGCCGAGAAACGCGCCCAGCACCGCGTACGCGGTCCCTGAGGTGATGAACCCCGGCAGCAGGCAGCGGTAGTCGAAGTCGTCGCGGTAGGTGATCGACGCGGCCAGCACGGCCCCGCCCAGCGGCGCGGCGAAGATCGCGCCGATCCCCGCGCCGATGCCCAGCGCCACGGCGATCCGGCCGTCCTCGTCGGACAGGTTGAGCCGGCGCGTCAGCAACGAACAGAACCCGGCCGAGATCTGGGCGGTCGGCCCCTCGCGGCCGGCCGAACCGCCCGAACCGATCGTCAACGCGCTGGCCACCATCTTCACCAGCACCGCCCGGAAGCGGATCGCCCGCGGATCGGTGTGCACCGCCTCGATGGCCGCGTCGGTGCCATGGCCGGTGGCTTCGGGGGCGAGCGCGGCCACCAGCAGCGCCGACAGCAGCGCGCCGGCCGTCGTGATCAACGGAATCGCCCAGGCCCGCCGGAAGCCGGTGGACCCGCGCCCGCCGCCCTCCCCGACCGGCTTGGGCAGGTCGTAGCCCGCCAGGTAACCGAGCAGGAAATCGCTCGTGTACTTCAGCAAGAGGTAGAACACGACGGCGCCCAGCCCGGCGATGACGCCGATGATCACCACGAGCAGCAGCCACTTCTGCAGGTAGCCGGACCCGCGGATCGACGCCCCGAACCGGCCTCCCGCCCCGCGGACGGACGCCTCGTGGGGCAGCGGCTCGCCCTCCGCCGACTCGCCGGATCCCCCATCCATCACGTCATCCTATGCAGAAGGACGCTGGTCGGCCGGGTGGTGGGCACACCACGGAATAACCGGACTCTGGTCCGGTTATAGGGGTAAAGCTACGAAAACATGGAGGTCAAGATGCCTGCTGTCACGGCGGACACCCTGGCGTTGCCGCGCCTGAGCGCGGCCCGCCCCGCGGACGCCGAGCGCGCCGTGCGCTCGATCAGCACCGGCCCGCGCGGTCACGAGGGCGAGGGGTTCCCGGTCGTCCGGGCCTTCGCCGGGGTCAGCGCGGCGGCACTCGACCCGTTCGTCCACATGGACCAGATGGGTGAGGTCAACTATCAACCGGGGGAGCCGCGCGGCACCGACTGGCACCCGCACCGCGGATTCGAAACGGTCACCTACATGATCGACGGGAAATTCGCGCACCAGGATTCCCACGGCGGGGGCGGCCTGATCACCGACGGTGCGACGCAATGGATGACGGCCGGTTCCGGCATTCTGCACATCGAGACCCCGCCCGCCGAATTGGTGGACAGTGGCGGCTTATTTCACGGCGTCCAGCTGTGGGTGAACCTTCCGAAGAAGGACAAGTTCGCCGCGCCCCGCTACCAGGCCATTGAAGGGGCTGACGTGGGCCTGCTGGCGTCCGACGACGGCGGAGCGCTGGTGCGCATCATCGCCGGCGAGGTCGACGGCCGTCGCGGGCCTGGCAGCACGCACACGCCGATCACCCTGGCGCACGCGACGATCCACAACGGAGCGCGGCTCGGCATGCCGTGGCGCCGCGATTTCAATGCGCTGGTTTACGTGTTGTCCGGCAGCGGATATGTCGGTCCGGACGCCCATCCCATTCGCCACGGTCAGTTGGCGGTACTCGGCGCCGGGGACCGGATCACCGTCGGGGCGCATTCGGCGCAGGACTCCTCTTCGGCCACCGCAATGGATGTGTTGTTGTTGGGCGGTCAACCGATCCGCGAGCCCGTATTTCACTACGGGCCATTCGTGATGAACTCGCGCAGCGAATTGATCCAGGCGGTGCAGGACTATCAAGACGGAAAGTTCGGCAGTATCCCGCCAAACGCTTTAATGCCGCACCGTGGCGGTGGCACACTTTAGCAATGTCTCCGACGGCGAGCCGCAGGCCGGGACGCCCTCCCGCCGCAAAAGCGGACGAGACGCGTCAGCGCATCGTGCAGGCGGCTCGCGTGGTGTTCAGTGAGCGTGGCTATGACGGCGCCACCTTTCAGGGCATCGCGGGCCGCGCCGATCTGACGAGGCCCGCGATCAATCACTACTTCCCCAGTAAGCGACTGCTATATCGGGAAGTATTGGCCCAGACCAACGAATTGATCATCGGTTCCGGCATTCGACAGGCCAAGGGGCAGACCACACTGGTCGGGCGGCTGACGGCTTTCATCTCTGTCGCCGTACGCGCCAATTCCGAGAATCCCGCGGTATCGGCGTTTTTGGTAACCGCCGTGCTGGAATCGCAACGGCACCCAGAATTAAGCGGAATCGAAAACGATTCAGTGCGAATCAGCCGCGAGTTTCTGACGTGGGCGGTCAAGGATGCGATCGAGCACCGCGAGGTGGCGGCCGATATCGACGCCTCCGCACTGGTCGAGACGCTGCTGGTCGTGCTGTGCGGCGTGGGCTTCTATTCCGGCTACGTCCGCAGCCACGAAGAGATGCTGGCGGTCACCGAGATCCTGCGGCAGCTGCTGGAAGGTGCGCTCTGGGGACCGGGGGAGTGATCCGCGCGCAGTGACGTGGCGCACAGAGCGCATAGTTTGCCTAACTTACTCCGGTACGATGATGCGGTCATGACTGATGTGGACGCTTCCTTACCTCCTTCACTGCGGACCGCCGGGGACAGCTGGGCCATCACCGAACTCGTCGGCGCCACCGCGCTGGGCGTCGCCGCCGCGCGCGCGGCGGAGACCGCCGGACCCGCCCCCCTGATCCGCGACGAATTCGCCCGGATCCTGGTGTCTTCGGCCGGTGCCCCGTGGGCGCGGCTCGCCGACCCGGAGCTGGCTTGGCTCGACGGCGACGAGCAGGGCCGGCGCGCGCACCGCCTGGGCATCGATTACCAGGCCGTGCGCACCCATTTCTTCGACGAGTACTTCGGGAACGCGGTCGACGCCGGAATCCGCCAGGTGGTGATCCTCGCCGCCGGCCTGGATTCGCGCGCGTACCGGTTGGCGTGGCCCGCCGGCACCGTCGTCTACGAGATCGACCAGCCCAAGGTCCTGGAATACAAGACCGGGACGCTGGAACGGCACGGCGCGGTTCCCGCCGCCAGCCGGCGTCCGGTCGCGGTGGACCTGCGCGACGACTGGCCGGCCGCCCTGACGGCCGCCGGGTTCGATCGCACCCAGCCGACGGCGTGGCTTGCCGAAGGCCTGCTGCCGTACCTGCCGAGCGACGCGCAGGACCGGCTGTTCGAGATGTTCACCGCGCTGAGCGCCCCGGGCAGTCAGGTCGCCATCGAGGCTTTCGGCCTGAACACGCGCAGCAACTCTCAGCGCTGGCAGCGGATGCGCGAGCGACTGGGACTGGACGTCAACGTCCACGCGCTGACGTTCCACGAGCCCGACCGCTCCGATGCCGCCGAGTGGCTGGCCGAGCACGGCTGGCAGGTGCGCGCCGTGAACAACCGCGAGGAGATGGCCCGCCTCGGTCGCCCGGTGCCCGACGACCTGTCCGACGAGGCGGTCCGCAGCACGTTGCTGCGCGGGCGCCTCGACGCCCCATTCGCCTGACCGACTGGTAAGGAGTCAACG
This sequence comes from Mycobacterium saskatchewanense, assembly GCF_010729105.1. Classification (NCBI taxonomy): domain Bacteria; kingdom Bacillati; phylum Actinomycetota; class Actinomycetes; order Mycobacteriales; family Mycobacteriaceae; genus Mycobacterium; species Mycobacterium saskatchewanense. The sequence goes on from NZ_AP022573.1 coordinate 3,869,311, forward strand.
CGATGAGCTCACTGCGCAGCCACGACGACACCTGGGACATCAAGACCAGCGTCGGCAGCACCGCCGTCATGGTGGCCGCCGCGCGCGCCGTCGAGACCGAGCGGCCGGACCCCCTCATCCGGGACCCGTACGCCAAACTCCTGGTCACCAACGCCGGCGCGGGCGTGCTGTGGGAGGCGATGCTCGACCCGGAGGTCGCCGCCAAGGTGGAGGCCCTCGACGAGGAGTCTGCGGCCCAGCTCGAGCACATGCGCGGCTACCAGGCCGTGCGGACCAACTTCTTCGACACCTACTTCAAGGACGCCGTCGCCGACGGGATCCGGCAGATCGTGATCCTGGCCTCGGGGCTGGACTCCCGCGCGTACCGCCTGGACTGGCCCGCCGGCACCACGGTCTACGAGATCGACCAGCCGCAGGTGCTGGAGTACAAATCCGCCACGCTGGCCGAGCACGGGGTGACGCCGTCGGCCGATCGTCGCGAGGTGGCCATCGACCTGCGTCAGGATTGGCCGGCGGCGTTGCGCGCAGCGGGCTTCGACCCGGCGGCCCGGACGGCGTGGCTGGCCGAGGGCCTGCTGATGTACCTGCCGGCCGAGGCCCAGGACCGGTTGTTCACCCTGATCGGCGAGCTGAGCCCGCCCGGGAGTCGGGTGTCGGCGGAGACCGCGCCCACCCACGCCGACGAACGGCGCCAACAGATGCGCGAGCGGTTCCGCAAGGTGGCCGACGAGCTCGGCCTCGAGGACACCGTCGACGTCGGGGAGCTGATGTACCGCGACGAGCACCGGGCGGACGTCACGGACTGGCTGAACAAGAACGGCTGGCGCGCCCGCGCGCAGGCCTCGACGGACGAGATGCGCCGGCTCGGCCGCTGGATCGAGAGCGTCCCGATGGCCGACGACAAAGACGCGTTCTCCGACTTCGTGATCGCGGAGCGTCTGTAGATGGCGCGCACCCTGGACGATTCCTGGGACATCGCCACCAGCGTTGGGGCGACCGCGGTGATGGTCGCGCTGGCCCGTGCCCGCGAGACGGCCGCCGCCGACCCGCTGATACGCGACCAGTTCGCCGAACCGCTGGTCTCCACGCCCGAGCTCGAGGGGGTGCGCGAGCAGGTGGCCGCCTGGTGGGCCGGGTCTGACGATGACGACCCGGAGTCCGCCGTCGACGCCCAGGCCATGATCGACTACCAGGCGGTACGCACCCACTTCTTCGACGAGTACTTCGGGAACGCCGTCGACGCCGGAATCCGGCAGGTCGTGATCCTCGCCGCCGGCCTGGATTCGCGCGCGTACCGGTTGGCGTGGCCCGCCGGCACCGTCGTCTACGAGATCGACCTGCCCAAGGTGCTCGAGTACAAGGCGACCGTCCTCGCCGACCACGGCGCTACTCCCGCCGCCGACCGGCGGCCCGTGCCCGTCGATCTGCGCCACGACTGGCCGCAGGCGTTGCGCGACGCGGGATTCGACGCCGGTCGCGCCACCGCCTGGCTGGCCGAGGGGCTACTTCCCTTTCTGCCGGCGGCGGCGCAGGAGGCCATGTTCGCCTCGATCGACGAGCTGAGCGGGCCGGGCAGCCGGGTGGCGGTCGAGATCTTCGGGATCGACCCCGAGAAGCGTCGCGAAGCCGAGGAGAGGTGGGCCGAGTTGAAGGCCAAGCGCGAAGCGCGCGGCCAGGACACCTCGTTCAACCCGTTCGATCTCTGGTTCGACGACGAAGGTCGCCCCGACTCGGCCGAGTGGTTCGGCGCGCACGGCTGGGCCACCCGCACGGTCGGCGCGCGCGAGGAGGCGCTGCGGCTGGGACGCCCGCCGCGGTCCGAGGACCGGCCGTTCGCCAACAGCTTCGTGACGGCAACCAAGCCCTGACGGGCGGATCCTTTCTACTGCTCTCCCAACCGGATGGTTAGGATCGCGGTTATCACCCTCCGGGATGACCCGAGCACGGAAGGACAATGATGACCACCGAATCGGTTGCACCCAAGACATCCGGATCCGCCAACGGAGCGCCGACACCCCCGCCGGTCGACATCCCCGCCACGGTCGCCCGGCTTCGCAAGACGTTCGCCACCGGACGCACCCGCGACATCGAATGGCGCAGGAGGCAGCTTCTGCAGTTGCAGAAGCTGATGGAGGAGAACGAGGACGCGATCGGCGCCGCGCTCGTCGAGGATCTGGACCGGCACCCGTTCGAGGCCTACATCGCCGATGTCGCCACGACCGCCGGGGAAGCGAAGTATGCGGCCAAGCGCGTGCGCAGGTGGACGCGCCGCCGCTACAAACTGCTGGAAATCCCGCAGCTGCCCGGGCGGGGTTGGGTGGAATACGAGCCGTACGGCACCGTGCTGATCATCGGCGCCTGGAACTACCCCTTCTACCTGACGCTGGGCCCGGCGGTGGGCGCGATCGCCGCGGGGAACGCGGTCATTCTCAAGCCCTCGGAGATCGCCCCCGCGTCGTCACGCCTCATGGCCGAGCTGGTGCCGCGCTACCTCGACAGTGATGCGATCGCGGTGGTCGAGGGGGACGGATCGGTCAGCCAGGAGCTGATCGCGCAGGGCCTGGACCGCGTGATGTTCACCGGCGGCACCGAGATCGGCCGCAAGGTCTACGAGGGCGCCGCGCCGCACCTCACCCCGTGCACGCTGGAGTTGGGCGGTAAGAGCCCGGTGATCGTGGCGGCCGACGCCGACATCGACGTCGCCGCCAAGCGGATCGCCTGGATGAAACTGCTCAACAACGGACAGACCTGTGTGGCACCGGATTACGTGATTGCGGACGCACAGATCCGCGACGAGCTCGTGGACAAGATTGCCGCCGCCATCAACAAGTTCACGTCCGACAGGCCCAACGGTGTGCGGATCGTCAACCAGCGCCAGTTCGACCGGATCAGCGGTTACCTGTCCGGTGGGGACGGCAGGGTCGCCGTCGGCGGTAGTTGCGATCGTGCCAGCCTGCGCATCCAACCGGCGGTGGTGGTCGACCCCGATCCCGACGGCCCCTTGATGCAGAACGAGATATTCGGCCCGGTCCTGCCGGTCATCACCGTCCGATCCCTGGACGAGGCAATACGTTTCGTCAATTCGCGCGCAAAGCCGTTGGCGGCGTACCTGTTCACCAAAGCGCGTGAGACGCGCGAACGGGTGATCAAAGAGGTGCCGGCGGGGGGCATGCTCGTCAACCACATCGCCTTTCAGGTGTCGACGGCCAAGCTGCCGTTCGGCGGCGTCGGCGCGTCGGGCATGGGCGCCTACCACGGAAAGTACGGATTCGAGGAGTTCAGCCACCGCAAGTCGGTGCTGACCAAACCGACACGGCCCGACCTGTCGAGCTTCATCTACCCGCCCTACACCCAGCGCGCGTTCAAGATGGCGCGCAGGATGTTCTGATTGCCCGAAATGCTTGCCGGGACACGTTTTTCACCTTAGAGAGGAACCTGATGCCAGGAGTGCAGGATCGCGTCATCGTCGTCACCGGAGCCGGCGGCGGCCTGGGGCGTGAATACGCCCTGACCCTCGCCCGCGAGGGCGCCAGCGTCGTCGTGAACGACCTGGGCGGCGCCCGCGACGGCACCGGAGCCGGCCACAACATGGCCGACCACGTCGTCGCCGAGATCAAGGACGCGGGTGGCCGAGCCGTCGCCAACTACGACAGCGTCGCCGAGCCGGAGGGCGCGGCCAACATCATCAAGACGGCGGTCGACGAGTTCGGCGCCGTGCACGGCGTGGTGAGCAACGCCGGGATCCTGCGCGACGGCACCTTCCACAAGATGACGTTCGAGAACTGGGACGCCGTGCTCAAGGTGCACCTGTACGGCGGCTACAACGTGCTGCGCGCCGCCTGGCCGCATTTCCGCGAGCAGAGCTACGGGCGGGTCGTCGTCGCCACCTCCACCAGCGGCCTCTTCGGCAACTTCGGGCAGACCAACTACGGCGCGGCCAAGCTCGGCCTGGTCGGCATGATCAACACGCTGGCGCAGGAAGGCGCGAAGTACAACATCCACGCCAACGCCGTCGCGCCGATCGCGGCCACCCGGATGACCGAGGACATCCTCCCCAAGGAGGTGTTCGAGAAGCTGACGCCCGAGTACGTCGCGCCGGTGGTGGCCTACCTGTGCACCGAGGAATGCCCAGACACCGCATCGGTTTTCGTGGTCGGCGGCGGCAAGGTCCAGCGGGTCGCCCTGTTCCAGAACGACGGGACGACCTTCGACAACCCGCCGTCGGTGCAGGACATCGGCGAGCACTGGGGCGAGATCACCGACCTCTCCCACGCACAGCGGGCCGCGTTCAAGCTGTAGGGGCCATGAAAGCCTGCGTCGTACAGCGGCTGTCCGGCCCGGACGGCATGGTGTACACCGACATCGAGGACGTCAGCGGCGACGGAAACAACGTCGTCATCGACGTACGGGCCGCGGGGGTCTGCTTCCCGGACCTGCTGCTGAGCAAGGGCGAGTATCAGCTCAAGCTCCCCCCGCCGTTCGTCCCGGGAATGGAGGCGGCCGGGGTGGTACTTTCGGCGCCCGCGGGCTCGGGATTCAAAGAGGGCGAGCGGGTTTCGGCGTTCGGGATTTTGGGCGCCTACGCCGAGCAGGTGGCCGTTCCGGTACCCAACGTGATCCGCAGTCCCGCCGAACTCGACGACGCCGAAGCGGTGTCGCTGTTGGTGAACTACAACACCATGTATTTCGCCCTGGCGCGTCGCGCCGCCATGCGGACGGGCGACACGGTGCTGGTGCTCGGGGCCGCCGGCGGGGTGGGCACCGCGGCGATACAGGTCGCGAAGGCGATGGGCGCGCGCAAGGTGATCGGTGTGGTGCACCGGGAGGCCGCGGCGGACTTCGTGTCGTCGGTCGGCGCGGATCTGGTAGTGCCGCTGGCCGAGGACTGGGCCCAGCGGGTGCGCGACTACACCGGGGGCCGCGGCGTGGACATCGTCGTCGACCCCATCGGCGGTCCGGCGTTCGACGACGCGGTCCGCGTGCTCGCGATCGACGGCAAGCTGCTGGTGATCGGCTTCGCCGCGGGGAGCATCCCGACCGTCAAGGTCAATCGGCTGCTGCTGCGCAACGTCAGCGTCGTGGGCGTCGCGTGGGGCGAATACCTCAACAAGGTTCCCGGCTCGGCGGCGTTGTTCGCCTGGGGCCTGAGCCAGTTGGTGTTCCTCGGGCTCAAGCCGCCGCCGCCACAACGCTATCCGTTGTCCGAGGGTCAGGCCGCGCTGCAGAGCCTGGCCGACGGCGGAGTGCTCGGTAAGGTCGTGCTCGAGCCCTGAGTGCGCCGGCTAACCGGGCGTTGGGGGAACCGTGCCCGTCCAGGCATCCAGGATCGTGGATGCCGCGTGCTGAAAGACCCGCACCTCGAAGCCGCCGAACAGGGTGGCCAAGGCCGTGTCGGCGGCAAGCGGAGCGCCCAACGCGTAGAGCAGCCCTCCCGCCGGATCGCCGCTGGCTATTTGTTCCACCCCGTCCAGGAAAAGGTTCGCGTCGTAGGACGGGACCGAGGCCACGAGCGAGGTTGCCACGTCGGCAGTCGGGAGCAGGGTCGAGTACGCCGCCGAGGCGGAGGTCGCGATGGCGTCGCTGACGTTCGTGTTCGCCGACTCGAGCGATGCGATGAAACTGTTCGGCGAGGACAACGCCGACGTCAGTGCGGGAATCAGGCCGGACCCGCCGGTCCCCAGCGACGTCAGGTCGGGCAGCGAAAAGCTCGGTGGCGTAGCCAGATCCGCTCGAATGTCGTTCACGAAGGCGGTGACGCCTTGCTGGGCCCCGGTCCCGAGAGCGGAAAGGACGCCGCCGGGGCTGACCGGCGGGATCACGCCGAAGGCCGTCGGGACGTTCGGCGGATCGGGCGACCAACCCTGCGTGGTGCTGCCGTAACCCAGGTCGACGATCACGCGCAGATCCGGTTGCAGAAGATCGGCGATCGGGTGGCCGATGACCGGTATCGCCCGCACCGGGGCCAGCAGCGGCAGGTCCTTGGTGGGAACGATGTAGTAGTCCGTGAGCGGATGGCCCACCGTGTTGGTCAGGTGAATGGCGTTCGCGATCTGGTCGGGTGTCAGGAATGGGTAGCCGCCGTGCAGCTCGATGATGCCCAAGAAGGCGTTGAGGTCGGAGAGGAAGTTGAGGGGGTACTGCGGGAAGTCCGCGAAGCCGTCGTACTCGATCGTGTAGATGTGGGTCGGGAAGGAGTTGTCCGGCGTGGCAGTGCCGAACGTCAGGCCGAGGCTCGGCAAGGTCAGGCCCGGAAAGCGGGCGAACACACCGCCGTTCGGGTTGGCGGGATCGCCGACCAGCGTGAAGTTCAGGTTCACGCCGGGAGGTAGCAGGCTCATCCCCGGCGTGTTGGTGGGGTTGAGCAGGTGCATTTCCAGGGAAGAGATGATGGCGCTCTGCGAGTAGCCGAAGACGTTGACGGTGTTCGCGGTGCCGCCCAGGATCGCGTACTGCTGGATCGCGTCGTTGAGGATCGTGAGCCCGCGGGCCAATGACACGTCCAGGGTCAGGTCCTTGATTCCGGTGAGCGGGTACAAACCCTCGGGCGTGCTGATCCCGATGTTGGTGCCGGCACCCCAGAACGGGTTGGTGAACAGGGGCGGAATCCCGTCGATGTACTCCTGCGACGGAATGGGGTAGCCACTGGCACCGAGGACCAAGGTATAAATCGGGTCGCCTGCGGCGAAACTCTGCGTCGCCGATATCGTCCCCGTCACGGTCGACATGGTGGGCCCGGCGTTGCCGCTCAGCAGCGCCAGCGCGTCGGCCGCGAGAGTGTGCAACGCGTTTGACGCCGCAATCTCGGCTCCCTCGTAGGCGCTTCCCGCGGCGGACAGCGCCGCTACGAACTGGTCGTGGAAGGCGACCGCGCGCCCGAGCAGCGCCTGATATTCCTGGCCGTACGCGCCGAAGATAGCCGCGGTGACCGCCGAGACCTCGTCGGCGGCCGCGGCCGTAATGGCCGTCGTCGGTGCCGCGGCCGCGGCCCCGGCAGCGCCGATCGCCGAGTTAATTCCCGCGGCGTCAGCAGCGGCAGCGGCCAGTAATTGCGGTTGAATGGCTAAGCCCGCCATACGGTTTTCCCTTCACGACCCCCCGCATCAGACAGCTTAGAGCCACCTGCCCATTTCCGTGAGGCCGTTACGGCGTCGGATGCGGCGTGCCGTTGAAGATCGTGCCGAGCGCGCTGGCGAACACCAGGAAGTTCACGCCCCCCGCGACGGTGCCGAGTCCGACGTCGGCGGCGATCGGGTCGCCGAACGCATGCATGAGCCCCTCGATCGGCTGGCCGGCGACGGCCTGCGAGATCCCGTTGAGGAACAGGTTCGCGTCGTACGACGGCAGCGTGACGGCCACGGCGGTCGCGATGTCGGCCGTCGGCAGCAGCGTCGCGTAGGCCGTCGACACGTCCGAGGCGAACGTGTCGACGAGGTTTGTGTTGGCCGTCTGAAGGCCGTGGATGAACCCGTCGATGGACGCGGGGGACAGCAACGTTCCGGGCGACGGCAAAGAGAACTGTCCGCCCCCGCCGAGGTCGGGCAGCGACAGGTGTGGCAGCACCGGCGGTCCCTCGGCCTGTAATGCGTTGAACGCGTTGACCATTCCTTCGTGCGCCCCGCTGACCAGATAGCCGGGCAGCGAGGTGGTCGCGCTGAGCGGCGGGAACAGGCCGAACGGGGTGGTCACATTGGCCGGGCCGGTCGACCAGCCGTAGGCCGGGTCGCCGTAGCCCCAGTTGACGATGTAGCGCAGATCCGGCTGGAGCAGCTCGGCGAGCGGGTTGCCGATATAGGGAATGGCGCGCAGCGGCTCGACCAGGGGCAGGTGGGGGCTGGGGATCATGTTGTAGGTGGTCCCGCCGGCGTAGCCGGGGGTGGTCGGCAGGGTGATGGCCGTGGCCAGCTGAGCGTCCGGGATCTGCAGGTAGGTGCCGTGCACGTAGATGATGCCCATCAGGGCGTTGAGGTCGGACAGGAAGTTGATCGGGTATTGGGGGAAGTCGGCGAACCCGTCGTATTCGAGCGTGTTGTTGATGACGGTGAACCCCGTGTTCGCGTTCATCCCGCCGTAGAACGGCAGGCCGAGGCTGGGGATGTTCAGGCCCGGGAAGCGGGCTAGCAGACCGCCGTTGGGGGTCATCTCGTTGCCGACGAGGACAAAGCTCACCGAGGTCGGATCCACATGGGCGGCCTGCAGGATCGGAAGCTCGAGCGCGGCCAGGATGGCACCCTGCGAGTAGCCGAAGACGTTGACGCTGTGGTTACCCGCCGCGAGCTGGCCCATGATCGCGTTGTTGAGGATCGTGAGGCCGCGGTCCACCGAGATGTTGAGGGTCAGGTCCTTGATCCCGGTGATCGGGTAGAGGCCCTCGGGCGTGAACAGGCCCTGGATGTTGTTGGTGGTGAAGAACGGCGAGATGTACTTGGCGTAGGCCGAGGCGATGTATTGCGCGCTCGGGATCGGCACGCCGCTGGCGCCCAGGATCAGTGACACGTCAACGGGTGTCGCCGCGGCGGGGGCGGCGGCCAGCGCCGACGCGGCACCGGTCTGTGCCGGTGCGATCAGTGACTGGAGGGCGGTCGACGCCTCGGTCTCGACCTCGGCGTAGGCGGTCCCGGCTGCGGCCAGGGCCGCCGCGAACTGGTCGTGGAATGCCCCCGCCTGCCGGACGAGTTCCTGGTAGCCCCGCGCGTATTCGTCGAACAGGGCCGCGGTTGCCGCGGATACCTCGTCGCCCGCCGCGGCTACCACACCGGTCGTCGCGCCGGCCGCCGCGGCGTTGGCCGCGCCGATCGTCGAGCCGATCGCCGTCACATCGGCGGCCGCGGTCGCCATGAACGCTGGCTGAGCGAGGACGAAACTCATGGACGCGAGCCCTTCCGCTGGATCATTCACCACGTAAACACGTGGTCAGCGTAGAGGGGCCGGGCCGTTTTGTCCGAGTTTTGCGCTCAGCCCTGGGGGCAGGGCGAAACGCGGTGTGGTGCAGTGCTTATCGGCGAGCGCCAAGCACTCACTGCGGGCCGGGGTTCGGGACGCCCGTGAAGATCGTTTCGCCGGCGTTGACGAAGTTGATGAGTTCGAATCCGCCCGCCAGCGTCGTCAGCCCGATGTTGGCGGCGATCGGTCGGCCGAAGGCGTCCATCAGCCCCCCAATCACGTTGCCGTCGACCGCTTCCGAGATGCCGTCGAGGAACAGGTTGAAGTCGTAGGACGGCAGGGTGACGGCGATGGCGGTCCCGATGTCCGCGGTCGGCAGCAGCGTCGCGTAGGCAGTCGAGAAGTCGGCCGTCAGGGTGTTGACCACCGTGGTGTTGGCCGACTGGATGCCGGCGATGACGTCGTTGAACGACGGGATCGCCGGGGCGGCCAGCACGGCTCCGCCCGTGGCTCCGGCTCCCGGGATGAGGCTCGTCAGGCTCGACAGGCTGGGTAGCGACGTCGGGACCATGGCGGAGATGTCGTTCGCGAACGCGGTGATCCCCTGCTGGGTGCCGCTGGCCAGGAGCGGTCCCAGCTGTGCGGTCGCGCTCAGCGGCGGCAGGAATCCGAACGGGGTCTGCACGTTGGCGGGACTGGTGGAGAACCCGAAGTTCGGGTCGCCGTAGCCCCAGTTGACGATCGCCTTCAGGTCCGGCTGGATCAGGTCCGCCAACGGGTTCCCGAGGAACGGGATCGCGCGCAGCGGCGTCAGCAGCGGCAGGTTCTCGGTGGGGATCATGTAGTAGTTCGTCATGCTGTTCGGGGTGCCCAGGTTCTCCGAACCGGGCAGCAAGAAGGCCTGCGCAATATGTGCCGGGTCGAGGGTCGGGTAAGTGCCGTGCACGAACACGATGCCCGCCAGTGCGTTGAGGTCGGAGAAGATGTCGATCGGGTAGCGCGGGAAGTCGGCGAATCCGTCGTATTCGAGGGAGTAGATGCTGGTCGGGAAGAGGTTGCTCGGCGTCGAGGTGCCAAACGTGACGCCGAGGCTCGGGAAGCTCAGGCCGGGAAAGCGCGCGAGGAGGCCGCCGTTGGGGTTGGCCGGGTCACCCAGCAGGGTGAAGAACATCTGGTTTGCGTGGACGCCCGCGGCGGCGAGGTTCGGCATCTCCAGCGAGGCGATGATCGCACTCTGCGAGTAACCCAGGACCGACACGGGTTGTCCTGCGGCGGTGGCCAGTGCCTGGTTGATGGCATTGTTCAGTTCGGTGACCCCGCGGGCCAGCGAGATGTCCAGCGTCAGGTCCTTGACGCCGGTGAACGGATACAGCCCCTCCGGCGTGGAGACGGCCTGGAGCGGGCCATTGAGGAAGGGCCCGAAGGGATTGAGGGCGGACAGGTATCGGGTGAAGACGTTGTTCAGGTACGTCGTCGACGGGGTGGCGGTGCCGCTGCCCGTCATGATCAGGTTGACGGCCACAGCCGGGTCGGCCGCCTGAAGCGCCTGCCCGAAAACGGGGCTGGTGTAGTTGAGCCCGAGCATGGCCGCGATCTCGTTCTCGGCCTGGGTGTACGCGGTCCCGGCCGATCCCAACGAAGCGACGAACTGGTTGTGGAACGCGGTCGCCTGCTGCAGTAGCGCCTGGTACTCCTGGCCGAACGCGCCGAAGAACTCCGCGGTGACGGCCGAGACCTCGTCCTGCGCGGCCGCCACCAGGTTGGTGGTCGAACCGGCGGCGGCGGCCCGGGCCTCGTCGATGGCCGAGCCGATCGCGGACGCGTCCGCCGCGGCCGAGGCCAGGAGTTGGGGCTGCGCAATCAAAGTCGACATCGGGGTTCCTTCCGGCGATACGGTTTTGGTCGCGGTACCGAAGACGCTGCCAACCCGCATACGGCGCATCGCTGGAACCGGCAGGAGTCAGCTTAGAACCATCCCCCGTTCATGTTCGCGTTTTGCGTCAGCCGAGGAGCGCGTCGCGTAAGCGGTCGACATCCTCCGGAGTGACCCCCGCGTCGCGCAGGTAGGCGTCCAGCGAACCGAATTCGTCATCGATCGTCTGGCGCGCCGCGGCCAGGTATTCCGTGCGGACACCGAGAACGCCGTCGGACAGGCGGGCCTCGGTGAAGGTGACGACCTCCGGGGTCAGCTCGGTGTCCGACCTTTGCTGGATCATCTCGGAGATCCGGGCCCGCAGGTCCGGCACGGCCTCGTTGCTGCGCAGGTAATCTTCGACGATGGTGTCGCGGTCGACGCCGACCGCCTCCAGTACCGTCGCCACCACGAAGCCGGTGCGGTCCTTGCCCGCGAAGCAGTGCGTCAGCACCGGACGCTCCGCCGCCAACAGCGTGATGACGCGGCGCACCGCGCGCTGCGCCCCATTGCGGGTGGGGAATTGCCGGTACTCGTCGATCATGTAGCGGACCGTGGTCTCGTTGATGGACTCGTCCGGTTCACCGTTGGTCAGCAGCTGCTGGAAAGCGTGTTCGTGTGGCGCCGCACCGTCATTCGATTCGTCGTCGGCGAGATCGGGGAACGGCAGCAGATGGATGTCGACGCCGTCGGGCACCCGGCCCGGTCCGCGGCGGGCGACCTCGCGGGAGGCCCGCAGGTCGGCGACGTCGGTGATGCCCAACCGCAGTAGCGTCGCCCGGCCGTCCTCGTCGAGCCGGCTCAGCTCACTCGACCGGAACAGCCGCCCCGGCCGCAGCGCGGTGGCTCCGTCGGCGACGTCGCGAAAATTCCACGCGCCGGGCAGTTCCCGCAGTGCCGCCGCCATCTCAGGTGACCGCCGCCGCGAACGGTGACTTCTCGTGGCCGAGCTCGGCGCGGGCGATGGTCCGCATGTGCACCTCGTCGGGGCCGTCGAACAGGCGCATGGCCCGATGCCAGCCGTACGAGCGGGCGAGCACCGTGTCCTCGCTAACCCCGGCGGCGCCGTGCACCTGGATGGCGCGGTCGATCACATCGCAGGCCACTTGCGGCGCCACCGCCTTGATCTGCGAGACCAACGTGTGGGCTGCCTTGTTGCCGTGCTGGTCGATCGTCCACGCCGCCTTGTGACACAACAGCCGGGCCTGATCGATCTCATTGCGCGACTTGGCAATCGCCTCCCGAACCACGCCCTGCTCGGCCAGCGGGCGGCCGAAGGCCACGCGATTCTGCACCCGGTCGACCATGAGGGCGAGCGCGCGTTCGGCGCCGCCGAGCGCACGCATGCAGTGGTGGATGCGACCCGGGCCCAGCCTGGCTTGGGCGATAGCGAAGCCGCCACCCTCTTCGCCGAGCAGGTTCGTGACCGGCACCCGGACGTTGTCGTAGATGATCTCGCAGTGGCCGGGCTGGTCCTGGTAACCGAAGACCGTGGTGGAACGCACAACCGTCACGCCCGGGGTGTCCATGGGCACCAGGACCATCGACTGCTGCTGGTGCGAGGCGGCGTCGGGGTTGGTGCGGCCCATCACGATGAGGATTTTGCAGCGCGGGTCGGAAGCACCCGAGGTCCACCACTTGCGGCCGTTGATGACGTAGTCGCCGCCGTCGCGCACGATCGAGGTCTCGATGTTGCGGGCGTCGCTGCTGGCGACCGCCGGCTCCGTCATCGAGAAGGCGCTGCGGATCTCGCCGTTCAGCAACGGCTCGAGCCACTGCTTGCGCTGCTCCTCGGTGGCGAACAGGTGCAGGGTTTCCATGTTGCCGGTGTCGGGCGCAGCGCAGTTGATTGCCTCCGGAGCGATCTCCAGGCTCCACCCCGTCAACTCGGCGAGCGGGGCGTACTCCAGGTTCGTCAGTCCGGACTCAGCCGGTAGGAACAGGTTCCACAGGCCGAGCTCCTTGGCCTTCTTCTTGAGTTCCTCGATGATCGGCGGAACGGTGTGGTCATTCGGGCCGGCCTCGTGACGAAATTTGTCGTAGTCGGCCTCGGCCGGAAAGACGTACTCGATCATGAAGTCGGACAGTCGCTTGTGGTAGTCGTTGGCTTTTGCCGACATCGCGAAGTCCATGACGGTCACGATAGGACACGTGCGGTGACGCCTCGTTTCCGGTCACCGGCGGGACGCTTAATCGTCGTTGTCGATCGGGATGCGCCAGTCATAAACGTGTGCGATCAACGGCGGCGTGTCGTCGCGGACGATTATGTGTCTAGGGGCTGGAGGGGCTGGGGATCCGGAGGCGCCGGGCCTCGTGATCCCACTCGGCCGCCGTCGCCCCTCCAGCCGCGCGAGTCATAAACGTGTGCGATCAACGGCGGCGTGTCATCGCGGACGTTTATGTGTCGAGCCTGGAAAAAGGCGCCCCCGCAGCGCCGGTTAGGGTGGCTGAGCGCGCCGGCTAGCACCGGCCGGCAATCCGTGAAGTAGAGAAAGTAGATGTACGCGCCATGACAGATGCGCACACGACGGTGGGAGTGGTCGCCGAGTCCGGCCCCGACGAGCGGCGCGTCGCGTTGGTACCCAAAGCGGTCGCGTCGCTGGTGGGTAGCGGCGTGGCGGTGGTGGTCGAGTCCGGCGCGGGAGAGAAGGCGCTGCTGCCCGACGACCTTTACACCGCGGCCGGGGCCAGCATCGGGGACGCCTGGGCCGCCGACATCGTTGTCAAGGTAGCGCCGCCGACCGCCGACGAGGTGCGCAAGCTGCGCCAGGGGCAGACGCTCATCGGCTTCCTGGCGCCGCGCAACGCCGACAACTCGATCGGCGCGCTGACCGAGGCCGGTGTGCAAGCGTTCGCCCTCGAGGCCATCCCCCGCATCTCGCGCGCCCAGGTGATGGACGCGCTGTCGTCCCAAGCGAACGTCGCCGGATACAAGGCCGTGCTGCTGGCGGCCTCGGAATCGACCCGGTTCTTCCCCATGCTGACGACGGCGGCGGGAACCGTGAAGCCGGCCACCGTGCTGGTGCTCGGCGTCGGCGTAGCCGGGCTGCAGGCGCTCGCCACCGCCAAGCGGCTCGGCGCGCGGACCACCGGCTACGACGTTCGGCCCGAGGTCGCCGACCAGGTCCGCTCTGTGGGGGCGCAGTGGCTCGACGTCGGCATCGACGCGGCGGGCGAGGGCGGCTACGCCCGTGAACTCACCGAAGCCGAACGCGCCGAGCAGCAGCAGGCGTTGGAGAAGGCGATCACCGGGTTCGACGTTGTGATCACCACGGCGCTGGTCCCGGGCCGGCCAGCGCCGCGCCTGGTGACCGCCGCAGCGGTGGAAGGAATGAAGCCCGGCAGCGTCGTGGTCGACCTCGCGGGCGAAACCGGGGGCAACTGCGAACTCACCGAGCCCGGGCAGACCGTCGTCAAGCACGGCGTGACGATCGCCGCCCCGCTGAACCTGCCCGCGACCATGCCCGAGCATGCCAGCGAGCTCTACAGCAAGAACATCACGGCGCTGCTGGACCTGTTGGTCAAAGACGGCAAGCTGGACCCGGACTTCGACGACGAGGTCATCGCGGCATCCTGCGTGACCCGAGCACAGAAAGCCTAGAAATGTACGACGACCTACTGGCCAACCTGGCGATCCTGGTGCTGTCCGGGTTCGTGGGGTTCGCGGTGATCTCCAAGGTGCCCAACACGCTGCACACCCCGCTGATGTCGGGCACCAACGCCATCCACGGCATCGTGGTGCTCGGCGCGCTGGTGGTGTTCGGGGAGGTGGAGCACCCGTCGGTGGCGGTGCAGATCATCCTGTTCGTCGCGGTGGTGTTCGGCACGCTGAACGTGATCGGCGGGTTTATCGTGACCGACCGCATGCTGGGCATGTTCAAGGGCAAGAAGAAATCGCCCGCCAAAGCCGAGGAGCCCCAGAAGTCGGTGTCCAAATGAACTACCTGGTGATCGGGCTGTACATCGTTTCGTTTGCCCTCTTCATCTACGGGCTGATGGGCCTGACCGGGCCCAAGACCGCGGTTCGGGGCAACCTCATCGCCGCGGTCGGCATGGCCATCGCGGTGGCGGCCACGCTGGTCGCGATCCGGCACACCACCCAGTGGCCGCTGATCATTGCCGCCCTGGTGGTTGGGCTGGTGCTCGGCGTCCCGCCCGCGCGCCTGACCAAGATGACCGCCATGCCGCAGCTGGTGGCCTTCTTCAACGGGGTCGGCGGCGGCACCGTCGCGCTCATCGCGCTGTCGGAATTCCTTGAGACGAAGGGCTTTTCGGCCTTCCAGCACGGCGAGTCGCCGACGGTGCACATCGTGGTGGCGTCGCTGTTCGCCGCGATCATCGGATCCATCTCGTTCTGGGGATCGATCATCGCGTTCGGCAAGCTGCAGGAGATCATCTCCGGGTCACCGATCGGGTTCGGCAAGGCCCAGCAGCCGATCAATCTGCTGTTGCTCGTCGGCGCGGTGGCCGCGGCCGTGGTCGTCGGCGTGCACGCCCATCCCGGGACGGGCGGGGCGTCGCTGTGGTGGATGATCGGCCTGCTCGCCGCCGCCGGCGTGCTGGGCCTGATGGTGGTCCTGCCCATCGGTGGCGCCGACATGCCCGTGGTCATCTCGCTTCTCAACGCGATGACGGGGCTGTCGGCGGCCGCGGCCGGCCTTGCGCTGAACAACACCGCGATGATCGTGGCGGGCATGATCGTCGGCGCTTCCGGCTCGATCCTGACCAACCTGATGGCCAAGGCGATGAACCGCTCGATCCCCGCGATCGTCGCGGGCGGATTCGGCGGCGGCGGGGTGGCGCCCAGCGGTGACGGCGGCGGAGACAAGCACGTCAAGTCGACGTCGGCGGCCGACGCTGCGATCCAGATGGCCTACGCCAACCAGGTGATCGTGGTCCCGGGCTATGGCCTGGCAGTCGCGCAGGCCCAGCACGCCGTCAAGGACATGGCGAGCCTGCTCGAGGAGAAGGGCGTGCCGGTGAAATACGCCATCCATCCGGTGGCCGGCCGAATGCCCGGGCACATGAACGTGCTGCTGGCCGAGGCCGAGGTGGACTACGACGCCATGAAGGACATGGACGACATCAACGACGAGTTCTCGCGGACCGACGTCGCGATCGTCATCGGCGCGAACGACGTCACCAACCCGGCGGCCAGGAACGAACAGTCCAGCCCGATCTACGGCATGCCGATTCTCAATGTGGACAAGGCCAGGTCGGTGATCGTGCTGAAGCGCTCGATGAATTCAGGATTCGCGGGCATCGACAACCCGCTGTTCTACGCCGACGGAACGACCATGCTGTTCGGGGACGCTAAGAAATCGGTGACCGAGGTCGCCGAGGAACTCAAAGCCCTCTAGCTAGCGGGTCACCGCCGAAAAGCGTAGGTGATCGGGAGCGCGGCGGAGCCGGGCGAAGCGGGTCACCGCCGAAAAGCGTAGGTGATCGGGAGCGCGGCGGAGCCGGGCGAAGCGGGTCACCGCCGA
This sequence comes from Mycobacterium saskatchewanense, assembly GCF_010729105.1. Taxonomy (NCBI): domain Bacteria; kingdom Bacillati; phylum Actinomycetota; class Actinomycetes; order Mycobacteriales; family Mycobacteriaceae; genus Mycobacterium; species Mycobacterium saskatchewanense. Next base: position 3,885,589 of record NZ_AP022573.1, read on the forward strand.
AAAGCGTAGTTAGACGGGCGGGTAGGCGGGCGGCGGGTAACCGTTACCGTCGACGACACCCCGCAGGCCCCACGGCACATACCGGAGGAAGAACTCGATTTCGTCGCTTGCGTCGTAGTCCGGACTTGGGTCCATGGTCCATCCCTTCGAGTCGCGACTTGGTTCGTCAAGTGAGTCTAGTCCCATCCTTGGCGGTCCGACACCCGGCGTCATGCCTAAACTGGCCAACCAGTTAGTTGATAATTAGCCTTATCCGCGATCCGGCCCTCCCCGCCGGCAGTGACGATAGTGAGCAAAGATGCCATCCGACAACGGCCTGACGCGCCGCGAGGAGTTGCTGGCCGTGGCCACCAAGCTGTTCGCCGCCCGCGGCTATCACGGCACCCGGATGGACGACGTCGCCGACGTGATCGGGCTGAACAAGGCGACGGTGTACCACTACTACGCCAGCAAGTCGCTGATCCTGTTCGATATCTACCGGCAGGCCGCCGAAGGCACGCTGGCCGCCGTCCACGACGACCCGACCTGGACGGCGCGCGAGGCGCTGTACCAATACACCGTCCGGCTGCTCACCGGGATCGCCGCCAACCCGGAGCGGGCCGCGGTTTACTTCCAGGAGCAGCCGTACATCACCGAGTGGTTCACCGCCGAGCAGGTCGCCGAGGTCCGCGAGAAGGAAGCCCAGGTCTACGAGCACGTGCATGGGCTGATCGACCGCGGGATCGCCAGCGGCGAGTTCTTCGAGTGCGACTCCCACGTGGTGGCCCTCGGCTATATCGGGATGACGCTGGGTAGCTACCGCTGGCTGCGGCCGAGCGGCCGGCGCACCGCCAAGGAGATCGCCGCGGAGTTCAGCACCGCGCTGCTGCGTGGGCTGATCCGGGATGAAACCATCCGCCAGCACTCCCCACTCGGATCCGACAGCGCCGACGCGGCTATCAGCTCTAGATCGGTGGAATGATGTGCAGCACGTTCCCGACGACCCCGCTCAGCGTCGACAGCAGGGTCGTGCTCGGCTGGCCGAGGAAGAAGTTGAGGCCGGGATTCGTCGACGGCACCCACGGGTAGGCGTCGGGGAAGTACGACGGCGACAACAGCCCCGCCTCCACGCCGATCTCCACCGCGGCGCCGTACGGGCCCTGCACCGCCCCCAGCGCGAGGTCGGGAATCACGGTGAAGGGGTTCGGTATGTCCAGCAGGCCGGCCGGAGTCGGCACGTTCGCGTAGTTGAGGCCTGCCCCGTAATCGCCATAGCCCAGGTCGACGAGCACCCGCAACGTGGGCTGGAAGATGTCGGCGATCGGCGGACCGGCGTAAGGGATGGCGCGGATCGGCGAGAGCAGCGGCAGGTTCTGCGTCATGATCATGTAGTAGTCGGTGTTGCCGCCGCTGGTCGGCAAGTGCACGGCGTTGGCCAGCTGGGCGGCCGTCAGGTCCGGGTAACTGCTGTGGACGGCGAAGTAGCCCATGAAGGCGTTGAGGTCGGCGACCAGATTGAGCGGGTACTGGGGGGTATCGGCGATACCGTCGTACTGGATCGTGTAAATGCTTGTGTGCCAAGGTGATTGGGGAGTAGCGCCATTGAACGGCACGTCCAGGCCCGGAATGTAGAAGCCGGGGAAGCGCGCGAGCAGGCCCCCGACGGGGTTGTTCGGGTTGCCGACCAGCATGAACGACAACTGGTTCGGCAGCGGCTGCAGATTCGCGGGCAGCGCCAGCAGGGCGTTGATTTCGTTGGTGGCGATCGTGGCGCTCTGCGAGTAGCCGAAAACGAAGGCGCCGTTGGTGGAATTGCCGAGCAGCGTCGTCAGCTGGCTGTTGAGGAGGCCGACGCCTTTGGTCACGGATTGTGCGAACGTCAAGCTGCCGAGATTCGGGGTGATCGGCCAGAACTGCTCCGAGGTGAACAGGCCCAACGGAATGGCCGCCGGGAGCTGCGGCCTGATGTACGCGTTGAAGATGCTGTTCACGTATTGGGTCGCGGGCAGCGGGTTGCCGGTGCCGCCCATGATCACCGCGTACAACGGATCACCCGACGGCGACTGGGCCAGCGTCGTCAACAGGCTGGGCCCACCACCGGCGGCGGGGGCCGGGCCTAGGAGGGTGGCCGCGGCGGCGGCTTCGGCCTGCGCATAGGTGTTCGCCGCACCGGCCAACGCCTGCGTGAATTCGCTGTGGAAGAGCCCGGCCTGAGAGATCAGCGCGTGGTATTGCCGGCCGTACCCGGCGAACAGCTGGGCGATGGCCGCCGACACCTCATCCTGCGCGGCCGCGAGCAAACCGGTCGTCGGGCCCATAGCTGCCCCGCCGGCGGCGCTGATCGCCGATCCGATGTTCTCCACTTGGGCGGCCGTGGCCGCCAGCAGGTCGGGCGCTGTAACGACGTACGACATCTCGCCGGTCCTTCCCCTCGACGGCGGCCCCTGCCCGGAGGTACTGAGAGACTAGAGCGGTCATCCCGGGAAGTCTGGCGTTTCGCACAACTCGCGTGAGTTTGCTCCGGCTACGCGGCGGCGCCCTTCAGGTGGCGGTCCAGGAAGTCAATTTGGTCGGCCACCACGCGCTCGAACGCATCGCCGACGTAGATGGCGAAGTGCCCCTCGGGGTACGTCCTGACCTCGCCGCGCGGCGCCTTCGCCGCGTACCGCAGTGTGGCTTTCGCCGGTGCCACCGTGTCCGTTTCGCACACGCAGAACAGGATCGGGCAGGCGATCTTCGCAGCCAGGCGGCCCGGCCGGTACGTGATGATCTTCAGCCCGATGCGCGCCGCCACCTCGTTGGGCAGCCGCACGCCTTCGGGCACCAGCCTGAGGTAGCCCTCGTAGGCGTCGGGCGCGTTCATCAGGGCGACCTCACCCGGCCGCCCCGCCGTCGGGACCATCACCGGCGGTTTGCCCGTTCGGGCCGCGACGACGTCGCGCAGCGCCCGCGCGGTGATCCGCGCGGTGATCAACGGGCTGAGGGTGCGCGACGAGGCGATGCCGTCGGTGAAGGGGCACTGGGCCACCACCGCGGCGATTCCCGGCAGCCGGGCCGCCGTGGAGATCACGTGACCGCCCCCGAAGGACGTGCCCCACAGCCCGATTCGATCGCGATCGATGCCATCGAGCGTGCGGGCGTATGCGACCGCGGCGGCCCAATCCTCAAGCTGCATGCCGATGTCCAGCAGCTGACGCGGCCGGCCCTCGCTGTCGCCGAAGTTGCGGTAGTCGAACACCAGGCAGGCGTAGCCGGCGGCGCTGAACCGTTCGGCGTAGGCGTCCAGCCGCATGGTGCGCACCGCGCCCAGGCCGTGCGCCATCACCAGGAGCGGCGCGGGCCCGCCGCCCGCCGGTCGGTAGAGCCACGCGCTGATCCGGTCGGCACCGGAGAGGAACTGCACATCGTCACGTTGTGTCATCGGCGGGTTCCATTCTGCGGGATGCCGGCCGGACCCGGTAGGCGCGCCGGTGATTGTGGACTACTGTCTAGAAAGTTTCGATCGGCTCCCGGGGACGGAGGAACTCATGGCGATACGCGTCGCCCACGTCGGCACCGGAAACGTCGGACGGCTCGCCCTGTCCGAACTGATCGCCAATCCGGCGTTCGAGCTGACCGGGCTGTGCGTGTCGTCGCCGGAAAAGGTGGGCAAGGACGCCGGAGCGCTCTGCGGGGTCGGCCTGGATCCGGGCACGGTCACCGGCGTCGCCGCCGTCGGCGACCTCGACGCCGTGCTGGCCGCCGGGCCCGACTGCGTCGTGTACTGCGCCATGGGCGACACCCGCCTGCCTGACGCGATGGCCGACGTCATGCGCATCCTGGCCGCCGGTGTGAATGTCGTCGGATCGGCGCCGGGCCTGCTGCAACACCCGTGGGGGGTGATGCCCGACAAATACATCGCGCGCGTCGAAGACGCCGCACGGCAAGGGAACTCGAGCGTCTTCATCAGCGGCGTCGACCCCGGCTTCATCAACGATCTGATCCCGTTCGCCCTCGCCGGAACGTGCCAGCGCGTCGAGCAGGTGCGGTGCATGGAGATCGCCGACTACGCCACCTACGACGGCGCCGAGGTCATGCACTACATGGGATTCGGCCGTCCGCTTGACGAGGTGCCGATGCTCCTGCAGCCGGGCGTGCTCGGCATCGCCTGGGGGACGGCCATCCGACAGCTCGCGGCCGGGCTCGGCATCGAGATCGAGCAGATCACCGAGTCGTATCAGCGCGAGCCCGCGCCGGAGGACTTCGACATCGCCGTGGGGCGCGTCGCCAAGGGCACCCTCGCCGCGCTGCAGTTCGAGATCCGCGGCATGGCCGACGGCCGCCCGGCCATCGTCATCGAGCACATCACCCGCCTGCGGCCCGACCTGCGGCCGGACTGGCCGCAACCCGCGGCCGGGGGCGGCTCGTATCGTGTGGAGATCACCGGCGAACCGTCGTATGCCGTGGACATCGTCCCGAGCAGCCGCAAGGGCGACCACAACCACGCGGCGATCGTCGGCGCCGCCGGGCGCATCGTCAACGCGATCCCCGCGGTGGTCGCCGCGCCGCCCGGCATCCGCACCACGCTGGACCTGCCGCTGATCACGGGCAAGGGCCTGTACGCACCGAACGACCTCGTAGTCACGTAACCGAAAGGAGCCCCGGTGGGACGGGTAGACGGCAAAGTTGCGCTCATCAGTGGCGGCGCCCGCGGGATGGGCGCCTCACACGCGCGCCTCCTGGTGGAGGAGGGCGCCAAGGTGGTGGTCGGCGACATCCTCGACGAGGAGGGCAAGGCGCTGGTCGACGAGATCGGCGACGCCGCCCGCTACGTCCACCTGGACGTGACACAGCCCGACCAGTGGGACGCCGCCGTGGCCACCGCGACCGGCGAATTCGGCAAGCTCGACGTGCTGGTCAACAACGCGGGCATCGTCGCGCTCGGCCAGCTGAAGAATTTCGACCTGGCCAAGTGGCAGAAGGTGATTGACGTCAATCTGACCGGCACGTTCCTGGGCATGCGGGTGGCCGTCGAGCCGATGACGGCCGCCGGGGGCGGCTCGATCATCAACGTGTCGTCGATCGAGGGACTGCGCGGCGCCGCGGCGGTGCACCCGTATGTCGCGTCGAAGTGGGCGGTGCGCGGACTGGCGAAGTCGGCGGCCCTGGAGCTGGCGCCGTTGAACATCCGGGTCAACTCGATCCACCCCGGCTTCATCCGAACACCGATGACGGCCAAGCTGCCCGAGGACATGGTCACGATCCCGCTCGGACGGCCCGCCGAATCGAGGGAGGTGTCGACGTTCGTGGTGTTCCTGGCGAGCGACGACTCGTCCTACGCCACCGGTAGCGAGTTCGTCATGGACGGCGGGCTGGTCTGCGACGTGCCGCACAAAGAGTTCTGAAGCGCCGCAACGGCGCGCGCCTCGATTCGGTGCTATAACCGCGACCATGCCAGGCAGCCTTGACGACCTGAAAGGGATCGTCGGACCGAATCACGTCATCACCGACCCCGACGTGCTCTCCGGGCGCAGCGTCGACTACACCGGCCGCTACCGCGGACGGGCCACCGTGCTGGTGCGGCCGGGCTCGCCCCGGGAGGTGGCAGGGGTGCTGCGGGCCTGCCGTGACGCGGGGGCGCACGTGACCGTACAGGGTGGGCGCACCTCGCTGGTGGCCGGCACCGTGCCCGAACACGACGACGTGTTGCTGTCCACCGAGCGGCTGGACGAGGTCGGCGAGGTGGACACGGTCGAGCGCCGCGTCGAAGCCGGCGCCGGGGCCACGCTGGCCGCCGTGCAACGCGCCGCGCACGGTGCGGGCCTGGTGTTCGGGGTGGACCTGGCCGCCCGCGACACCGCGACCGTGGGTGGCATGGCCTCGACGAACGCCGGGGGCCTGCGCACCGTGCGGTACGGCAACATGGGCGAGCAGGTCGTCGGCATGGACGTGGCGCTGCCCGACGGCTCGCTGGTGCGCCGGCACAGCCGGGTGCGCCGGGACAACACCGGCTACGACCTGCCGGCGTTGTTCGTCGGCGCCGAGGGCACCCTCGGCGTGATCACGTCGCTGGAGCTGCGGCTGCACCCCGTGCCGTCGCACCGGGTCACCGCGGTCTGCGGGTTCGCCGACCTCGATGCGCTGGTCGAGGCGGGCCGCGCGTTCCGGGAGGTCGACGGCATCGCTGCGCTGGAGTTGATCGACAGCCGGGCGGCGGCGTTGACCCGCGAGCACCTCGGGTTGGGTGCCCCCGTCGACGGCGACTGGCTGTTGTTGGTCGAGCTGGCCGCCGACCACGACCAGACCGAGCGGCTTGCCGACCTGCTCGACGGCGTTCGGCTGTGCGGCGAACCCGCGGTGGGCGTGGACGTGGCGGCGCAGCAACGCCTGTGGCAGGTCCGCGAATCGCTCGCCGACGTGCTCAACGTGTACGGGCCGCCGCTGAAGTTCGATGCCTCGCTGCCCCTGTCGTCGATCGCCGAATTCGCCGATGCGGCAACGTCGTTGATTCAGTCGCGGGCGCCTGATGCCCTGCCGGTGCTGTTCGGGCACATCGGCGAGGGCAACCTGCACCTCAACGTGTTGCGCTGCCCCCCGGAGCGGGAGGCGCAGGTGTACGAGCCGATGATGGAGCTCATCTCGCGCTGCGGAGGCAACGTCAGCTCCGAGCACGGCGTCGGCAGCCGCAAGCGTCCCTACCTCGGCATGTCGCGAGAACCGGCTGACATCGCCGCGATGCGGACCCTCAAGAGCGCCCTCGACCCGACGGGTTACCTGAACGCTGCGGTGTTGTTCGACTAACCCGTCTGTTCGGACGGCGCCTTGATGCCGACCGCGTGCCGCAGCTGCGCCAGGAACTGGTCGGCGTCGTCGCTGCGGACGATGTAGTGCGAGATCGCGATGCGGATCACCGTCGCCGCCCGCACCGCCGCGTTGGGCCCGGGCAGATGGCGCTGCAGCCCGTCGCGCATCTGCGGAATCACCCTGCCGAACTGGGCGATGGTGTACTCGGGCTCGACGTCGACCATGCGCACCCCCGAGTACGAATGCTGGTACTCGACGATGAACCGCAGCACGGCGTCGAGCTTGTCGACGCCCTTCAGCCCCGCGGTCGCCCTGACCAGTCCGCTCTCGAAGACCTGCCGTTCGTAGTTGGTGAAGGCCTCGAGCAGATCCTCCTTGGAGGCGAACCACCGATAGAGCGTGGGACGCGACACGCCGGCCTGCGTCGCCACTTCGGACAGACTCAGCTTGGTCTTGCCGTTGCGGCCGAGGACTTCGGCGGTGGCGTCGAGGATGCGCTGACGCGTCGACGTGTCAGCTTCCGCCGTCTCGGCCGGGTGGCTCATATCCCAAACTTTACGAAGATCTGCGGAGGCGTCACGGCATTTTCGTTTCCCGGCCGGGCCGCCGGCGCACCAGCACGGACTGTTGGATCGCGCCGACCGCGCCCTGTTGGTCGAAGAGCGTGCCGATCGTCGTCCCGATGCCGTCGGGACCGTAGCTGGTTTCGGCGCGGATGCCGATCCAGTCACCTTCCGGGATCCGGAACACGTGCACGGCAAGATCGGTGTTGAGGAACGTCCACTCGGCGATGTCCAGTTTGCTGCCGATGCCGTTGGCGCAGTCGGCCACCGCGAACAGCCGCTCGAGCTGCGTCATGTTCTCCCCGTTGATGAGGTCCACGGTCGGTTTGATCCAGCACTCCCCGGGGCCTCCGGTGAGCGGCTCGGTCAGCCAGCGCCAGTCCAGGCTGTGCACGTAATTGCGGTCCCAGTCCTTCTCCAGGTTGCGGCTGCGGGCCTCGGACAACGGTCCGGGCAGGGGCGCCGCGGCGTGCGCGAGGGAGCGGGTGTCGAGCTGTTGGAGCCGCCAACCGCTGGCGCGGGCCACGGGTCGCGGCTGGCCGTCGGGGCCGAGGCCGAGCATCTCCGCGCCGACGAGCTCGATCTGTTTGCCGCCGCGCAGCAGTTGCGGTCGGACCCACAGGTCGCCGTCCGCCGGCACCGGGCCCAGCAGGTCGACGACCACGCGGCTCAGCCGGGCGTCGTCCCGCCGGGCGCACCGCTCCAGCGCCCGCACCAGCAGCGCCGACACGGGAGCGCCGTGCTGGATCTCGGCGGTCCACGTGCTGCGCACCAGGTCAGTGGCCGCGAACCTCTCGCCCGACGGGTCGTCGGCGTCGAGCAGTTCGTAGTAGGAGTCCGTCACTGGTGCGCCTCTCGGGTCACGGCAGGCCGGCACCGGGGGTCTCGACGGTCACGGCATCCAACCGCGATCGCCGCGTGCCGATCAGGCGCTGAGAATACGCGTCCGTGCTCGACAGCAGGAACAACGTGCGGCGCCCGGGACCCCCGAGCGTGCATGCGACGGCCACCCGGTCGCCCATGTCGATGCGGTCGGTCACGGCGCCACCCCGGGTGATGCGCTCGAACCGGTGGGCCAGCGTCATGGAGGTCCACACGCCGCCCTCGGCGTCCAGGGCAATGCCGTCGGGCGGCCCGTCGAGGCCGTCGGCGAAGACGCGGCGGTCGGCCAGCGCGCCGTCGTCGCCAATGGCGAAGGCGCTCAGCCGCCGGCCCGTCGCTTCGGCGACGATCAGCTCCCGGTCGGGGGTGATCGCCATGCCGCCGGGGAACGCGAGGTCGTCGGCGACGACGGTGGCGCTGCCGTCCGGGTCGAGCCGGATGATCATGCCGCCGGTGACCGCCCGGCACCCGAGGTAGGCGCGGCCCTCTTCGTCGACCACCATCTCGCCGAGGTCGGCCGGCGCGACATCGGCGAGATCGGCGATGGTGACGACGGTTTCGCCGTCGTAGCGCAACACCTGCCGGCTCTCGGACGAGGCGATCAGCAGCGACCCGTCGGGGCGGAAACCCAGGCCCGACGGGCGGTGGCCGGGCAGCGGCAGCGCCGTCAGCGAGCCCCGCATGTCGGCGGTGTGCACGGCCTCACCCAGCAGGTCGGAGAACCACAGCAGTCCCTCGAACCAGCGGGGGCCCTCGCCGAAGCAGAAACCGTTGGCGAGGGGCTCGGGGATCATCCGCGCCCTTTACAAATCACCGCAAAAGTGTCATGCACCGCGGGCGCCGGTGTCAATGCGACGGCAGCTTTACAAAAGGCACCCCGAGTGTCACGCTGAGCGATGACCTGCTCCCGCGAGAGGCGAGGTGGATTTGACCACGGAATCTGATCAGGCGCAGTGGTCGGTGGACAGCCTGCTGGACTTGTTCGACGTGCGGGCGGACGGGGCCGACCGGTTCGTCGCCGACACCGGCATCGCCGGCCAGGACGGCCGGCAGGTGGTCGAAGGCACCCAGGTGGTCGCGCAGGCGATTGTCGCCGTGGCCAAACGCTTCCCGGGCAAGTCCGTGCGCTCGGCGCACGCCGTCTTCTCCCGCGCGGTCGCCGTCGGGCCGCCCGCCGAGCTCGTCCTCGACGTCGTCCACGAGGGACGATCCACGGCCACCGCGATCGTCGCGGCCCAGCAAGGCGGTCGGCGGTGCGTGAGCGTGACGGTGCTCGCCGACGTGCCGACGGACGACGTGATTCGCCACCACCTCCCGAAGCCCGAGGTTGCGGGACCCGCCGAGGCCAACCCGTGCGAGATGCCGTTGAGCGGCCGGGAAGTGCGGCTGGTCGACGTCGTCGACGTCAACAGCCCGGACGAGGTCGGGCCCCTGGAGCTGTACGCCTGGGTGCGCTACGAGCCGATCCCGGCCAGGGACGACCTGGCCAAGGCGCTCGTCGCGTACTTCACCGGGCATCTGGGGATCTCGACGACCATGCGTGCGCACGCGGGCATCGGCACCAGCCAGGCCCACCTGACGGTGTCCACCGCGCCGATGAGCATCTCGATCGCGTTCCACGAGCCGGTGCGCTGGGACGGGTGGCTGCTCTATACCCACGAGAGCACGCAGGTGGGGGCGGGGATGTCGTTCGTGCGCGGCACCGTGCACGCCGAGGAGGGGGAGCTCTTGGCCTCGTTCGCGCAGGAGGCCCTGATCCGCCCGCTGCGCACCAGCGACACGTCGATCGACGCCCACTCACGTTTCTGATCGCGATGCGTTTCACCATCACCCACCCGATGCACACGCATCCCTACAACCCGGAGCTGGTGGCGGGGGAGGGCATCGCCACGGTGGCGGCGGCGGCCGAGGCGGCCGGGTTTCACGGGTTCGGGTTCACCGATCACCCGGCCCCGTCGCAGCGCTGGCTCGACGCCGGGGGCCACGACGCGCTGGATCCCTTTGTCGCACTGGGCTTTGCGGCGGCCCGCACCAAGACCCTCCGCCTCATCCCCAACATCGTCGTGCTGCCGTACCGAAACCCGTTCGTGGTGGCCAAGTCCGGCGCCACACTCGATTTGCTGTCCGGCGGTAGGTTCACCCTGGCCGTCGGTGTCGGGTACCTCAAGCGGGAGTTCGCGGCGCTGGGGGTCAGCTACGACGAGCGGCTCGAGCTGTTCGAGGAGGCGTTGCAGGTCATCCGGACGGTCTGGACCACCGATGACATGTCGTTCGAGGGAAAGCATTTCAGCGCCCGCGGCATCACCGCCCACCCGCGCCCGGTCAGCCGGCCGCACCCGCCGATCTGGATCGGCGGCAACACCACGGCGGCGCGTCAGCGGGTCGCCCAGTACGGCGACGGCTGGTGCCCATTCCCGGCGCCGGCGACGCTGGCGAAAACCGCCGGGACCGTGAGCCTCGAATCTGAGGAGCGCCTCGCCGCCGGCATCGACGATCTGCGGCGTCGCTGCGACGCGGCCGGCAGGGACTTCGCCGCCGTCGACGTCACCTTCACGAATTTCGGGGGCGGCAGCCCCGCATCCGACGATTTCGACGCCGACGCCTACCTGAGCGGGCTCGACAAGCTCGCGAAGCTCGGTGTGACCTGGGTCCAGGTCGGTCTGCCCGGCGACAGCGTGGCGCACGCGCTGGAAAGCATCGACAGATTCCGCACCCTCGTCATCGATGCGGTCTAGATGGACTTCTCGCGCGTCGCGCTGTCCGACGACGACCGGGCCTTCCTCGACGAGACCCGGGCGTTCATCACCAAGCTCGTCACCGACGACGTGCTGCGCCGCCAGCGGGAGCGCGGCGAAAACTTCGACGAACGAGTGCATCTGGCATTGGGCGAGGCCGGCTATCTGGCCTCGGACTGGAAGCTGGAATCGGAGGGTGGCTTCAGCCCGGTTCGCCGGCGCATCTTCCAGCTCGAAATCGCCCGCGCCCATACGCCGTGGTACCACTGGGGCACCACCTCCGTCGTCGCCCGCCTCGTGCACCAGTTCGGCGCGCCCGAGCTCGTCAACCAGGTGGTGCCCGGCGTGCTCCGCGGCGAGACCCGGCTGTGCCTCGGCTACACCGAGCCCGAGGGCGGCTCTGACGTCGCGACGTGCAAGACCCGGGCGGTGCGGGAGGCGGATGGATCGAGCTGGGTCGTCAACGGCTCCAAGATGTTCACGTCGAACGCTCAAAACGCCGGGTATGTCTTCCTGCTCACCAACACCGATCCCGAAGGCCGAAAACACCGGAACCTGACCATGTTTCTGGTGCCGCTCGATACGCCCGGAATCGAGATCCAGGGCATCCGCACGCTGGACGGCGACCGCACCAATATCGTCTACTACAGCGACGTGCGGGTCGACGACCTGTACCGCATCGGTGAGGTGAACGACGGCTGGACGGTGATGCGTGCCGCGCTGGACTCCGAGCACGGCATCACCGATCCGGAAGACCATGGCCTGCAATACATCGCGGCGATGGCGGCACACGGAGACATCATGGCCGAAGTGGTCGACACCGTCGCGGCCATCGCCGGGCAGGCGGACGACGAGTCGGTCGGATACCGGCTCGGGCGCAGCGTGGCCCGGATGGAGGCGGCCCTGTCCACGCCCGGCATGTTCGGGCGCGTCGCGATTGCGCAAACGATGCGCGACATCTCGCCGGATCTGATGGACATCCTGGGGGCGGCCTCGGCGCTCCCCGCCGAGGCGCAGGGGGCCGCGGGCGACGGCGCGGCAGAACACCTTTATCGGCTGGCCCTGCCGCTCGGCATCTACGGCGGCACCCTCGAGGTGTTCCGCAATATGATCGCCCAGCACGTGCTGGGGCTCGGGCGTCCCAGCTACGCTCGCTGAGCCACGGCTGTAGCGCGCGGGAATCTGTCCGTCTCGATCGCGTCGCCCGGTTACGACGGTACGTTTTCCAGGGAGGTGGGGCGCGCAGTGGCCGTTCTCGTAGCGTTTGGCTCGTTCATCACCACGCTGCTGGGTGGCTATGCGGCGTTGCGCATCGGTTCCTACCGTTACCTGGTGCTCGGCCTGGCCGCCGGGCTGATGCTCGGTGCGGTGGCCTTCGACCTGCTGCCCGAAGCGCTGAGCCAAGGGTCCTGGACCCTGTTCGGTATACCCACGCCGCTGGTGGCGTTCGTTCTCGGCTTCCTGGTGCTGCACGTCATCGAACGCACGGTCGGTATTCACCGCGAGGAGCCGGCGGACGCCGCCGATATTGTCGACGCCCCGAGCGTCGGCCTCCTGGCGGCCACGGGGTTGGTCGGTCACAGCGTCATGGACGGATTCGCCATCGGTGCCGCCTTCCAGGCCGGCGCCGGCGTAGGGGCGGTGGTCGCGGTGGCGGTGATCGGCCACGACTTCGCCGACGGCTTCAACACCTACACCATCACGTCGATCTACGGAAACGACCGTCGCAGGGCGCTGACGCTGCTCGCCGCCGACGCTGTCGCGCCGGTTGCGGGCGCCGCCCTCACCCTGGCCGTGACGATTCCCCATCGCCTCCTCGAGGTGTACCTCGGCTTCTTCGCGGGATTCCTGATGTATCTGGCGAGCGCCGACATCTTGCCGAAGGCAAACGCCGGGCGTCGAACGCTTGCGACCCCGGCATGCACCATCGGGGGCGTGTTGTTCATGCTCGCGATCGTCGGACTGGCGAGCTAGCCTGCGCGCTTTCCCACACGGAGCCACCGGGTTCAGGTAGTGGCCGCCGGCCCGGGTCCAATGTCTCGGCTTGAGGGCCCAATGGCTCTAGAGCGGCGCCGACGTCGGCTTCTATCGTTCTCCTACGGGCCTGATCTCTCGCCTAAAGTCAGTTTGCCGCAATTAATTCGGGATGGCCGATGACTCAAGCAGAAGACGCTACAGAGGGCAAAGCGGTTCTCGGTGAGGGCTGGCTGCAACTGCCCGCGTCGACTCGCGACCCCAACGATCCGATCGTCGCCGCATTCAACCGCAGGAAGACCACCAAGGAAACCAGCCCGAAACCCCTGTCGATGCGGGACCTTTCCGACCTGCTGTGGTCGGCCTACGGCGTGAATCGTGACATGGGTCCATTCGGTGGGCCCGGACGGACGGCCGCATCGGCCAGTAACTCCCAAGAAATCGATCTCTATGTCGCGCTCGAGGACGGGACCTATCGCTATGACGGACTTGGTCATCGCCTGGAGCAGATCACCCCAAGCGATGTTCGCGCCATGGCGTTAACGCCGGCTCAACCGGAGGTGGCGGTCGCTCCGGTGATGTTGATCTACGTGGTGGACATCCACCGTCTTACCCACACCCTCGGTTTTGACGAGCCAGGGCTTCATGATCCGGACGTGCAGAAGTCCTACTACTACGTCGACACAGGTCTGATCGCCGGGAACGTCTACCTTTTCGCCGCAGCCCACGGGCTTGCGGCTTGGTTCCACAACTGTGACGGGCCCCGCCTGGCCAGACACCTCGGATTGAACTCCCGGCAGCGGGTCCTGTTTGCTCAGTCCGTCGGCTATCTGCCGGTGGGCTAACCGCCTTCCGCATCGCGTGATCGACGGCCACCCGCTTGCGGGGACCCGTCCTTACCGTGTCCCGCTATCTGTGGGCAACGCGGACTCCGCAGCGGGCGGCTGGTTTGGGCGCAGCGAGACGAAATCATGATGGCTGCTGGGTGCAGGAGGATGCGCGACCACATCGGGAGGTAGTGCTGCCCCAGGGGCGAAAGTCATTGCCGCAAACGGGGCGTTCCATTGGGGATGCGCCGCGATCGGCGCGGACAGGCATTCGAGGCGGGTCGGCGCAACGGCGCCGTTACTTCAGAACGGCGATTTTGAAGATGGCCGTGGAGATGGTCCCGAACAGATCGCGCCCGCCGACGAAGAGTCGTTTTGTGTCGTAGCCCGCGACGTCCTTCATGTTTTCCCCGCCGAACCGCGCCGGCGCCGAGCCGTCGGTCAGGACGACATCCAGCCCGAGCAGGCCGTGACGCACGGCATCCCGCTCTGGACCGCTCGCGTTGGCGACGAGTTCTCCGACCGTACGTCCCGCGGGGTCGGCGGGAATGGCGCTGCAGGTCAGCCCTTGACCACTCAGCTGTCGCGACAACTCCTCGAGGGTGACCGCGGCCCCGACGACCAGGCTGAGGTTGTCGGCGTTCACGGCGACTTGTGCTCCGGCAGCGTGGTTGGCCGGCACGGGATCGGCGATCGGCGCGGCCTTCGAGGTCAGATACGGCGCCAGCGCGGTGCGCACCGCCGCCTCGAAAGATTCGAGGGCGGGCTCGTCCGGTGACGGGTCGGGAAGCATGATGCCGGGATTCAGGAGCATCGCGGGATCGAAGACGCGCTTGATGGCGCGTTGGGCGGCGATCTCCACGGGGCTGAATCGCATCGTCATGAATTGGCGCTTCTCGGTGCCGACTCCGTGCTCACCGGTGATGGTTCCCCCCAGTGCCAGCGCGGCCGCGACGATTTCGTTGTTGGCAGCCTCCAACGCGGCGGCCGCCCCGGGGTTTTCACGGTCGAAGAAGGTGGTGGGGTGCAGGTCACCGTCACCGGCGTGGCCGGTCACCGCGATGAACAGGAGCCCGTCGGAGTGGCGCGCGGCGGCGGCCTGGATAGCTGCCTGCATCTCGGGGATGTATTGCCGGGGAACGGTGACATCCCCGATAAAAAACCCGTTCCCGCTGCGTACCACGGCGTCAAAGGTATGCAGCCGCCCGTACCACAGTTTGGCACGGGAATCCTCGTCGTCGGCGCGGCGCACCTCCACGGCGGTACGCCGCAGCACCTGGTGGACGATTTCGGTGTCGTACTCCACCGCTTCTGCGCTGCCGTCGATATCGATCAGCACGATTGCGTCGACGTCGGTCGGGTAGCCGGTGTCGGTGAATTTCTGCAGGCCCGCGATACCGGCCCGGTCGAGCCATTCCACCGCCGCCGGCACCGTCCCGGTACGGATGATCGCGGAGATCGTGCTGGCGGCGTCGTGGGCGGTTGCGAAACTACCCATGAGGCTTCGTATGACTGGTGCTACCGGGCGCAACGCCACCGTGGCCTCGGTGAGGATGGCGAGCGTGCCCTCCGATCCGATGAGCACCCCAAGCAGGTCGGGACCGTCGTCGGCGGCGTTCAGCCGGATGACCCTGCCGTCGGCAAGAACCGCCTCGACCTCGAGGACGTGGTTGTATGTGACGCCATACTTGAGAGCGTGTGGGCCGCCGGCATTTTCGATGATGTTGCCACCGACCGTCCCAAGATGCGCTGACACCGGATCGGGCGAGAAGCACAACCCGTGCGGGGCGACGTGCTGCTGCAGGTCCGCGTTGATGACGCCCGGCTGAACTCGGGCAGTCCGTGCGGACGGGTCGACGTCAAGGATGCGGTTCATCCCTGACAAGTCGATCATCACTCGGTCCGGGCTCGGCATCATCGCTCCAGCACAGTTCGACGCCCCACCCCGGGTCACCATGGGGATGTGATGTGCGGCGGCGACCCGCACCACCGCTACCACCTCGTCGCTTGTGCACGGCCTTAGCAGCAGCCCGGGCGTGCCGCCGAAACCCCAGTAGTCCCGGCCCTTTTCACTCAGGATGGCGCTTTCGGTGATGACGGCGTCCGAGCGGCCGAGCGCGGCGGCGAACTCGGCGACGATCGCCCCGTCCATGTCAGGCTCCGACCGGCGTGGTGCGTGCGTTGATGAGGGTTGGTCGTTCCCTGTCGGCGACGCCCGCGCGTACCAACTCGACGACCTCCTCGGTGGTGTGCGCTTCGTGCGCGTCGACGCCATAGCTGGCCGCCGTGGCCACGACGTCGAGGCCGGGCAGGTCGAGACCGGGAACGCCCGGGGTCTTTTCCCACACACCGAATTCCTTGACTACGCCGTATTCGGCGTTGGACGCGACCACGATCGTCACCGGGATTTTGTACCGGGTCGCGGTCCACAACGCGGTGATCGCGTAATGCATTGAGCCGTCCCCCATCAAAGCGACGACGGGACGGTCGGGGGCCGCCAGCTGCGCACCAACTGACGCGGGCAATCCGTAGCCGAGTCCGCCACCAGCCGCAGACAGATGCGAAAACGGGTAACCGGGCCGAATGCTGTGCGTAATGGCGACCTCGTTGCTTCCGGCCTCGCTGACCCACAGCGTCTCCGCAGGCGCGGCTCGTCCGACCGCCGACCACAGTGCTTCCGGCTCGAGGGGAGCCTGCGCACTTGGCATGTCCGGGATGGGCGGACGGGCCGCTGGGGCGGACCGGCGGGCCGGTTTGGCGGCGGCGAAGAGCGCGGCGGCCGCGCTGGCCAAGTCGGCGACGATGGCATCTCCGACGGGGGCGCGCGCTGCTTCGTCGGGATCGTTGGTGATGTGAATCAGGCTTGCGCCTTCGGGAAGGTAGGGTCCGGGTACCAAGGGGTAGTAGCGAAAGACCGGGGCTCCGATGACGAGGAGCAGATCGTGCCCGGCCAGCATCTTGGAGATCCAGCCCGCCCCGGGCGGTAAGATCCCTTGGTACAGCGGGTGATTCTCGGGAAATCCGCTCCAACCCGTCAGCGGTGCCGTCCATACGGCCGATTGACTACGTTCGGCCAACCCGATCACCGCATCCCACGCGCCATAGCGTTCGACGTCGCCGCCCACAATCAATGCCGGCGAGTTCGCGGACGCCAATCGGCCGCTGATCCGCTCGGCGAGTTCTGGGGGGAAGCCCGCCGCCCGGGTCACCGAGCGATCTCGCACGGTGGCGATATCGGTGGCCTGTGCGTCGTCGAGCTCGATCGGCATGTCATCCATGGGCAACGAGACGAACACCGGACCCATCGGCGGGGTGGCGGCCAAGTGGATGGCCCGGGCCAGCACGGCGGGTGCCTCACTGGCCGTAGCGGGTTCGGCCGCCCATTTCACGAACGGCTTCGGCACGGTCGTGGGCTCGATATTGGTCAGCAGGCAGTACTGATTTTGCATCGTGCGACGCTGGTTTCCGGCGGTGACGATCAGCGGGGTTTTGTTGACGAATGCGTTGTAGAGCTGGCCCTGCGCGTTGCCCATTCCCGGAGCGGTATGGAGATTGACCAGAGCGGGCCGACCGGTGATCTGTGCATACGCGTCGGCCATCCCGACCGGCACCATCTCCTGCAGGCCCAGCACGTAGCGGAAATCGTCGGGGAAGTCGTGCAGGAGTGCTAATTCCGACGACCCGGGGTTGCCGAAAAAGGTGGTCAAATTGTGAGTGCGCAGCAGATCGAGAATTGCATCGCGAACGGTGGTCATACTGCCTCCAAGCTGAGTGGGCGGTGTATTACATTCCTTTTCAGGACAATGACGACGTGCGCGATTTTCGGTTCAGGTCGTCCAGCGTCGGATAACCATCGACCGCCACGATCAGGTCGAGTTCCGCGAACACCACATAGGACAGGGTCGACGGGGCCATCGCTGACTCTGCCCGTTGCTCCAGCTCGTGGTTGGCCATCGGTAACGATGGCACCGTGAGACCTTTGAAGTAGACCTCATCTTGTAAATCGCGGTACGACACAACAACTCGTCTCTTTGCTGGTGACAGTCCCGGCTTGGTCGCCGACTGTAGTCGTGCCCCGACGGCGCCGCGCTTCGCTGCGGCTACCGCCTATCGTCTTCCCGGAAGGCCGCCGGCGCAATTGTCGTCAGCTCAAGATCCCTGGACAAAGTTTGTGCTCGCGCACAGGGTGCCGACCGCAACTCGTGCCATCATCGACGCGTGGCTGGTCTTTCCACCCCGAGCAGCGCGGTCCGGGCGATTTTCGCGCGGCTGGATCCCGATGAGGTGGCGCGCCAAATGGATCTGGCCTTTCGTGAACTACCCGGCTACTCCCGGTTCGTTGACGATGACCCGACGGCTCGCGGCCGCCCGGCGATCCGGTGGAACGTCGCCTTGATACTCCGGTGGCTGGCCGAGGGGGTTGCGCCCGACGAGAGCATGATTTCGGAGCTCCACGAAGTCGTGCGGAGCCGTGCGGTGGCCGCCGAACCGATGCATGACGGATTGGTGGTCTACCGCCGCGGCATCCGCATCATGTGGAACATGTTGCTCGACGCGGCGACGGATGCCGAACGGCCGATGCTGCTCGAACAGGCAGATGTCCTGTGGAGTTATCTGGAATTGGTCGTCGACACGTTTTCGCAAGCCTATGACGACGAGGGTGACGCGCCCGACACCGCGGGTGAACGCCGCGCCCGAACCCTGCTTGACAGATTGTGTGGCCAGCAACCGCTTACGGTCGACGACCGTGAGCGGGCGGAACATATCGGGTTCGACCTCGCCGGTCCGTATCGGCCATTCGCGGCTTGCCTTCGCGGGGCCACCACGGCTGACCACATCGCGCTGGCGGGCCGGCTGCGGTCACAGGGTGTGCTCGCGACGACAGAGGGGAATCGGGTCGCGGGGTTGTGTGCTGAGAGCTTTGACTGGATTCCGGCGCTGGAAAACCCGCAGCTCGTCTTGGCCCGCGAACGTTCGGTCGAGAGAGTGGGTCTGTCCGCCGCCCTCGAAACGTCGAGAATGCTGATCGCGTTCGCCGGCGGCGCGGGCCGCGCCGGGCTCGTGACAGTTCGCGACTTCCTCCCGCACCTGTTGCTGGCGCAGTCTCCCCAGATCGCCGACAACATCGTCGCGCGGGTCTTCGGCGAGCTCGACGGCAATGAGAACGCCGACCTGGTAGCGACGCTACGGTGCTTGGCCCTCAACAGCTTTGACCGCGGAGCCGCCGCGGCGGAGCTGTTCATCCACCGGAACACGGTGCTGTACCGCATCCAGCGGATGCAGAAGCTGAGCGGTCTGGACCTACAGAACCCGTTCGATCAGAGTCTCGTCTGCCTGGCCATCCTGTGGACCCAGATCGAGCCCGAGGTCTCGTGGGGTCCTGATGGTTAGAGGCTTTCCGGGCGCGACGGGCGGGGCTGGTGCATGAGCGCCGCACTGAGCGAGCTGTCGCATGCCGTCGATCTGGCCGGAGTGTTCGCCAACGCGGTGCTCGGCGGTGTCGTCGCCCGGCAGTTGCGGATGGACCCTGTGGGGTTCGTGGGGCTGGCTATCGTGTCCGGCCTCGGAGGCGGCGTGGTCCGGGACACGCTGTTACAGCATGGGCCACCCGTTGCGCTGACCGACTCCCGTTATGTGGGAACCGCATTGGCGGGAGCTTTGCTGGCCTTTGTGGCACCCTTGCGGGGTCGGCTGTGGGCCGTAGCCTATCCCGTCATCGACGCGTTGGCGTTGGGCACATGGGCGGCGGTCGGCGCGCAAAAGACGCTGGCGGTTGGCTTGGGCTGGCTGCCCGCGCTGCTGCTCGGCACGATTACCGCGGTCGGCGGTGGTGTGTTGCGCGATCTGACAGTAGGGCGTATCCCGCAGATCTTCGGCGGCAACACGCTTTACGCAACCTGCGCGGTGGCTGCCAGCGGAGTGGAGGTGGCGTTCAGCTTCAGCGGCGCGCCGGCACAGGGCACGCTGTTTGCCACCGCCGTGGGTGCGGGACTGTGCATGCTGGCCCGGTGGCGCGGCTGGCAACTCGGCCAGGGTTTGGCCTGGGAGTACGGGATCGAGCGGCGGCCGGGAAAACGGCTTCCCCGTTTCACTATCCGGGTGCAGAGCAACCAGCGTTGCCGGGCGGCGGCATCCTCGGCGCCCGACGGTCAGTGACGACCATTCCGTCCTTTACGATGAGGGCAATGTTGTTGGCGGGGTCCGCCAGCACGGAGAGGTCTGCGAGCGGATCGCCGTTGATCAGCAGCACGTCTGCCCAAGCGCCGACGGTGATCTCACCCAGTCGTGCCGACCTGTACGGGTCCCGTTCACCGGACAGCCGCATCAGGGCGGCATTGCCGGAGGTCACCATCTTCAGGGCTTCGGCATTGGTGAAGTATTCCGCGAGCCGAACCAGCATCTCGCTTTGCCGCGCGTTGCTCTGAGGCTCGAACAGTAGGTCGGTACCCCAGGCAAGCTTGACC